>NZ_CP015418.1:777500-967500 GCF_001633165.1 Rhodovulum sulfidophilum DSM 1374 | reverse complement strand
CGGAGGTCCGACATCATCAGCAGCGCCTCGCGGATCGGCAGCCCGACCAGGTCGATCAACGGCATCGGCGCAGCACCGGTGCCGCCCTCGCCGCCATCGATCGTGATGAAATCGGGCGCCGAGGTAGCGCCCCGCGCACGCACAAGATCGAACAGCTGTTCGAAGGGTTCCGGACCGCCGACCACCGCCTTGAAGCCCACCGGCTTGCCGGTGACCTTGCGGACATGGCCGATCATGTCGAGCATGTCTTCCCAGTTGCCGACCTCGGCATGGCGGTTCGGGGAATAGCTGTCCTCGCCCAGCGGGATGCCGCGAATGCGCGCGATCTCTTCGTTGATCTTGGCCGCGGGCAGGATACCGCCCTTGCCGGGCTTGGCGCCCTGGCTCAGCTTGATCTCGAACATCTTCACCTGCGGGATCGCCGCCAGCGCCGCCAGCTTTTCGTCCGACAGATGGCCATGGGCGTCGCGCACCCCGTATTTGGCGGTGCCGATCTGATAAACGATGTCGCAGCCGCCCTCGAGATGATAGGGCGAAAGCCCACCTTCCCCGGTATTGAGCCAGATCCCCGCCTCGGCCGCGCCCTTCGACAGCGCCTGCACCGCGGGTTTCGAAATCGCCCCGTAGCTCATGCCCGAGATATGGAAAAAGGACGAGGTGACATAGGGAATACGGGCGAAGGGGCCGATCTTCATCGGCGCGGTACTGGCAAACTGACCTTCAAGCGGCGGAAAGGCCGCGTTGACGAAAATCGGCGTGCCGGGAATGCTGAGATTTCGGGTCGACCCGAAAGCAACGGTATTGCTTTTGCCTGCCCCCGCCCGGGCGACCCAGTCGCGCTGCGCGCGGTTGAACGGCATCTCTTCGCGGTCCATCGCAAAGAAATACTGCCGGAAGAACTCACCCAGCTTGGTGAAGATATTGCGAAACCGCCCTATCACCGGGTAATTGCGGCGGATCGCGTCGCCGGTCTGGGTCCGGTCGATGATGAAAAGCGCAAGGCTGACCATTAGAAGGGTACCGATGACCAAAGCGAAAGCGCCCGCCAGCACTTGCAATGCGTAATAGGCCCAGCCCATCCTGCCCCCGTCATGCCTGTGCGGGCGGACGATGCCGACCCCGCTGTTTCGGATAACCTGCGCGGACAATAGAACGGATACAACCCCGCGCGGCACCAGCCTCGGAGGAAAAGATGAAAGCATTACTTACCGCGACCACACTTGCCGCATTTCTTGCGGCAGGGGCTGTCGCGGCGGCACCGGTCACCTACACCACCAGCCAGAGTTTCGAAGACGTCGCCTTCGAACTTGAAACCGCGATCACCGGCCGCGGTCTGGTGATCGACCATGTCAGCCATCCGGGCGAGATGCTGGAACGGACCCGGGCCGATCTTGGCTCGGACAAGACGATCTTTCTCAATGCCGATATTTACAGCTTCTGTCCGGTCGCGCTCTCGCGAAAGGTGATGGAGATCGACCCGCTCAACATCCGCTTCTGCCCCTATGGCATATTCGTGCTGCAATATCCCGAGACGCCCGGGAAGACGACGATCGGCTACAGCACCTATCCCGAAGGCCCGATGAAAGAGGTCGAGGAATTGCTCGACGGCATCGTGCGCGACGTCGTCGGGCTCGACTGAAACGCAGAAAAAGACGCCCGGATCGTCAGACCCGGGCGTCCCATGTTCCAGCGCTGCGGTCCCGCGCTTCCGATCAGTGCAGGCCCGATCAGTGCAGGACGGCATCCTCCGGCTTCGGCCGGTTCGAACCGACCACCCGGTCGCCGATGATCAGCCCCTCGGGACCGACCGTCACCCCGATATTGCCGCCGTCGCGGATCTCCCCGGCCAGCAGCGCCTCGGCCAGCGGGTCCTGCAGGCTGCGCTGGATCACCCGTTTCAGCGGCCGCGCGCCATAGACCGGGTCATAGCCCGCATCGGCCAGCCATTTCCGCGCCCCCTCGTCGAGATCGAGCAGGATGCCGCGGGCATCCAGCCGTTTCTGCAGCTGCCGGAGCTGGATCGTCACGATGCCGTCCATGTCCTCGCGGGTGAGCCGGTGGAAGATCACCGTCTCGTCCAGCCGGTTCAGGAATTCCGGCCGGAAATGGTCGCGCACCGCCTCCATCACCTCGCGCCGCGCCGACTCGGCATCGGCCCCGTCGGGAAGCTGGCTCAGCGCCTGGGATCCGAGGTTGGAGGTCAGCACGATCAGCGTCTGCTTGAAGTCGACCCTGCGGCCCTGCCCGTCGGTCAGCACCCCGTCATCCAGAACCTGCAAGAGCACGTTGAAGACATCCGGATGCGCCTTCTCGACCTCGTCGAACAGGATCACCTGATAGGGACGGCGCCGGACCGCCTCGGTCAGAACACCGCCCTCATCATAGCCGACATAGCCGGGCGGCGCCCCGATCAGCCGGGCGACGGCGTGTTTCTCCATGAATTCCGACATGTCGATCCGGACCATCGCCTGATCGTCGTCGAAGAGATATTCCGCCACCGCCTTGGTCAGCTCGGTCTTGCCGACACCGGTCGGCCCCAGGAACAGGAACGACCCAAGCGGACGATGCTCGTCATTGAGCCCGGCCCGCGCCCGCCGCACCGCATTGGCGACGGCCTTCACGGCCTCGGTCTGACCGATCACCCGGCGGCCAAGCTCCTCTTCCATGCGCAGAAGCTTGTCGCGTTCGCCCTCCAGCATCTTCGAGGTCGGAATGCCGGTCCAGCGTTCGACGACCTGGGCGATCTGCTCGGGGCGCACCGCCTCCGCGACCATCACGTCATCCTCGCGGCTCTCGGCCTCGGACAGCGCCTTTTCAAACTGCGGGATGATGCCGTAGGACAGCTCGCCCGCGCGGGCCAGATTGCCCTCGCGCTTGGCCTGGTCAAGCTCGGCCCGGGCCCGGTCGAGCTGCTCCTTGATCTGCCGGGACCGATCCAGCTTGTCGCGTTCGGCCTGCCATTTGGCGGTCATCTCGGTCGATTGCTGCTGCATCTCGGCCAGTTCGGCCTCGAGCTTCTCAAGCCGTTCCTTCGAGGCCGCGTCATCCTCCTTGCGCAGCGCCTCGGCCTCGATCTGTTTCTGCAGGATGTCGCGGTCGAGCGCGTCAAGCTCTTCGGGCTTGCTGTCGACCTCCATCCGCAGGCGGCTGGCGGCCTCGTCGACAAGGTCGATGGCCTTGTCGGGCAGGAACCGGTCGGTGATGTAGCGATGGCTGAGCGTCGCCGCCGCCACCAGCGCCGCATCCGAGATCCGGACGCCATGGTGCAGCTCGTATTTCTCCTTGATGCCGCGCAGGATCGACACGGTGTCCTCGACCGTCGGTTCCTCGACGAAGACCGGCTGGAACCGCCGCGCCAGCGCCGCGTCCTTCTCGACATGCTTGCGGTATTCATCGAGCGTGGTCGCGCCGATGCAATGCAGCTCGCCCCGCGCCAGCGCCGGCTTGATCAGGTTCGCGGCATCCATCGCGCCTTCGGATTTGCCCGCGCCCACCAGCGTGTGCATCTCGTCGATGAACAGGATCACCTCGCCCGCCGCGGCCGAAATCTCGTTCAGGATGGATTTCAGCCGTTCCTCGAACTCGCCGCGATATTTCGCGCCCGCGATCAGCGCGCCCATGTCGAGCGCCATCAGCCGCTTGTCCTTCAGGCTTTCGGGCACGTCGCCATTGACGATCCGAAGCGCGAGACCCTCGGCGATGGCGGTCTTGCCGACGCCGGGTTCACCGATCAGGACCGGGTTGTTCTTGGTCCGGCGGCTCAGCACCTGCATCGCGCGGCGGATTTCCTCGTCGCGGCCGATGATCGGATCGATCCTGCCCTCTTCGGCCATCTCCGTCAGATCGCGCGCATATTTCTTCAGCGCCTCATAGCCGTCCTCGGCACTGGCCGTATCGGCGGTGCGGCCCTTGCGGATATCGTTGATCGCGGCATTGAGGTTCTGCGCCGTCACCGCGCCCGCATCGAGCGCCTCCTTGGCCTTCGAGGGCACCATGCACAGCGCCATCAGCACCCGTTCGACCGGCACGAAGCTGTCGCCCGCCTTCTTGGCCAGGCTCTCGGCCTCGTCCAGCACCCGGCCGGTGGCCTGATCCATATAGACCTGGCCCGCATCGCCGGTAACCTTGGGCATCTTGGACAGCGCGGCCTCGACCGCCTCCAGCACCCGGTCGGGCGCACCGCCCGCCCGGCGGATGAGGTTCGAGGCCATGCCCTCCTCATCGTCCATCAGCGCTTTCAGAAGATGTTCGGGCGCCAGCCGCTGGTGGCTTTCCCGCATGGCGATGGTCTGGGCGGCCTGCAGAAAGCCACGCGACCGTTCCGTGAACTTCTCGAGGTTCATCGGGATCTCCTTTCCTAGAAGCGCCCGCCTCCGGGATGCCTGCTCCGCAGCGCATCCTCTTTCGCGGGCCTTGCCTCGCAATTTGGGAGCCGTCCCCTGCGGTTGCAAGGCCGCGCCCGCGCTTTGTCGCGCTGGACGGAGCCTCCGCGGCCGCTTAGAACCCGGCGCGACCCCCCGTCCGCCGCCAAGGAGCGCCCCCATGACCGATGACCGCCTGATCGTCGCCCTCGACGTCCCCGATGCCCATGCCGGGCTGACGCTCGCCACCCGGATCGGCGATGCCGCCGCCTTCTACAAGATCGGGCTGGGAATGCTGACCGGCGGCGGGCTGGCGCTGGCGCGCGAGCTGAAGGACGAGCACGGCAAGCGGATCTTCCTCGACATGAAGCTCTTCGACATCGGCGCCACGGTCGAGGCGGCGGTCAGGGGGCTGGCCCGGTTCGATCTGGATTTCCTGACCGTGCATGGCGACCCCCATGTGGTGCGCGCGGCATGCGAGGGCGCGGCCGGGTCGCGGACGAAGATCCTCGCGGTCACGATCCTGACCTCGCTTGACCGCGCCGATCTGGATGCCAGCCTGATCCGCGCGGGCGATCTGCCCGATCTGGTGGCAGAACGTGCCGGCCGCGCCTTCGGGGCCGGGGCCGACGGGGTGATCGCCAGCCCGCAGGAGGCCGCGATGATCCGCGCCCTGCCCGAAGCGGCGGGCCAGCTCATCGTCACCCCGGGCGTGCGGCCCGCGGGCGCGGCGCTTGGCGATCAGAAGCGGGTCGCGACCCCGGCCCGGGCGGTTGCAGACGGGGCCGATCACATCGTGGTGGGACGACCGGTCTGGCAGGCCGAGGACCCGCGCGCCGCGGCTCTGGCCATTCAGGCCGAACTGGCCTCGCCCGAAGCCGGGCGCGCCTGACAGCCGGGCTCAGCCGCCGGGCCGCGCCGCAAGATACTCGGCCAGCTGCTCCTTGAGCTGGCCGATCCCCTTCGGATGGGCCAGGTAATCGCCCACGGGCATCACCGCCCAGCCCTGCCCCTCGTCGCCGAAACGGATCCTGGCGATCTCGTCCGCACCGATCCGGGCCACGAAGAACCAGACCGGCCGACCGCGGTGATTGGGATAGGTCTGCCGCCAGATCAGCCGCGCAGGATCGAGCGCCAGCCCCAGCTCTTCGCGGGTTTCGCGCAGCACGCAGGCGGCCGGGCTTTCCCGCCCCTCGCGCGCGCCGCCGGCGAAATCCCAGTGCCCGGGCCAGGCGATATGGGGCACATCGTCCCTGAGGATCGAGACCAGCCCGCGGCCGGTCAGCAGCGCAAGCTTGGCGCCCCCGAAGGGCTCATCCCTCGTTGATGTCGTCATCCCAGATCCTGACCTGGCCCTTTCTCACGCCCAGCGCCCGGCGCAGCACCAGCCAGGACAGGCCCGCGACCAGCCCCCAGATCACGAGAAGCCAGGGCCAGGCCACCGCCAGCCCCAGCCAGAGCGCGATGCCGACCGCCGCCGCGCCGACCGCGACGCCGAAAAAGACCTGGACCGGGGCCAGAATCTCGAGGATCGCCAGAACCGCCGCCCCCGCGAGCCAGACCCACCAGGTCTCGAGCATCAGCCGCGCCCCTTCAGCATCTTGAACGCATCGGCAAAGGCATCCATCGCATGGGCGGGCAGGATGATCGTCTGCTTGCCGGCGCCCTCGCCGACCTTGGTCAGCGCCTCGACCTGTTTCAGCGCCACCTGATACTGCGCCGCCTCAAGCCCGTTCTCGGCAATGGCCTTGGCCACGACCTCGGTCGCATAGGCCTCGGCATCGGCCGAAACGCGGCGCGCCTCGGCGGCCTGGCGGGCGGCGTAAAGCTCGGCATCGGCCTGAAGCTCGACCGCGCGCTTGGTGCCTTCGGCCTCGGTCACCTGGGCGCGGCGGGCGCGCTCGGCATTGAGCTGCTGCAGCATCGCCTCGCGGGTGGCGGCATCGAGATTGACATCGAGGATCTCGGCGCGGGTGACCTCGATGCCCCAGTTGACCACCGCATCCTCGACGCTTTCCTTGATGGTCGAGATCAGCTCGGAACGGTTCGACTGCACCTGGTCGAGCTCCATCTTGCCGATCTCGGCCCGGACGATGCCCGCCACGGTGGTGGCGATGGCCGCGTCGATGTCACGGATGCGGTAGACGGTCTTTTCCGGCTCGAGGATGCGGTAGAAGACGCTGGTCTCGACCTGCACCAGCACGTTGTCGGCGGTGATCGCGTCCTGGCTGGCATTGGGAAGCTGCCGCTCGAGGATCGAGATCTTGTGGGCGACCCGGTCGAGATAGGGCACGATGAAGTTGATGCCCGGCCCCAGGACCGAACGCAGCCGCCCGAACCTTTCCACCACATGCTTCTCGGATTGCGGCACGATCCGCACCCCGAGGAACACCGTCAGCAGGATCAGCCCGCCCAGCAGCAAGACGACGAGATTGCCGCCGACGAGGGCAGTAAGAAGTTCGGGCAGAGACATTCGCAGGTCCTTTCGTGAAAGCGCCGGCACTATGCCCGGCGCGCGGGCCGAACGGAAGTCCGGCCGGTGCCGACAGGCGCCTTTCTGCCGTCAGTCGCGCGCCGCGCGGCGCGGATCGAAAGCCAGCAGTCTCAGCGCATTCGCGGTAACCAGCACGGTCGCCCCGGTATCGGCCAGAACCGCCATCCAGAGGCCGGTGAGGCCGGTGACCGAGGTCACGAGGAAGAGGGCCTTGAGCCCCAGCGCCAGCGCCACGTTCTGGTGGATGGTATGCATCGCGGCCCGCGAAAGGCGGATCATCGCCGGGGCATCGGTCACGCGGTTGCGCAGAAGCGCCGCATCGGCGGTCTCGAGCGCGACATCGCTGCCCGCCCCCATCGCGATGCCGACCCCGGCCCGTTTCAGCGCGGGCGCATCGTTGATCCCGTCGCCGATCATCGCCACGCCGCCCCGGTCCGCCATCTCGGCTATGGCGGCAAGCTTGTCCTCGGGAAGAAGTTCCGCGCGCGGCTCGAGCCCGAGCGGCTCGGCGATGGCACGGGCGGCGCGCGGATTGTCCCCGGTCAGCATCACCGCCCGGAGCCCCATCCCCGCAAGCTCGGCCACCGCCTCGGCCGCATCCGCACGCGGCGCGTCGGCCAGCCCGATCACGCCAAGCGCGCGCCCCGCCGCGACCACCAGCACGGCAGAGCCGCCCCGTTCCTCGATCTCGGCTACGGCCGCCGCCATCTCCTGGCCCGCGCCGACCCCCTCCGGAGCATGAGCGGGTGCGCCGACCCAGATCGAGGCGCCCGCGACCTCGGCCTCGGCACCGCGCCCCGGAAGGCTGCGGGCCCCGCGGGCCTGCGGCAGTTCCAGGCCCCGGGCCTCGGCCGCGTTAAGAATCGCCCGGGCCAGAGGATGCGAGGACCCGGTTTCGACCGCACCGGCCAGCCTCAGAACCTCATCGGCCGCGCGCCCCTCCAGCGGCACGATCCCGGTCACTTCGGGCCGCCCTTCGGTCAGCGTGCCGGTCTTGTCGAAGGCGATGTTCTGGACCTTGGCCAGCGTCTCGATCACCGCGCCGCCCTTGATCAGAAGCCCGCGCCGGGCACCCGAGGAAAGCGCCGAGGCGATGGTCGCGGGCACCGAGATCACCAGCGCACAGGGACAGCCGATCAGCAAAAGCGCCAGCGCCCGATAGACGAAGGTGCCCCAGTCCTGCCCGAAAGCCAGCGGCGGCACCACCGCGACCAGCGCGGCAAGCCCGACGATGACCGGCATGTAATACCGACTGAAGCGGTCGATGAACCGCTCGGTCGGCGCGCGGGCCGCCTCGGCCTCCTCGACCAGCCGCACGATGCGGGCGATGGTGCTGTCCTCGCCGGCCCGCGTGACCTCGACCCGAAGCGCCGCCTCGGTCGCGATCGAACCCGCGCGCACGGTATCGCCGGGACCGCGCGTGACCGGCAGGCTCTCGCCGGTGACGGGGCTTTCGTCGATGCCCGAGACGCCCTCGAAAATGGTCCCGTCGGCCGGGATCCGGTCGCCCGGCCGCACCAGCATGCGCTGACCCGGCACCAGATCGGCGGCCGCGATCTCGCGGACCCGGCCGTCCGCCTCCTCGATCCGGGCGCTGCGCGGAACGAGCGCCGAGAGCGCCCGGATGCCCGCCCGCGCACGATCGGCCGCCACCGCCTCCAGCAACTCGCCCACGGCGAACAGAAACACCACCATCGCCGCTTCCTGGGCGGCACCGATCACCAGCGCGCCGGTCGCGGCCAGCGTCATCAGCATCTCGATGGTGAAGGGCATGCCCGCCCGCGCCAGCGACCAGGCCCGGCGCGCCACCGGCGCCAGCCCGATCAGGCAGGCCAGCACGAAGGGCAGCCCGGCCAGCGAGGCGGGCAGGGCCAGCCCGACCGCCCAGCTTGCCGCCAGAAGCGCGCCCGTGGCCAGCACGAAGCGGCCGCGCCCGGTACGATACCAGGACCGGCCTTCCTGATCGGGCGCGGCGGCGCGGTCGGCCGCCCCCGCATCGGCTGCCGCCCCGGACCCGCCACAGCCGCAATGACAATCGCAATCGCCGCCCGCCGCCTGCCCTGCCCCCTGCCCGGCCTGCGGCCCGGCCGGGCCGATCCCGAAGCCCACGGCCCGCACCGCGGCCTCGACCTCGGAGGGAGAACTGGTCCCCGCCTCCAGCCGCAGCCGCAGCTTTTCGCGCATCAGCGACACCTCGACCTCGTCGACCCCGGGCAGCCGCTCGACCGCGCCGCGCACCTTGCCCGCGCAGGACCCGCAATCCATGCCGGTCACGGTCCATTCGAACGTTCGGGGAGATGTAAGGGCAGTCATGGCGGCCTCGCGAAACATTTGAAACACCTGCGACGAGCCTGTTGCCCGTTGCTGTTTCGCAACCTAATGTCTCTAGTAACTATAGCTTCAAGAGGTATTTTCATGCTGACCATCGGCAAGCTCGGCAAGGCGGCGGGGGTGAAGGTGCCCACGATCCGCTATTACGAGCAGATCGGCCTGCTGGCTGCCCCCGAGCGCAGCAATGGCAATCAGAGGCTTTATCCGAAGGCCGCCCTGCACCGGCTGGCCTTCATCCGCCACGCACGCGAACTGGGCTTTCCGCTCGACGCGATCCGCGAATTGCTCGACCTTGCCGACCATCCCGAGCAGCCCTGCGCGGCGGCCGATGCCGTCGCCCGGCGACAATTGACCGCGGTCGAGGCACGGCTGGCCCGGCTGACCGCGCTCAAGACCGAACTGGAACGGATGATCGAGCAATGCGCCGGGGGCAGCGCGGCCGAATGCCGGGTGCTGGAATCGATCGGCGACCACGCGCTTTGCAGCACCGACCATCCGCGCATTCCCTGACCGCCCCCCGGCATCCCCCCGCAGGCCCGAAAACACCGGTATTGCCGCAACCCTGCCCAAGGGCCCCTGACGACCGCTCGCCCGGGCTTTGCTCCGCGCCGCGCACCCCGCCCCGGGCCAACTATAGCCTTTTCGAATTTTCCTCCGGGTAAATACGATAGAAACGCATATTCCGGCTGACCCCGGCCGGGCGCTACTCTGATCCCGGCTTTTGCATGGGGAAAGATATGGGCGCGCTCGACGGCATTCGGATTCTCAGTTTCAACCATTTTCTCTCGGGGCCTGCGGCGGCGCAGCATCTGGCCGATATGGGCGCCGACGTGATCGCCATCGAGCCCATCGGCGGCGCCTTCCAGCGCAACTGGGCCGTCGCCAACCGCTTCGTCGACGAGACCAGCGTCAACCACATCACCACCGGCCGCAACAAGCGCTCGCTCGCGCTGGACCTGAAGGCGCCCGCAGCGCTGGATGCAGTCAAGCGGCTGATCGCGACCGCCGATGTGGTGATGGAGAATTTCCGCCCCGGCACTATGGACAAGCTCGGGCTGGGCGAGGCCGAGCTGCGCCGGATCAATCCCCGCATCATCTATGCCGCGACCACCGGCTATGGCGCCGACGGCCCCTATGCCAAACGCCCCGGCCAGGACGTGCTGCTGCAGGCGATGACCGGGCTTGCCGCCCATACCGGCAGCCTCGAAGGCGGGCCGGTCGCCATCGGCACGGTCCCGATCGACCACCATGCCGCGGCGCTGACCGCAGGCGGCATCGTCGCGGCCCTGTTCGAGCGCGAGCGCACAGGCACCGCCCGCAAGGTCGAGGTCAACATGCTGCAGGCCGCGCTCGATCTGCAGGGCGAGTCGATCACCGCCTGGATGAACGGCGCCAACCGCAAGGGCCCGCGCGGCGAGGCGGGGCTTGCCAACTGGTTCAGCCCGGCGCCCTACGGGATCCATGCGGTCAGGGACGGGCATGTCATGATCTCGATGTGCAAGCCCGCCGATCTGGCCGGTCCGCTGGACCTGCCCGAGCTGGCCGCCTTCACCGAGGAGGACGGCTTTTCCAGGCGCGGCGAGGTCGCGATGCTGGTGCAGCAGGGCATGGCCCGCCTGACCATGGCCGAGGCGCTGCCGCTGCTGGAGGCGGCGGGCGTCTGGCACACCCCGGTCGAGGATTACGACGCCCTGCCCGAGAACCCGCAGGTCAAACATCTGGGCGCCTTCGTCGAGGCCGAGACCCGGGGCGGCGCGCCGATGGTGATGCTGGCCCATCCGGTCCGCTATGACGGCGAGGCCCCCGCCATCCGGATGACGCCGCCCGCGCTGGGCCAACACAGCCGCGAGCTGCTGGCCGAGGCGGGCCTTGGCCAGGACGAGATCGACGCCCTCATCGAGGCGGGCGCCGCGGCACAGACCGACCGGATGCGGGGGTAAGGCACATGGATTTCACGATTTCCGACGAGATGAAGATGGTGACCGAGGCGGTAGGCCGCTTCGTGCGCGAGAAGGTTCAGCCGCTGGAGCAGGAGACCGAGGCCAATGCCCAAATCCCGCCCGAAAAGCTGGCCGCCGTCCGGGCCGAGGCCCAGGCGCTGGGATTTTACGCGCTGAACATGTCCGAAGAGGTTGGCGGCGGCGGGCTGGGCATTCTCGACATGTGCCTTGTCGAGGAACAGCTGGGCCAGACCTCGGACGCGCTGATCCGGCGGATCTTCGGGCAGGTCTATCCGATGCTCGAACAGTTCAAGGGCGATCTGCGCGACAAATATCTTTATCCCACCGTCAGGGGCGAGAAGATCTGCGCCATGGCGATCACCGAACCGGGCGCGGGCTCGGACGCGGCCGCGATCAGGACGAGGGCGGTGCCGGAGGGCGATCACTGGGTGCTGAACGGCACCAAGCATTTCATCTCGGATGGCGACATTGCCGATTACATCATCGTCATGGCGGTGACCGACCCCGAGAAACGCGCGCGCGGCGGCATCACGCTTCTGATCGTCGACAAGGACATGCCGGGCTTCAAGGTCACCCGAAACCAGCCGATGATGGGCCATCGCGGCTATGGCCATGCCGAGCTGACCTTCGACGACGTGCGCGTCCCGAAAGAGCAGATCCTCGGCGAGGTCGGCGAGGGCTTTCGGGTGATGATGGCCAATGTCGGCGGCATCCGCCTTGGCCATATCGGCGCGCGGGCGGTCGGCATGGCCTCGCGCGTGTTGGAAATGATGCGCGAGCATGCCGCCACGCGGAACCAGTTCGGCCAGCCCATCGGCGAGTTCCAGATGGTCCAGCAGATGATCGCCGACAGCGCGATGGAAATCTTCGCGACCCGGATGATGGTGCTGAACACCGCCTGGGAGATCGACCGGGGGCTGGACCCGCGCGACAAGGTCTCGATGGTCAAGGTGCAGGCCTCGGAGATGCTGGGCCGGGTCGCCGATCGCGGCATCCAGACCTTCGGCGGCTACGGCTTCACCAAGGAACTGCCGCTGGAACGGATCTATCGCGATGCGCGGGTGACCCGGATCTATGACGGCACCTCGGAAATCCACCGCATGCTGATCGCCCGCTCGGTGATCAAGCGCGGCCTGACCCTCTGAGCGGATGGAGAGCGCGATGACCATCGAACGGGGCCAGTCGGTCACCTTCCGCAAGACCCTGACCGTGGCCGAACAGGGTTTCTTCACCGGCATCTCGGGCAATCTGGGGGCGGCCCATGTCGACAGGGTGAAGGCACGGGCCATGGGCCTGCCCGACATGGCCGTCTTCGAGCTGGCGGCGGGCGCGCTGTTCTCGACCGCGCTGTCGCGGCTTGCGGGTCCCGACTACCGGATCGGCGCGATTTCCTTCTCGTTCCACCGTGCCGTGACGGTCGGCGAAACGCTTGCCGCCACCGCCACCAGCGGCGGCCCCGAGGGCAAGTCGCTGATCTGCCATCTCGCGGGCGAGATCGACGGCCAGACCGTCGTGACCGGCGAGGCGGTGCTCGTCCCAAGGGAAAGCTGAGCCCAGATGTACGACATCCGCCAGATCGACGAGCTGAGCGTGGGCGACCGCATCAGCGTCACCAAGACCGTCACCGAGGCCGATGGCGCCATGTATATCGCCGCCACCGGCGATTTCGGCCCGGTCCATGTCGACGAGGATTATGCCTCGGGAACCCGCTTCGGCGAGCGTCTCGCCCCCGGCATCCTGGTCGCGGGCATCTGCACCTCGGTCCTGACCGCCGAACTGGTGGGCACGCTTGGCGTCTCGATCCGCGACAGCTTCTGGTTCACCGGCGCGGTCCGTTACGGCGACACCCTGACCTTCGAGATCTGGATCAGCGCCAAGGACGAGGAAAACCGCACCGTCGACTGGCAGGCCTCGGCCCGGAACGAGGAAGGCACCGAGGTCCTGAAGGTCGACGCCTCCCTGAAATTCCCCCGCAAGAAGAAGGTGACTGCATGAGCCTGACCGGAAAAGACCTGCGCGGCATCACGGTCGCGACCGTTCTGCCCTTCGACGAGACCGGCGCCATCGACTGGGAAGGCTACGCCGCCGTCCTGGAGCATTGCACCCGGCCCGAGACGACCGATTGCGTCTTCGTCAACGGCCATGCGGGCGAGGCGACGGCCCTGACCGGGGCCGAGCGCGACGAGGTGATCCGCCGGACCCGCGATCAGATCGGCAAGGACCGG
Organism: Rhodovulum sulfidophilum DSM 1374; assembly: GCF_001633165.1. Lineage (NCBI taxonomy): Bacteria > Pseudomonadati > Pseudomonadota > Alphaproteobacteria > Rhodobacterales > Paracoccaceae > Rhodovulum > Rhodovulum sulfidophilum. The sequence goes on along the minus strand of NZ_CP015418.1, from coordinate 954,128 downwards.
CTGCTGCTGGCGGGCGTGGTGCCCACCGGCTATCCGGACGCCGTCATGCAGGCCGAGGCCGCCCGCGAGGCCGGGGCCGATGTCGCCGTGATCTTCCCGCCCGAGGCGCTGGGCGGCGGCAATGCCGCAACGAAGGCGCCGGTGGCCTTCATGGAAAAGCTCGCCCGCGAACTGGCGATGCCGATCTCGGTCTTCCAGTTCCCGATCGCCTCGGGCTTCGGCTATTCGACGGAGGCGCTGGCCGAGATCGCGCAGATCCCCGGCATCGTCGCGATCAAGGAAGGCTCGGCCACGATGCTGGCCTATGACGAGAACCGCCGCGCGGTGAAGGCCGCGGCACCCGATGTCGCGATCCTGCCCTCGAACTTCCACTGGTTCTTGCCGCAACTGGCGCTGGGCGGCGACGGCATCCTGTCGGGGCTCGCCTCGCTGACGCCGGGCCTGCTGGCCGAGCTGTGGCGGGCCTCCGAGGCGCAGGACCTGGCGCGGATGCGCGCGATCAACGACCGGCTCTACCCGGTGGTGCGCGCGATCTACGGCCCGGCGCCGGTCGTCGACATGCATACCCGGATGAAGGACGGGCTGAAGATGATGGGCCTGATCAAATGCGCAACCCCGCGCCTGCCGCTCCTGCCGCCATCGGGGGCCGTCGTCGAAGGCGTCCGCCGGGCGCTGATCGAGGCGGAGTTGCTGTGATGGCCGCGCATCCCCATGGCGGGCTCTATGCCGCCACCATCTGCCCGATGCGCGCGGACGGCGCGCTGGATCTCGACAGCCTCGAGGCGCATTTCTCGGCCGTTCTGGCGACAGAAGGGCTCGACGGCCTGCTGCTGAACGGCCATGCGGGCGAAGGGATCTTCCTGACCCGCGACGAGGCCGCGACCGTGGTGCGCCATGCCAAGACCATCGCCCCCGCCAAACGGGTGCTGGCGGCGGTCAGCGCCGAGGCGACCGCCGAAGCCGCCGCCGATGCCCGCGCCGCGCGGGCGGCCGGGGCCGACGGGATCATGGTCTTCGCCCCCTTCTCCTGGGCGCTCGGCGCCGATCCGCGCGCCATCCTCGCCCATCACAAGGGCATCGCCGAGGCCGCCGAAGGACCGGTCTACCTGTTTCAGGGTTCGGTCGGCTCGGGCGGGCTGCATTACGCGCCCGACACGCTGGCCGCCCTTCTGGACATCGAGGCGGTGGTCGGCATCAAGGAAGGCTCGTGGGAGACCCGAGCCTATGAGGACACGCTGCGCCAGACCCGCGCGCTTCGGCCCGATGTGGCGGTGATGGCCTCGGGCGACGAACATCTCTTCGCCTGTTTTCAGCTTGGCAGCGACGGGTCCGCGGTCAGCCTCGCCGCGCTTGTGCCCGACCTGATCGTGGCGCTCGACACCCATGTGCGCGCGGGCGAGACCGACGCCGCGCTGGCGATCCACCGCAAGCTCTATCCGCTGGCCAGGGCGATCTATGCCCGGCCCGGCCATCTGGCCGCCGCCCGGCTCAAGGCCTGCCTCGCCCGGCTCGGCCGCATCGACAGCCCGGCCTGCCGCGCCCCCACGCCGCCCATCGACCCGGCCGAAGCCGAGCGTCTGGCCGCGGCGCTTGCCCCCTGCCTGGAGCCCGGAGATGACTGAGCCCCGCCAGACCCACATGGTCTTCGTCGATATCGACCCCGAGGAAGAGGCCGCCTTCGACGACTGGTACGACAACACCCACCTGCCCCAGATCCTCGCCTGCCCCGGCTGGCTGGAGGCCCGGCGCGAGAAATGCATCGAAGGCGGGCCGCGCCATGTCGCGATCTACACGATTACCGGCCCCGAAGCCTATGAAACCCCCGAGTTCGACGCTATCAAGGGCTTCGGGCCGTTCACCGACAAGATCCGCAACTTCCGGCGGGTGCGTCTGACGAAAAGCTGAGCGTGCCCGCAGGAGGGACCGCCCGACCGATGCTGAACCTGCGACAGCTCGAGATCCTGCGTGCGGTGGTGCAGTATCGCACCACCGTGGGCGCCGCCGAACGGCTGGGCATGTCCCAGCCCTCGGTCTCGAACACCATCCGCCATATCGAGACGGTTCTGGGCTTTCCGCTGTTCGAGCGGGTCTCGAACCGGCTGGTGCCGACCGAAGAGGCGCTGATCCTGCTGGAAGAGGCGGAACCCCTGTTCCTGCTGCGCGACGCGGTGAACCAGCGCGCCGCCGATCTCAGGCGCGGGCGGATCGGCCGGATCCGGATCGCCTCGACCGCGGAACTGTCCGAGGCGGTTCTGCCCGGCGTCATCGCCGATTACGCGGGCGCCTATCCCAAGGTGCAGATCTCGCTGGAAACCCGGCCGCTGGACGGGGTGCTGCAGGTGGTCGAGAACGGGCTGGCCGATGTCGCCTTCGTCATCGCCGCCTATGAGCGCCAGGCGCTCGATTACGAAACCCTGGTCGAACTGCGCGCGGTCTGCCTGTGCCCCGCCGACGACCCGCTGGCCCGGCTCGAAGCGGTGACGCCGCGCGACCTGATCGGGCGGCAGATGGTCGGTCCGCAGGTCTCGAACCGGATCGGGCTGATGATCGCCGACAGCTTCCGCGCCAGCGGCCATGTCTACAGTCCCGCGATCGAGACCCGCTTCATGAATGCCGCCGCGCGTGTGGTGCGCGAAGGCTGCGGCGTGACCCTGATCGACGAGTTATCCGCCCATACCGTGCTGCGCCCGGGGCTGGTGGTGCGCGCCTACGAACCCGCGCTGAGCTTCGAGCTGACGGCCGCAACCTCGCGCGCCAAGACCACCTCGCGCCAGACCCGCCGCCTGATCACCGCCTTCGCCGAGAAGGTGCGCGCCCAGATCGCCGAGGTGCGGGCCGAGGCCCGGCGCGATCCGTCATGACCCGGCCGGGCCGCGCAAGGCGGCCAGCAGGGCGGCGCCGCCCTCGACGATGAGATTGGTCTCGTTGGTCGCCACGAGAATACTTGCGCCCAGCGCCAGCGCATGGCTTTCGACCAGCTCGGGCGGCAGCCCCATCGCCCCAAAGGCCAGCCCGCGAGCCCGTGCGGCCGCCGCGATCCGGCCGAAGGCGGCCTGGATTTCGGGGTGACCGACCCGCCCGCGCAGCCCCATCCCGTCGGCTAGATCGTTGGTCCCGACGATCAGCGCATCGAGCCCGGGGACGGCGGCGATTTCCTCGACCGCGGCCAGCGCCTCGGCGCTTTCGATCATCGCCATCACCTTCCCGCCCCCGGCCGCCCCGACCAGCGCATCGGCGGGCAGCGGCACATAATCGGCAACCGGCAGCGGCCCCGGCAGCGCCCGCCGTCCGACCGGCGCGAAGCGGCAGGCCCGGACCACCCTGCGGGCCTCGTCGGCGCTGTCGACATGGGGCACGATCACCCCCGCCGCGCCGCAATCGAGCGCCCGCGCCAGATCGGGCGAGCCCGGCCCCGTGACCCTGGCATGGACCGGAAATCCGGCCGCCTGGCCGACCGCGGCCGCCTGCCCCAGCTCGGACAGACCGATGGGCCCATGCTCCATGTCCATCACCGCGAAATCGAATCCTGCACCTTTGGCGAGAAGTACGGCCTCGGCACGCCCCGCAAGGCAGAATGCCAGTCCGATTTCAGGAGAAGCGGCGTTTTTCGACTGCACAGATATTATCCCTTGCGGCGAACCGGCTGCACGCGAACTGCACGGTTCATGTTTTGGCCCCGCCAATCCTACCGTGAAATGCAGATGAGTATTCGCAAAAACGCAGGAACGAATACTACCCATCACTTTAATAATAGATCCCTTCCTTTCGTCACAGATCTTTACGGATAACCTGATCGCATCAGCCAGATGCGCGGCGGGTTTTGGACCGCTGCCAGCGACGAAAGGAGATGCGCCGGTGCCAGACCGACCGGGCGGACAGCCCCCCTTTTCGGCCCTTCGCGGCCCCGTCCCGAAAGCCCTTTCGGCCGCGCTCCGGGCATTGCGACGCCTCGTCGACGGCGCGGCGCTGCTGCTTCTGGGATACATGGCGCTGGCGGTCCTGGTGCAGATCATCGGGCGTTATGTCTTCAACTATTCCATCGCCTGGAGCGAGGAGACCGCCACCTTCGCGCAGATCTGGCTGGCCCTGCTGGGGGCGGGGATCGCGATGCGCCACAACCAGCATGTGGGCGTCGATTTCCTGATCCTGAAGGCGCCGCTGCAGGTGCAGCGGGTGTTCAACCTCGCGGCTTTCGCGCTGGGCGCCTGGTTTCTCGGTGTCGTCGTGGTGGGCTCGGTCTCGATGGTGGGCATCGGCCTGATCGTCAAATCGCCCGCGCTGCGCATGCCGATGGCCATTCCCTATTCGGCGCTGCCGGTGGGCTTTGCCTATTTCCTGCTCGAATTCGCCCTTTCCAGCCTGCCGCGCATCCTGAGGCCCGGCCATGACCCGCTCGAGGAGACCGGCATATGATCTGGGCCGTCGGTGGTTTTCTCCTGCTTCTGATCTCGGGCATTCCGATCGTGCTGGCCCTCGGCATCGCGGCGCTGGCGGCGATCGAGCTGTCGACCTCCGCGCCGATCTCGATCGTGGCCCAGCGCGTCTATGGCGGCATCCAGTCCTTCACCCTGATGGCCATTCCCTTCTTCGTGGCCTCGGGCCTGCTGATGGAGGCCGGCGGCATCGCCCGGCGCTTCGTCAATCTGGCGGGCGCCATGGTCGGCTGGATCACCGGCAGCCTCTACATGGTCTCGGTCGTCACCGGCACCGGGCTGGCCGCGATCTCGGGCTCGGGCTCGGCCGATACCGCCGCGATCAGCGCGGTGATGGTGCCCGAGATGAAGAAGCGCCGCTACGACATCGACCTGGCGGCGGCGATCATCGCCGCCTCGGGCTCGCTGGCCTCGATCATCCCGCCCTCGATCGTGATGATCGTGATCGCCGTCACCTCGAGCCAGTCGATCGGCGCGATGTTCCTCGGCGGCATCGTCCCGGGCCTGATCGTCATGGTCGGGCTGATGCTGGGCGCCTGGCTCTTCGCCCGGCGCGGCGGCGAGGCCTATCGCGACGGCGCGCCCTTCACCTTCGCCCGGCTTGCCCATGCCTTCCGCGACGCGGCCCCCGGCATGATCGTGCCCGTGGTCATCATCGGCGGCATCGTCGGCGGCGTCTTCACCGCGACCGAGGCCGCCTGCGTGGCGCTCTTCACCACCCTGATCGTGACCATGTTCATCTACAAGGAGCTGAAACCCCGCGATCTGCCGCGGATCCTGCTGAAGGCGATCAGCCTGTCGGCGACGGTGCTGATCGTCATCGCGACAGCCTCCGTCTTCACCTGGATCATCGCGACCGAGGGCCTGCCGGCGATGCTGAGCGGCTGGCTGACCGGCATCACCGACAACCCCATTGCCTTCCTGCTGATCGTCAACCTGCTGCTGCTGGTCGTCGGCATGTTCATGGAAAGCATCTCGGCGGTCCTGATCCTGTTGCCGATCCTGCTGCCCATCGCGCGCAGCTACGGCATCGACCCGGTGCAATTCGGCATCATCACCGCGCTGAACCTCTCGATCGGGCTGATCACGCCGCCCTACGGCATCTGCCTCTACGTCGCCGCCTCGGTGGCCGGACGGCGGATCGAGCAGGTCTCGCGCCGGATCTGGCTGCCCTTCCTGTGCATGCTGGTCGCGCTGATGCTGGTGACCTTCGTGCCGGCCGTCTCGCTGTGGCTGCCCGCGCTGATGATGAACTGACCCGACTTCGTCCATATAAAAAAGGAAAATCCCCTGATGTCCAACAGAGCCCTCCCCGCCATCGCCCTTATGGCCATGCTGACCGGCCTGCCGGCGCTGGCCGCCGATTTCACCTTCCAGGTGGCCCATACCAATGCCGCCGACGAGGTCCAGGACAAGGGTCTGCAGAAGATGCGCGACCTGCTGGAAGAGAAGACCGACGGCGCCGCCACGCTGGAGATCTATCCGAGCGGCCAGCTCGGCGACGAGGCGCAGAGCATCGAGGGGGTCATGCTGGGCTCACTCGACATGTCCATGACCTCGAACTCGCTTCTGTCGAATTACATCGAGGATTTCCGCGTCTTCGACATGCCCTTCCTCTTCCCCTCGATCTCGGCCCTGGGCGAGAAGATCGACGCCAACTGGGAACTGATGGAAGACACCGCCAACGGTTCGGGCTTCCAGCTGCTGGGCGTGTTCTCCTCGGGCATCCGCCATCTGATGACCTCGAAGCCGGTCGAGAGCATCGAGGATGTCGCGGGGCTGAAAATCCGCACCATGCAGAACCCGGTTCATGTCGAGGCCTGGCGCGCCTATGGCGCCAACCCGACGCCGATGACCTATTCCGAGCTTTACGGCGCGCTGCAATCGGGCGTGGTGGACGGGGCCGAGGCCGCCTCGACCGGCTATGACGGCATGAAATTCTACGAGGTCGCGCCCGATTTCGCCCTCGTCGGCTGGCTGAACATGACCGCGCCGGTGGTGATGCAGAAGGCGGCCTTCGACGCCTTGCCGGAAAACATCCGGACCGCGCTGATGGAGGCGGGCCAGGAAGCCGCCCAATGGCAACGGGGCTATGTCGAGGCTCAGGAAAAGCCGCTGCTCGAGGGCTTCGAGGCCGAGGGCGTGACCATCACCACCCCCGATACCGAGCCCTTCCGCGAGGCCTCGCTGCCGCTTTACGAAAGCGAGCTGACGACACCCGGACAGAAAGCCCTGCTCGAGGCCCTGACCGGGAATTAAGGCCCCGCCCTGCCTGCCCTGCCGCGGCCCTGTTCGGGGCCGCGGCATCCTCTTTTCCAACAGAAGAAGCAATGCCTGCCATGCTCGACCTCGCCATCAGAAACGCCCAGATCGTCACCGCCGCCGACCGCTATGTCGCCGATATCGGCATCCGGGACGGCCGCATCGTCGAAATCGCCGAACGCGTGGGCGAGGCCCGCGAAGAGATCGACGCGACCGGCCTCTGGGCCATGCCCGGCGGCATCGACGCCCATGTCCATCTGGCCCAGCCCCAGGGCGGCGGCGTGGTCATGGCCGACGATTTCGAGACCGGCACCCGCTCGGCCGCGGCGGGCGGCAACACCACCGTCCTGCCCTTCGCGCTGCAACAGAAGGGCCAGACGCTGCGCGAGGCGGTGCAGGCCTATCACGCGTCAGCCGAGGGCAAGTGCCATGTCGACGTGTCCTTCCACCTGATCATCACCGACCCGACGCCGCAGGTGCTGGGCCAGGAACTGCCCGCGCTGATCAAGGACGGCTATACCTCGTTCAAGGTCTTCATGACCTATGACGACATGATCCTGAACGATGCCGAGCTGCTGGAGGTGTTCGATACCGCCCAGCGCGAGAAGGCGCTGGTGATGGTCCATGCCGAGGGCCATGACGCCATCAAGTTCATGACCCGCAAGCTGGAAGAGGCCGGCAGGACCGCACCCTATTACCACGCGATCTCGCATTCCGCCGTGGCCGAGCGCGAGGCCACCCACCGCGCCATCAGCCATGCCGAGCTGACCGATGTGCCGATCGTGATCGTCCATGTCTCGGGCCGCGAGCCGATGGAGCAGATCCAGTGGGCCAAGCGCCGCGGCCGCAGGATCTTCGCCGAGACCTGCCCGCAATATATCGCGCTCACCCGGGACGACCTGAAGGGACTGAACATGGATTTCTCGGGCGCCAAATATGTCTGCTCGCCGCCGCCGCGCGACACCGACAGCCAGGCCGCGATCTGGGAAGGGCTGCGGGACGGCACCTTCGACATCTTCTCCTCCGATCACTGCCCGTTCCGCTATGAAGACCCGGCGGGCAAGGATGTGAAGGGCGCGCGGACCTCGTTCAAATGGGTGCCGAACGGCATCCCGGGCGTCGCCGCGCGGCTGCCGGTTCTGTTCTCCGAGGGCGTGTCGAAGGGCCGGATTTCGGCCGAACGCTTCGTGGCGCTGACCGCGAGCAATCCGGCCAAGCTTTACGGGCTTTATCCGAAGAAGGGCACGATCGCGATCGGCTCGGATGCCGATATCGCGCTGTGGGATCCCGAGATCGAGACCACCATCACCCAGGCCAAGATGCATCACGGCTGCGACTACACCCCCTATGAGGGGATGGCGGTGAAGGGCTGGCCGGTCCGGACGATCCTGCGCGGCAGGACCGTGGCCGCCGATTTCGAAGTCACCGGCAGCGCCGCAGACGGCCAATACCTGCCCCGCAAGATCAGCGGCGAAGCCTTTCCCGGCTGATCCGGGCAGGAAAGACCCGATGGCGGCGGGGTTCAGGCCCGGCTGCCATCCGGATCGACCCGCGCGGCGAGATCTTCCATCATCGCCGCGTTCTGCATCCGCAGGATCGCCTCGGCCGCGCGCAGATCCTGCCGCCTGAGCGCCTCGACCATCAGCGTCATTTCCTCGGCCAGCACCGCCTGCCGTCCCTGCCCGTAGCCGAAGCTGCGGCGGAAGGCGAAGATCAGCTCCCATCCGCGCAGGAACATCCGCAGCGCCTCGCGATTGCCGCCGAACTCGACCAGCCGGGCATTGAAGCGGCGGTTGATCTCCAGCGCCTCGACCTCGGCGCCCGTCGCCAGATGCGCGGCATAGGTCTCGGCCAGCGCCTCGAGTTCCTTCAGCCGCTCGAGCGTCAGGTTCCGCATCCCCCGCCGGAGCGCGAAGATCCGCAGCTCGGTATTCAGCTCGAACAGATCCGAGATATAGGCGCGGTCGAGCCTGCGCACCGTGGCGCCGCGATTGGGCTCGATCTCGACCAGCCCCTCGCCCTCGAGCTTTCGCAGCGCCTCGCGCAGCGGCATGGTCGAGAAGCCCAGCGAGGCCGCCAGCTCGGCCACCTTCAGCCGTTCGCCCGGCGCGAAACGGCCCGCGAGGATCGCCTCGCGGATCTGACGGGTGGCCTGATCGACCGAATTGGCAGCGGGTTCCAGTTTTCTGTCCTTCAGCGATCCGGGTCCGGGCGCGACCATGGCCTAGCCCCGCTTGCGGATCAACGAGACATGTTCGGCGGTGATCGCGGGGCTGCCATCGGCCAGGATCAGGTCGACGGCCTCGGTGACGACACCGGCAGGCCGCGACCGGCTTTCGCGCCGGTCGGTGAAGGCCATCTCGACATGCACCTCGTCGCCCGCCACCATCGGACGCACGAAGCGCACCGCGTTCCACCCGAGCGAGGCGATGGAGCTGTCCTCGTAAAGCTTCAGCCCGGTCTTCAGACCCTCCATCAGCGCCAGCCCGTAAAGCCCATGCGCGATGATGCCGTCGAACCCGGCCTGCCTTGCATAGGCCGCGTCGGTATGCAGCGGGTGATGGTCCCGCGTCAGCCGGCAGAAATCGGCGATGTCAGCTTCGGTGATGACATGGGACGCGGTGGTGAAGCGCGCCCCAATCTCGATATCCTCGTAATACAGGCTCATGCGCAGGTCTTCTGCACCTGGCGGGCGATGATCATGCGCTGGATCTGGTTGGTGCCCTCGTAGATCTGGCTGAGCCGCACGTCGCGGAACAGACGCTCGATCCGGAACTCGCGGGAATAGCCGTTGCCCCCATGGATCTGCAGCGCGTTCGAGATATGGACCTGCGCCATGTCGGTGGTGAACAGCTTGGCCTGCGCGGCCTCCAGCGCGATGGGGTGGCCCGCATCGTAAAGCTTTGCCGCGTGATGGATCAGCAGGCGCGCGGCGGCGATGTCCTTCGACATGTCGGCGATCATGAACTGGATCGCCTGGAAATCGAAGATCGGCTTGCCGAACTGCCGCCGGTCATTGGCATAGGCGACGGCATCCTCCATCGCGGCCTGGGCCATGCCCAGCGCCATCGAGGACATCATCAGCCGCGAGAAGTTGAAATTCTCCATCGCCATCTTGAAGGCCCCATGCTCGGGCCCGATGCGGTTCGCGACCGGCACCCGCACCTCGTCAAAGCTGAGCATGCAATCGGCAAGGCCATGCATCCCAAGCAAATCCTCGGACTTGCCACGATGGACGCCGGGACGGTCGGTCTCGACCAGGATGCAGGAAATGCCGCGATGCCCGGCCTCGGGATCGGTCTTGGCGAAGACCATGACGACATCGGCGATCTCGCCGAAGGTGACCCAGGCCTTGGTGCCCTTGATGACATAGTCGTCGCCGTCGCGCCGGGCCGTGGTCTTCATCGCGGCAACGTCCGAGCCGCAATCGGGTTCGGTGACGGCGGTGGCGGGAATGACCCGGCCCTCGACGATGCCGGGGATCCATTTGCGGGTCTCTTCGCTGCCATGGTGGTTCAGGAACAGCGCCGCTTCGACCGGAATCGCGAAGGCATTGCCGACCGCGCCCGAGCCGCGCGCGATTTCCTCCATCACGATGCAGGCAGCCATGGCGTCGAGCCCGACACCCCCCGCCTCTTCGGGCAGGGCGACGCCGAACAGCCCCTGCTCGGCAAGGGTTTCGTAGATGGCGCGGGGAAAGACGTCGTCGCGGTCGATGGCGGCGGCGGCGGGCGCGATCACCTGATCGCCGAGCTTGCGCGCGGTGTCGCGCACCATGCGCTGCTCTTCGGTGAAGAACTGATCCAAGAGCGATCTCCTTTGGAGCCTATCCGTATAAATATGATCACAAACATTCCGCGCCGACAGGCCCGGGTCAAGCCGAAGCGACACCGCCATGGAAGGCGTCGCCCGGATCGCGGTCGAAGAAGTAGACGATGACGTCCCTGGGTTGCGCGCCATAGGCCCGGCAAAGCGCCCCGGTCAGGGCGCGCGCCGCCTCGGCCTTGGCCTCGGCCGATCTGGGGAAGGCATGAACCTTTGCGAAAATGCGGAATATTTCAGCGTTTTCGCCATATTTTCCGGCATGGCCATAGGAATTTTCGGGGGTCGAAAAATAATAGACGGTGACGATTTCCGGCTTGATTCCGAATGCTGCGCAGAGACCATCGGTCATCAGGGAGGTGGCAACTGCCCGTGTTTCCTGCACGGGTTCGCGGTCGAAGACTTCGATGAAGGGCATGGCGATCTCCTGTCGGGACGGGGTCGGCCGGCACCCGGAGCGGGGCCGGATATTGACCGGATACATGATCAGATCAATTCTGCAAGAAACAGTTTACGATCTAAAATGGGACTCGGGATGAAATTCAGGGGAAGCTACACGGTCTGCGTCACGGCCTTTGACGACGAGGGTCGGATCGACCTGCCCGCCATGCGCAGCTATACCGAATGGCAGATCGCCGAGGGCGCGCACGGGCTGGTGCCGCTGGGCTCGACCGGCGAGTTCCTGTCGCTGACCCGCGAGGAACGGGGGCAGATCGCCGAGGCGGTGATCGGACAGGCCGCGGGCCGGGTGCCGGTCCTGATCGGCACCGCCGCCGAATGGACCGAAGAGGCAATCGCGCTGTCCAGGGACGCCGAAGCCCTGGGCGCCGACGGGGTGATGCTGGTGCCGCCCTATTATTCCTCGCCGACCGATGACGAGCTGTTCACCCATTTCCGCCGGGTGGCCGAAGCGCTCTCGATCCCGGTCATGCTGTATAACAACCCCTTCACCGCCAATGTCGATCTGACCGCGCCACTGGTCGCGCGGCTGTCGGAAATCGACAATATCGTCGCGATCAAGGACACCTCGAAGACTGTCCACCGGGTGACCGAGCTGATCGAGCTGTGCGGCGACCGGCTGACGGTCTTCGCGGGCTATTACCCTTGGGAAAGCTACCGCTGCGGGGCCCAGGGCTACAGCTCGGTCATGGCCAATATCTCGCCGCGGCTCTCGGCCCAGATGTTCACCGAAACCCTCGACGGCGATGCCGCCAAGGGCCGCGAGATCTACGTGAAATGCCTGCCGCTGATCAACGCGCTGGCGGGCGATCTCTACGTCTCGGCCACCAAGGCGGCGATGAAGATGATCGGGCGGCCGATGGGCGACCCGCGCCCGCCCAGGCTGCCGCTGCCGCAGGACAGGCAGCACGAGCTGCGCCGCATCCTCGACGATCTCGGGCTTCTGGCGGAAGCCTGAGACGGGGCCGCCAGAAGCCCCGCTCGAACATCCGTCCCAACAGAGAGACCCCGAAAGGAAACGCCCCATGAAACTGACCAATCTCGCGCTCTGCTTGGCCCTCGGCGCCTCGGCCGCGCTGCCCGCCTTCGCCCAGGAGATCGTGCTGAAGGCCAGCCATAACGCCAATGCCGAAGAGCCCTATGGCGTCGGCATGCGCAAGATGGCCGAGATCCTCGAAGACAGGACCGGCGGCAAGGCCACCATCCAGGTCTTCGACAATGCCCAGCTCGGCGACGAGATGGAAAGCATCCAGGGCACCCAGATGGGCACGGTCGGCCTGGCCGTGACCGCGAACGACACGCTGGCCAATTTCGTGCCCGACCTCGCCGTGTTCAGCCTGCCCTTCCTGTTCAGGGATGCCGACCAGATGGACCGCGCGCTGAGCGATCCGGCGGTCATCGCCAAGGCGCAGGAGATCCTGAACCAGAAGGGCTTTCACCTCGTCAGCTTCTTCTCGGCGGGCACCCGTCACATCATGACCAAGACCCCGATCGAGACCCTGGACGACCTGGCGGGGCTGAAGATCCGCACCATGCAGAACCCGGCCCATGTCGACACCTTCAAGGCCTTCGGCGCCAACCCGACGCCGCTGGCCTATACCGAGCTTTACGGCGCGCTCGAGACCGGCGTGGTCGACGGGGCCGAGGCCGCGAACACCAATTACTACGCCAAGAAATTCTACGAGGTGTCCCCCGACTGGGCGGTGATCGGCTGGCTCGAGCTGGTGGCGCCGGTGATCATGGGCGAGGCCGCCTATCAGGCGCTGCCCGCCGATGTGCAGGCCGCGCTGGACGAGGCCGGGACCGAGGCGGGCCGGTTCCAGCGCAAGACCTATCGCGACAGCGACGCCGCGCGCTTTGCCGATCTCGAGGCGGTGGGCGTCAACATCTCGCATCCCGACGATGCCCCCTTCCGCGCCGCCGCAGCGCCGATCCAGGACAAATACATCCGGACCGATGCGCAGAAAGAGCTGTTCGAGCTGCTGCAGGCGGTGAACTGAGCCCGACCTCCCTGACCTCCCGGCCGCCCTCTGCGGCCGGGCCTTTTCCCGTTTTTCCCGGAGGACCGCCATGTTGCCACTGATAGAACGCGCCCTTCTCATGCTGCGCCGGCTCGTTTCGGCCGTGGTGATCCTGTTGTTCTCGGTGATGATGGCGGCCGTCCTGATCCAGATCGCCGGGCGCTACATCTTCAACTATTCCATCGCCCAGGCCTCCGAGATCGCGACCTTCTGCCAGATCTGGCTGGTGCTGCTGGGGGCAGGCGTCGCCATGGCCCGCGGCCAGCATGTCGCCATCGACATGGTGCCCGCGCGGTTTTCGCTGCCCTGGGCGCGGGCCGCGCTGATCTTCATCGCCCTTGTCTCGGCCGCCTTCCTTGCCGTTCTTGCCTGGGGCAGCCAGCCGCTGCTGCGCATGGGCGCGTTCCAGACCTCGCCTTCGCTGCAGATGCCGATGGCCTGGATGTATCTCTGCCTGCCGGTGGGCGCGGCCTATATCGCGCTGGAACTGCTGCTGTCGGTGATCCTGCGCTGGAACGACCCGTTCCCGCCGCCAAGCCTCGATCATGAAGAGGAGGCGATCTGATGCTGGTGATTGCCGTTGCCTTCGTCCTGCTGCTGCTGGCGGGCGTGCCGGTCGTCTTCGTGCTTGGCGCCTCGGCGGTGCTGGCACTGGTGACCACGACCGACGTGCCCGTCGCCATCGTCAGCCAGAGGGTCTTTGCCGGGCTGAACACCTTCACCCTGATGTCGATCCCGTTCTTCGTCTTCGCGGGCGTGATCATGGATGCGGGCGGGATCTCGCGCCGGATCGTCGAGTTCGCCTCGGCCGTCATCGGCTGGGTGGTCGGCAGCCTTTTGCAGGTCTCCTGCCTGGCCGCCGCCGGGCTTGCCGCGATCTCGGGCTCGGGCTCGGCCGACACCGCGGCGATTTCGGCGATCATGCAGCCGCAGCTGCGGCGCCGCGGCTATGATGTCGATTTCGGCGCCGCGATCATCGCCTCGGCCGGGTCCATCGCCCAGGTGATCCCGCCCAGCCTGACCATGGTGATCCTCGCCGTCGTGTCGAATGTCTCGATCGGGGCGCTGTTCCTGTCGGGCGTGGTGCCGGGGCTGATGTGCATCGCGATCCTGATGATCATCGCCTATGTCCACGCGAAGAGGGGCGGCCCGGCCTATCGCGAGGCCGAGCCCTTCACCTTCGCCCGGCTGCTCCGCACCGGCTGGGCCGCGCTGCCCGCGGCAGGCATGCCGGTGCTGATCCTCGGCGGCATTCTCGGCGGGGTCTTCACCCCGACCGAGGCGGCGGCCGTCTCGGGCTTTTACGGTCTGCTTGTCGGCGCCTTCCTCTACCGCGATCTCGATCTGAAGCGCCTGCCCGACCTGATCCTGAGAACCGTGTCGCTGTCTTCGGCGGTGATGCTGATCATCGGCACCGCCAGCGTCTTTTCCTGGCTGATCGCCAATGCCAACGTGCCGCAGCTGCTGGGCAACTGGATCGCCGGCGTGTCGTCTTCACAGCTGATGTTCCTGCTGATCGCGAATGTCCTGTTCCTGTTCGTGGGCATGTTCCTCGAGACCATCGCCGCGATCCTGATCATCGTGCCGGTCTTGTCGCCCATCGCCGCACAGATGGGGGTGGACCCGATCCACTTCTCGCTGCTGATCATCCTGAACTGCGCCATCGGCACGGTGACGCCGCCCTATGGCGTCTCGCTTTTCGTCGCCTCCAGCGTCGCCGGGCGGCCGGTTCTGTCGGTCGCGAAGAAGCTCGCGCTGCCGCTGGCCGGGCTGTTCGCCGTCCTGATCGCGGTGACGCTGCTTCCCGATCTTCCGCTTTTCCTGCCGCGCCTTGCCGGCCTCATCGACTGAAGGAGACTGCCATGACGAAACTCAAGGTCACCATTGCCGGGATCGAATTCGACGCCCGTTTCGAGGATGCCGCGCCGCAGACCGTCGCCGCCTTCCGCGCGAAGATGCCGTTCAAGGGCAAGGTCGTGCATGTCCGCTGGTCGGGCGAGGGCGTCTGGATTCCGCTGGGCGAAACCGATTTCGGCCTCGGCTACGAGAACCATACCAGCTACCCCGCCCCCGGCCAGATCATCCTCTATCCCGGCGGCATCAGCGAGACCGAGATCCTGCTGGCCTATGGCGGCGTGCATTTCGCCTCGAAGCTCGGCCAGCTTGCCGGCAACCATTTCATCACCCTGACCTCGAATACCGACAAGCTGGCGGAGCTGGGGCCCAGGGTGCTCTATGAAGGCGCCCAGGAGATCCTGTTCGAAGAGGTCGACGCGTGACAGACCCCCGGCCCATCACCTTCGGCGCCCGTCTGCGCCAACTCGCGCGCGAGCGCGGCGCGGCCGAGGCCGTCCGGTTCCTGGCGGCCGACGGGCAGGAAGAGGCGATCGGCTGGGACGCGCTTGACGCTTCGGTCGACCGCATCGCGCATGTTCTTGCGGCGCAAGGAGTGGGCCGGGGCGATGTGGTGGGGATCGGGCTGGCCAACACGCCCACCCATCTGGCCACCTCGCTGGCGGTCTGGCGGCTGGGGGCGACGACGCTGGTCGCCGACCCGCATCTGACGCCCGAGCTTGCCGCCGCGCTGAAGGCCCGGATCGGCGCCCGGCTCTGGATCTCCGAGGCCCCCGGTTCCGGCGATCTCGACCGTGCCCGGTTGGAACGGCTGGCCGCCTTCGCGCCCGCCACGCCGGTCGCGGACGCGGTCTCCTGCCCGGGCAAGATCGTGCTCTCGGGCGGCTCGACCGGGCTGCCCAAGATGATGGCCGATGACCGGCCCTATACGCGCATCCCCGGCGCCAGCTGGGGCCGGATCGCACCTGCGCTGGGCTTTCGCGCCGATCAGGTGCAGCTGGTGGCCGGGGCGCTTGCCCATAACGCGCCGCAGACCTGGGCGCAGAACGGGCTGTTCGAGGGCAACCGGCTGATCCTGATGGAGAAGTTCGACGCCGACCGGGCGCTGCTGGCAATCGACCGCTTCCGGGTCGGCTTTGCCATGGTGGTGCCGACGATGATGGTGCGGATGCTCGACCGGCTCGAGGCCACCGGCGCGCGCCTCGACAGCCTGCATGCCTTCTATCACACCGGCGCGCCCTGCCCGGCCTGGCTCAAGTCCGCCTGGATCGAGCGGCTGGGGCCTGACCGCGTCTTCGAGATGTACGGCTCGGGCGAGAATACCGGGCAGACCGTCCTCGCCGGCCCCGAATGGCTGGCGCGCAAGGGCACGGTCGGACGCGGCTTCGAAACCGAGATCCGGATCTATGGCCCGGACGGCGCGCGGCTGGGTCCCCGCGCGCGCGGCGAGATCTTCATGCGGCCCGAGGACCTGTCCGGCCGCAGCCGCTATCTGGGCCCCGAGGCGCCCCGGCCCCGCCGCGATGCGGACGGGTTCCAGAGCATCGGCGACATGGGCTGGCTCGACGACGAGGGTTATCTCTATCTGGCGGGCCGGTCGGATGACGTGATCAATACCGGCGGGGTCAAGGTCCATCCCGAGGTGGTTGAGGCCGAATTGCTGCGTCATCCGCAGGTGGTCGACGCAGTGGTGCTGGGCATCTCGGACCGCGACTGGGGCCAGCGCGTGCTGGCCTGCATCGTGCCCGCCGAGGGCTTCAGCCCCGATCCGGCGGCGCTGCACGATTTCTGCGCCGCCCATCTGGCCCCGGCCGAGGTCCCCAAGCGCTTCGAACTGCGCCGCACGCTGCCCCGCGACGGCTTCGGCAAGATCCGCCGCAAGGCGCTCCGCGCCGAACTCGAACCCGATGGCGACAAGGACGGTCCCGGCAGCACCCCCTCCGGCGACTGAACCGCCAGTCACATCGCCCGTCGCTCCCGGAGGCGGCGCCCGGCAGGGGCAGGCCGGCGCCGCGGAGCACCGAGATCGCATCCTCGCGGCGACCGCCCCCCGGTGACGGCCCTACGGACCCGCTCATCTCCATGCATGGGCCGCCCGGGAACCGCGTCGGCTTTCATCGCGCTGGCGTACCGGAGGTTCGACGTCATCACGATGTGCGACCGATACAGCACGAAGCTGGACGAGGAGATCACCAACCTGCTCGTCTGGCTCACGACCGCGAAGAAGACCTGGGGCTTCGGACTCCGTGTCACCCCGGAACCGAATCGCCGAGACCCACAGATACCCGTGCATGGAGGTCGGCGATCGACGAGGATCAGGAGACGACCATTCTGATGCGGGTTGTTCATCCTTGCGAGGCCCGAGCTGGAGTTTGGCGGTTGCAGCCTACCCCCGCAGCGGATGAACAACCTTCGGAGATTTCACAGCTAGAGGAGCCGCAACGCCCGAGGATGCCTGACTGAACCACCCGGAAAAGGTCGCGCCGGAACCATCAGGCGCAGCCCAAGGGGCATGGCGCTTCCGTGCTGTCGGAGCACCAGGCTCCACGCCGAAGCGAAGAAGGTATCAGCCGCTCGGCCCACCCGGGATCATGCAACCCGATCAGGGCAGCCGGTTGACGTCCCTTGCGCGAACCTAACGGCTGCGCCGGTCCGGCATCCGCATCGCGGTGGACGGCAAGGATCGCTTCCTGAACCGCATATTCACCCAGCGGCTGTGGCGGCCCCTGACATGCGCGCGTGTCCGGCCCTAGGTTCGGGAGGCGGGTTCGGATACGAAGGCCGCGATCCGAAAATGGACGACCTTCTGCAACCAACCCGATCACCAAGGGCAACGCGTCGCCTGCATCACGCCAGCCCCTGCCCGATATACGCACAGGGGCTCGGCTTCCGCCATTGCCGAAAGCTCAGGCGGCTTTTGCCTGACGCGCGGCCTGCCAGCAGTCGATGAGCTGCTCGAACCGGGCTTGCATCCGGTCTGTCGCGGCGGCGTCGTCGATGTCGCCCGCCAGCCAGGACCGGGCCACGTCACCGAAGATGGTGCGCCCGACCGCGAAGCCGCGCACATGCGCGCAGGCGGCGGCGCGGGCGATGCTCCGGGTCAGGACCTCGGCCGGGGCATCTAGGCCCAGCAACAGCACGCCCCGACACCAGCGGTCGTTGCGCTCGATCACCGCGCTGACCTCGGCCCATCCGGCCGCGCTCTGGTCGGGCAGCTTCCACCAGTCGGGGCGGATGCCCTCGTCATAGATCTGCTGCATCGCCTCGGCGGTGGCGGTCTCGCCGCGCTTGCCATCGGCCGTGCCGATCACCTCGATCAGATATTCATGACGGCTGAGCCGCGCGGCCGAGGCCAGCCGGTGCAGCTGGTCGAGCTGGGTCCGGCGCAGGGCCTCGGGATCGTCGGGATTGTAGAAGACGAGGCATTTGATGACGTGATCACGGGGCCAGGAGGCGACCTCGGCGCCAAGCGAGGGCGCGCCCTCGAATTTCAGCGGGCGCGAGCCGGGCAGCTCGACCGGGCGGCCGATCCAGAGCGCTTCCTTTTCGGCCCGGAACAGCGCCTGCCGCCCATGGGTGCTGTCGAGCAGCGTGCCCAGCATGATCTCCGGACGGCGCGCGGCCAGCATCGCGTCAAGCGCGAGATCCTTGAGCCGGGCGATCCGCGCCGGATCGGCGCCGCATTGCGCGGCCATGTCCTCGAGCTGGACGCGATGGTCGATGGCGAAGGCACAGACATTGTCCCAGTGGCCGCGCCGCGTGGTCGCCCAATGGACATGTTCCAGATCGGCATCCTCGCGCAGCCGCGGGTTGACCACGCCGCGGTCGAGGAAGAACTGCAGTTCCTCCCAGCTGGGATAGGCGGGCGCGCAGCCATGCCGCGACACCGCGAAGGCACCGCAGGCATTGGCGATACGGCAGCATTCCTCCAGCGGCAGGCCGCGCACATAACCGCGCAGGAAGCCCGCCATGAATCCGTCGCCGGCGCCCAGCACGTTGAAGACCTCGACCGGGAAGCCCTGCGAGGAAATGCCCTCCTCGAGATCCTCGGGAATCGGCCCGGGGAAGACGAGACAGCCCTTCGGCCCGGTCTTGAGCACGATCATCGCCGCCGTGACCTTGCGGATATTGACCAGCGCCTCGCGGGTATCGGTCGAGCCGCCGGCGATGCGCACCTCGTCATCGGTGCCGACGACCACATCGCAGCCGGGCAGAATGCTCTGGACCCGTGCCGTGACCGCCGCGTCGGCGACAAAGCGGATATCGCCGTCGCCCGCGCCCAGCAGCCCCCAGAGATTGGGGCGGTAATCGATGTCGAAGACCACCTTGCGCCCGGCCTCGCGCGCGATCCGCATCGCCTTGAACGAGGCGGCCTCGAGATGGGGCTTCGAGAAATGCGTGCCGGTGACGACGATGGCGGCGGCCGAGCGGATGAAATCGGGGTCGATATCGGCCTCGCTCAGCGCCGCATCCGCGCAATCGGTGCGCACGAAAAGCAGCGGGAAGTTCCGGTCGTCCTCGAGCCCGAGAAAGGCCAGCGCCGTCAGCCGCTCGGGATCGGTCGCAAGGCCGCCTGTCTCGACGCTCTCGGCCTCCAGCGTCTGGCGCACGAAGCGGCCCATCTGGTCATTGCCGACCCGGCTCAGAAGCGCGGTCTTCAGCCCGAGCCGGGCCCCGCCGATCGCGATATTGGTCGGGCAGCCGCCGACATATTTCGAGAAGCTCCGGGCATCTTCCATGCTGCAGCCGACCTGATCGGCGTAAAGATCCGCGCAGGTCCGGCCAATGGTGATGATGTCGTAGATCGGAGAGGGCTGACTGGACATGGGACTTCCTCAGTCTTCGTTGTCGGATCGCAATTCGGCGCAGAGCGTCCCGGCCCGGATGGCCAGGATCAGCGCCAGTGAGATGGTCGCGTTGAGCGAGCGGAACCCGTCGACGCTGGCCTCCGAAAGCTGGAACCAGCAATCGGCATGAATGAAGGGGGCGCGGGCCAGGTCGGTGATGGCAATGGTTCGCGCGCCGGTGGCACGGGCCCGCTCGAAGGTCCGCACGGTCTCTTCGGCGCTGGGATTGAACGAGAAGGCGACGAAGGTGTCCTCGGGCGAGACCATGGCCATCTGCTGGTCGAGCGTGCCGCCGCTGCCGTCGAGCAGATTGGTCGGCACCTCGAGCCGCGAGAGGTTGTAGGCAAGATAGGTCGCGGCGGTGAAGGTGCGCTTGTGGGCCATCACATGGACGATCCGCGCCTCGGCCAGCATCCGGGCGGCGGCCTCGACCCGCTCGACCGGGGCGCCCTGGCGCAGCGCGCGCAGCGAGGCGATGCCCGCCTCGACGAAGCGGTCGGTCATCTCGGCGGTGTCGCGCGCGGCGCCGCTTTTGGCCAGATCGCGGATGCGCTGCTGATAGGGCGTGGAACTGGCCTGCAGCTGCGCCCGGAACACGGCCTGCATCTCGGAGAAGCCGGAATAGCCGAAATGCTGGGCGAAGCGGACGATGGCCGAGGGCGCGACGCCGATCTCCTCGGCCAGCGTGGCGGCGGTACGGAACGCCACCGAGGAGGGATCGCGGAGGACAAAATCCGCGATGAGTTTCAACCTCTTGCTAAGATCGCCATGGGCGTCCGCAATGGCTTCGCGCAAACTGTCGAAATCGACCGCAGGCGCCGGATCCTCGCCGTCGGTGGTCATGGCCTGCGCTCCCCGTCCATCTCTTTGCGACACGGTCTCCTCCACCGGCTCGACGTCATTTTTGGAAAAAATATTCCATCTTGACTGGCGTGTGAATGCTATGTTCTAAAATTCACCGCATCAAGTGCAAACTTCTTGCGCCTCAGGGAGGAGGGGACCGTGAAAGCTTGTGTCATCCATGGTGCCGAGCGCGTGCTCATCGAAGAGGCACCGCGTCCGGCCCCTGCCCGCGGACAGATCCGCCTGCGCTTTGCCTTCGGCGGCATCTGCGGGTCGGACATCCATTATTTCCAGCATGGGCGGGTCGGCGATTCGATCCTGCGCGGCCCGATGGTGCTGGGCCATGAATTCTCGGCCGTGGTCGATCTGCCGGGCGAGGGTGTCGAGGGCTTCGCGCCCGGCGACAAGGTGGCGGTGACACCGGCCCGGCCCTGCCTGAGCTGCGATCAGTGCCGACGGGGTCTTACCAATCTCTGCACCGACATGGCCTTCATGGGCAGCGCCGCGCGCTTCCCGCATTGCGATGGCGGCTTTGCCAGCGAACTGGTGGTCGAGGCCCGGCAATGCATCCGCCTGCCGCAAGAGGCCGATCTGCGCCATGTCGCCATGGCCGAACCCTATGCCGTCGCGCTGCATGCCGCGGCGATGGCGGGCGATCTGACCGGCGCGACCGTGCTTGTCACCGGCGCGGGCGTCATCGGCCAGATGTGCGCGACCGCGGCGCGGACCGCCGGCGCCGCCCGCATATTGATGAGCGATATCGCCCCCGCCGCGCTGGCACGGGCCCGCGAACTGGGCGTCGACGAGGTCTTCGACGCGGGCGATCCGGCGGCGATGGCGGCCCTGACCGACAGCCCCCGCTGCGACGCGGTCTTCGAGGCCTCGGGCGCGGCCCCGGCGCTTGGCACCGCCATCGCCGCCGCGAAGCCCCGCGGCACCGTGGTGCAGGTGGGCTTCCTGCCGCCAAAGGCACCGGTCGATCTGGCAAAGCTGCTGACCCGCGAGATCCGGCTGGTCGGCACCTATCGCTTCATCGATGAATTCGCCGAAGCCGTACGCCAGATCGTCGAGGGCGAGGTCGACCTGCGTCCGATGATTTCGGCCGACATGCCGCTCGACCGGCCCGAAGAGGCCTTTGCCCGGGCGCTCGACAAGACCGCGGCGCTGAAGGTGATGGTGCATTTTCCATGAAGCCGGCCCTGACCTACACGCCCGGCGCGCTGCGCCCGCGGGCGGCGCATCTCGGGGTGGGGGCGTTTCACCGGGCCCATCAGCAAAGCTATTACGACGATCTGGCCCGCGCGGGCGGCGATTGGGGCGTTGTCGGCATCAACCTGACCCCGCCCGATCTTGCCGCGGCCCATGCGGCCCAGAACGGGATTTATGCGGTGCTGACCGATGACGGGCAGGCCCGCGCCTGTCGCGGCATCGGCACCCTGATCGGCCTGCATGACGCCCGCAGCGCCCCGGATGTCGACTGGTCCGGGATTGATTTCGCCACGCTGACCATCACCGAAAAGGGCTATTGCCACCGCTCGGGCAGCTTCGAGCTGGACCCGGCGGCGGTCGCGGCCGATCTTGCCGCCCCCGAGGCCCCGGTCACCGCCATCGGCTATCTCGCCTGGATGCTCGAGCGGCGCCGCCGGGCCGGGGGCGGGCCGATCACGCTCGCCAGTTGCGACAATGTCGCCGATAACGGCAGGCTTCTGGGCGGTGTCCTGCGCGATTATGCGGCCCGCGCCTTCCCCGGCCTGCCCGACTGGCTCGACCGGAACGTTGCCTTCCCGACCTCGATGGTCGACCGGATCGTGCCCGCGATGTCGGCTTCCAGCCGCGCCCGGCTCGAGGCGGCCTGCGGCGGGCCGGACGCCCTGGGCGTGGTCGCCGAACCGTTCCGCCAATGGGTGATCGAGAACCGCTTCGCCGGGCCGCGCCCCCGGCTGGAACGGGCCGGGGTCCAGATCGTCGACGACCTGGCGCCCCATGAGCACATGAAGCACAGGCTTCTGAACGGCCTGCAATCGGCCTATGCCGAGCTGGGACGCCTGTGCGGGCATGAAAGCAGCCATGATGCGGCGACCGACCCGGTGCTGTCGGACTGGGCCGGGCTTTTCCTCCGGGCGCAGGCCGAGACGCTCGCCTGCCCCGAAGGCGAGGATCTTAAGGCCTATGGCCGGACCAGCCTGGCGCGGCTGCAGAACCCGACCATCCATCACCCGCTGAACCAGATCGCGAGCGATGCGAGCTTCAAGCTGCCGCAGCGCATCGCGGCCCCGGCCGCCGAACGGCTGGCGCGGGAAGCCTCGGCCGAGCTCCAGGCCATGGTGCTGGCGGGCTGGGCGCTGCAGGCGGGCGACACGAGGCCCGACAGCACCGGCGTCCCGACCCGGGACCCGATGGGCGAAGAGATGTCCCGCCGCCGCGCAGCCGCCCGCGATGCGGCCGGTTTCGCGCGCGAGGTGCTGGCGCTGCCGCTCTGGCCCGCGCGGCTGGGGCAGGATGCGGGCTTTGTCGCCGACATGGCGCGCTGGCTTCGCGCCTTCGCGCAGGGCGATCCCAGGCAGCGCCGGGCGCAGATCGACGATTTCGTACGGGAGAGGGCGAATGCGTAAATTCCTCGGAGGCCGCACGCCGGAAGAATGGCTGGGCGCGATCCTGATGACGACCGTGGTGGCCCTTCTGGGCTTTCAGGTCGTCGCCCGCTTCGGCATGGGGCGGTCCTTCAGCTGGCTGGAGGAAGTCAGCCGCTTCGCCTTCGTCTGGGCGGTCTATTTCGGCTTTGTCATCGCGGCCGAGGGCGACCGGCATATCCGCGTCTCGCTGCATCTCGGTCTGCTGCCGACGAAGCTGCGGCTTTGCATGCTGACGCTGGCCGATCTGCTCTGGCTCGGCTTCAACGCCGTCGTCATCTGGTACGGCTACCAGTTCACCGTCTCGATGTTCGAATTCCCCTACATCTCGCAGACCACGGGCATCAACCTGGTCTGGGTGCAGATGATCGTGCCGCTCGGATTTGCCTTCATGTCGATCCGCATCCTTCAGGTGATGGTCCGCCGCTGGCAGACCGGCGAAGGCCCGGCCGACGCCCGGATCGGAGACTGAGGCCATGGATCCGACCCTTCTGATGGCGCTGTCCTTCGTCCTGCTGCTGCTGATCGGCGTGCCGGTCGGCATCTCGATGGGGCTTGCCGCGGTGCTGGCGATGACCAGCGCCAACATGCCGATGTCCTATCTCGTGCAGACGGCCTATTCGGCGGTCGACGAGTTCACCATCATCGCCGTGCCGATGTTCATCCTGGCCGGCACGCTGATGGAGAAAGGCGGGCTGACCCGGCGGCTGATCGGCTTCTCGCGGGCCATCGTCGGGCCGTCGCCGGGTGGGCTGGCCACCGTGACCATCGTCGCCTGCACCTTCTTCGCCGCGATCTCGGGCTCGGGCCCCGCAACCACCGCGGCGATCGGCTCGATCATGATCCCGGCGATGATCCGCGACGGCTATGACAGGGGCTTCGGCGCCGCGATCACCTCGTCGGCGGGGGGCATCGGCGTGGTGATCCCGCCCTCGATCCCGATGATCATCTACGGCATCACCTCCGAGACCTCGATCAGCGCCCTCTTCGTCGCGGGCGTGGTGCCGGGGCTGTTGCTGGCGGTGGTGCTCTGGCTCACCAGCCGGTTCATCTCGGTCCGGCGCGGCTACAGCTCGGGCGATGTCGAGCCCCGAAGCCTGCGCAATATCGGCCGCGCCGCGCTCGAGGCGAAATGGGCGCTGGCCGCGCCGGTCCTGATCCTGGGCGGCATCTACAGCGGCGTCTTCACCGTCACCGAGGCCTCGGTCGTGGCGGTGCTTTACGCCCTGTTCGTCGGCATCTTCGTCTATCGCGAGATCCGGGTGCCCGTCTTCATCGATGCGGTGGTCTATGCGGTGCGCATCACCGGCACCGTGATGCTGGTGCTGGTCACCGGGCGGATCATCGGCCGGATGCTGTCGATGTTCCAGGTGCCGCAGCTGGTCTCGGGCTTCCTGATCGAGACGGTCTCCGACCCGATCATGCTGATCGTCCTCGTCCTTCTGATGCTGGTCTTCATCGGCATGTGGATGGAGACGCTGACCCAGATCATCATCCTGACCCCGCTGCTTCTGCCGGTGGTGGCCAATGTCGGGATCGACCCGATCCAGTTCGGCATCATCTTCGTGATCGCCTGCGAGATCGGCTATTCGACGCCACCGCTCGGGGTGAATCTCTTCGTCGCCTCCGAGATCGGGGAAACCACGGTCGAGAAGGTGTCTAAGGCCTCGATCCCGTTCCTGTTCGCCGAAATCGCCGTGATGGCGCTGGTGGCCTTCGTGCCCCAGCTGACGCTTTGGCTGCCCGGCTTGCTGGGCTTCGTAAACTGAGTTTCAACCGGAGGAGACCATCTTGAAACCGTTCATCAGAACCCTTGCCACCGCCGCGCTGGCCATGTGCGTCGCGCTGCCCGCAGCCGCCGCCGACTATACCATGCGCCTCAGCCATGGCGACAACGAGAACAACCCGACCCACAAGGGCGCGCTCCGGTTCCAGGAGCTGGTCGAGAAGTATTCCGACGGCCGGATCGAGGTGCAGATCTTCCCGTCGAACCAGCTTGGCTCGGAACAGGAAGTGGCGCAGGCGCTGCGCATGGGCTCGATCGAATCCGAGATCCTCTATACCGGCAACCTCGTGCCGCTGGCGCCCTCGGTCGGCGTGATGATGCTGCCCTATGCCTTCACCTCGAACGAGGAGGCGCATGCCGCCATGGATGCGCTGAAGGGCCCGCTGAACGAACGCCTGCCGAAAGAGGCCGGGGTGCGGGTTCTGGGCTATTTCGAAAAGGGCTTCCGCGTGCTGACGAATGACCGGCGCGAGGTCAAGACGCTGGACGATCTGCAGGGGCTCAAGATCCGGGTCTCGAAGAACAACATCGCCATCGACACCTTCAAGTCCTGGGGGCTCGACCCGATCCCGATGGCCTGGGCCGAGGTGTTCCCGGCGCTGCAGCAGGGCGTGATCGACGGCCAGGAGAACCCCTATACCACGGCGATCTCCTCGAAATTCTACGAGGTCCAGAAATACATCACCGAGATCCACTACCTGATCTGGTCGGGTCCGATCATCGTTTCCGAGCGGTTCTATCAGGGGCTGCCCGAGGATCTGCAACAGGCGCTCGACCGGGCGGGCGAAGAGGCCGCGCAATACGAACGTCAGGTCTCGGCCGAGGAAACCGAAGCCGCCAAGAAGAAGCTCGTCGAGCTGGGCATGACCCTCACCGGCGCGCCCGAGGACGAAGCGAAATGGCAGGAAGCGGCGAAGGCGCTCTGGCCCGGTTTCGCCGATGACATCGGCGGTGCCGCCTGGGTCGAAGAGGCCACCGGGATCATGAACGACGCCATCGCGGCGCAGTAAAACACCGCCCGGCGCCCCGCTGCCGGGGCTGAGGCAATCGGACGGGCCCGGGGCAAGACCGGGCCCGTTTCATCTTGAGAGATCCGGCCCGGCAGGCGCCTGTCCCGGATGCCGGTGCGGCTTATGGCGGCACAAGTCGTCACGGCCCCTGACACGGCGCCCTGACACGGCGCGTTTCGGCCAATCCAAGGCGGCAATCCGGGCCCGGATCAGGCCTCGGAGGCCAGCCGCCCCGGCACGGCGCGCAACTCCCGACCACGAGCATGCCCATTGTCGCCCTACGGCCACTGCGTTGCGGTCCATCGCAACGAAACTTCCCTGCGCAGGGAACAGAACCGACGGGCGGCAAGATGCAAACCGGAACGGCGCCTGTCCGAACCGCCCGCAAGCCCCCGACGCAATCTAGCGCATGAGAACGACCGGAACCTTGCAGGAACGGATCATCTCGGTGGTGGTCGAGCCGATGACCAGGGTCCTGATGCGGGAATGCCCGTAGGCGCCCATGACCAGAAGGTCGATGCCGTCAGTTTCGACCAGGTCGGCCAGAGCCTTGCCCGGCGCGCCTTTCAGGATCTTCGCTTCCGCTTCGTGACCGCCCGCATTCAGCGTGGCGCGCGCATTCTCCAGCGCGCGGCGCATGTCGGCCGTCTCCTGACCGGCGGTGGCCACGATCACCTTCAGCCCGGCAAACATCGGGTCGCGGGCGACATAATCGACCGCCTTCATCGAGGAGACACCCCCGTCATAGGCGATCAGCACCCGGTCTATCGGCGCGAAGCTGCGGTTGGAGACGAAGACCGGCTTCTGGCTGGCGCGCACGATCCGCTCGAAATTCGAGCCGAGATGCGGGCTTTCCAGCCCGGCGGCCTCGCCCCGCTTGCCGATCACGATCATCTCGGCCGCCGCCTCTTTCTGCTCGACCGTGTTGACGATGTCGTCCTGGCGCAGCCGGGTGATGACATCGGCAACGCCTTCGCCCTCGATCAGGGCCCTGGCATCCTCGAGGATCGCGCGCCCCTGGGCCTGCGAAAGCTTGGCATGCTGCTCGTCCAGATCGCTGAGCTGTTCCATCAGCCGCGATCGCGCGCCCAGCCGGATCGAGCCGGACAGATCGCGCCGCCCCTGCGCCCGGCGCGGGTCGAGCACGTGGTAGAGCTTGACCTGCGCCCCGGTGCGCTTCGCGATCCAGGCCGCGTGGCGGCACACGCTTTCGGAATAGGCCGAGCCATCGACCAGGGCCATCAGCATAGCTGTCATCGTCACATCTCCCCTTCAGTGGCCCAGCAGATCGTCCATCGCGCCGGGTTTGTCATGGACGGCCAGCTTGTCGACGATGGTCTCCGATGCTGCGTTCATGCCCTCGATCTCGACCTCTGCACCCTCTCGGCGGAACTTGAGCACAGCCATGTCCAGCGCCGCAACGGACGAGACGTCCCAGATATGGGCGCGGCTGACATCGATGGTGACGCGCTCCAGCGCCTCCTTGAAGTCGAAGGAGCGCATGAAATCCTCTGTCGAGGCAAAGAAAAGCTGACCCTCGACCACATAGGTGCGTTCGCGCCCGTCGGGCGAGATCTCGGAGCGGACCTTGAACAGCTGCGCGATCTTGGCGGAAAAGAAGATGCCCGAAAGCAGCACGCCCACCAGGACGCCGATGGCCAGGTTATGGGTGTAGACCACGAAGAACACCGTCGCCAGCATCACGATCGAGGACGAGCGGGGATGGTCGCGCAGGTTCCGGATCGACGACCACGAGAAGGTCCCGATCGAGACCATGATCATGATCGCCACCAGCGCCGGCATCGGGATCTGCCCCACCAGATCGCCCAGCACGACGATCAGGAACAGAAGCATCGCCCCCGCGGTGAAGGTCGACAGCCGTCCGCGCCCACCCGATTTCACGTTGATCATCGACTGGCCGATCATCGCGCAACCCGCCATGCCGCCGATGAAGCCGGTGCAGGTATTGGCGATGCCCTGGCCGATGCATTCCTGGTTCCGGTCGCTGGACGTGTCGGTCAGGTCATCGACGATGGTCTGCGTCATCAGGCTTTCCAGCAGGCCCACCGCGGCCACCCCGACCGAATAGGGCAGGATGATCTTCAGCGTCTCGAGGTTCAGCGGGATGTCGGGGATCAGGAAGATCGGCAGCGTGTCGGGCAGCGCGCCCATGTCCGACACGCTGCGGACATCGATCCCGAAGGCCATCGTCACCGCCGTCAGAACGACGATCGTGACCAGGGGCGAGGGCACGGCGGTCGTCAGCAGCGGGAAGAGGTAGATGATCGCAAGCCCCGCGGCCACCATGACATAGGTCACCCAGGTCACGCCGATCAGCTCGGGCACCTGCGCGAGGAAGATCAGGATCGCCAGCGCATTGACGAAGCCGGTGATGACCGAGCGCGAGACGAAGCGCATCAGGTGGCCAAGCCTGGCCAGCCCCGCTCCGATCTGGATCAGCCCCGCCAGCACGGTTGCGGCCAGCAGGTATTGCAGCCCGTGCTCCTTGACCAGGGTCACCATCAGGACGGCCGTTGCCGCTGTCGCGGCCGAGATCATGCCGGGCCGTCCGCCGGTGATGGCCACGATCACCGCGATCGAGAAGGACGCGTAAAGCCCCACCTTGGGGTCGACGCCGGCGATGATCGAGAACGCGATGGCCTCGGGGATCAGGGCCAGCGCCACGACCAGCCCGGCGAGGATGTCGCCGCGGACGTTTCCGATCCACTGGTCACGATAGGCGTAGAGCGCGGTCATGATCACTCCTGGGGCGGGCCGTCGACGCTCCGGCAAGGGGCGCGGCGGTCTGGATTGTGGGTGTTCCGGAAGATTGGCGCTGAAAGCCACCACCCGGCAGAGGGCCGGGCCCGGGGCGGGACGCCTTTCGCATACAGAAATCCGGCGCAGAGGCAAACAGTCAAAGCCGCGCGAACCCGAACGGCATGGCTGCCGGGATCAGAAATGCGGACAACGCTTCGCCCGGCCATGTCAGCGCCCGGCCAACCGGGCCTCTCCGATACCTTCCCTGTCCGGTTTCGAAGCCCGGGGGCACAGACCCCGGTCCGCCCCCCTTCTCGGCCGCATCGCTGCCGCCGGGCCAACGCCAGCCCCTGTCGGCGCGAGACGGTCGGCACCGGTTCGACTGCCTTGTCGCCCCGCGCCATTCATGGCGCGGCCGCCCGGGATCCGAAGAAGCTTCGACGATCCTCTCAAGGCATTGACGCACGAGTGGATTTCGAACCCGTTCCTCCGCATCTCAACCGCGCCACCGGACTGCTGCCGCGCTCGGCCGACCGCCGCTGGATGTCGCGCTGCAATTCGGAAGGCCGGTGCTGCGGAGCCTGCCCGGAATGCCGATCGAGACGCCCGAACATACAGTGCGCGACCCGCTGGGACGGATGCCGTTTTGCGAGGTCCGGAGCTTTGGCCCCCCTGCCACGCCGAGGCGGCACATTCGCTGCCCCCAAGGCAACGTGCCCTCCAATCTCGACCTGGACCGCAACATAGGCAGACCCCCGGCCATGCCCGGACCGCGCCCGAGGCGCCTTCCGTCACAGAGCCCCGCACCGACCTAAACCGGCAGACTGCCATGCAACGAAATGAAAGATACGGCATCAACCTCTGTCCTTTCGGGGAGAGACGTCCCGCCGCCCCCCGCTCTGGCGCAAGAGGGAAAGCTCGGCTATTGCGACCCCTGACCGGCCTCTTGCGGCCACCTAGCCGATCGGAACTGCCCCATGTTTGTCGTCACCCTGCTCACCAGCCCCGCGCAGCCCATGCTGGAGCGCGGCACCGTCGAATCGCTTCGCGACGCCTGGGGCGGCGGCGAGGCGGTGTGGCTGGCGCCCGGCATCGCCGCCGAGTTTCCGGTGGCCTCCCTGCCCGGCAATTTCCGCGAGGTCTGGTCCGATCTGCAAACGCTCGGGATCGACCTTGCCGCGCAGCCGGCCGAGGGCCGCCGCAAGCGGCTGCTGATCGCCGACATGGATTCGACCATGATCCGGCAGGAATGCATCGACGAACTGGCCGCCGAGGCCGGGGTCGGCCCGCGCGTGGCCGAGATCACCGCCCGGGCCATGAATGGCGAGCTCGACTTCCACGGCGCGCTGCGCGAACGGGTCGGGCTGCTGGCGGGGCTCGACGCGCACGTGATCGACAAGGTTCTGGCCGAGCGGATCAGCTTCATGCCGGGCGGCCGCACGCTGGTTGCGACGATGAAGGCCAACGGCGCCCATGCGCTTCTGGTCTCGGGCGGGTTCACCAATTTCGCCGCCAAGGTCGGGGCCGCGCTCGGCTTTGACGAATATCGCGCCAATACCCTCCTGATCGAGGACGGGCGCCTGACCGGCACCGTGGCCGAGCCGATTCTGGGCCGCGAGGCCAAGGTCGAGGCGCTGCGCGAGGTGACGGAGCGGCTGGGCATCGGGCTTGAGGACGCATTGGCGGTCGGCGACGGCGCGAACGATCTGGGCATGCTGGGGCTGGCCGGGGCGGGCGTCGCGCTGCATGCCAAGCCCTCGGTCGCGGCCGAATGCGAGTTGCGGGTCAATCACGGCGACCTGACCGCGCTGCTTTACCTGCAGGGCTACACCCGGAACGACTTCGTCGACGCCTAGTCGGTCTCGCCGACCGGGCCGCGCAAGGCCTTGACCGCGCCGCGTTCCTTCTTGGCGGCAATCCTTCGGCGCTGCGAGCCCAGCGTCGGCCGGGTCGGCACCCGCCGCTTGGGTTTTTCCAGCGCCTTCCGGATCAGCTCGGCCAGCCGCTCGCGCGCGATCTCGCGGTTGCGGGCCTGGCTGCGGGTCTCCTCGACCCGGATCAGCACCGCCCCCTCCTGGGTCCAGCGCCGTCCCGCCAGCCGCTTGAGCCGGGCCTTGACCGGGCCGGGCAGGCTGGGCGAGCGCTCGGCCTCGAAGCGCAGGTCGACCGCGGTCGAGACCTTGTTGACATTCTGCCCGCCCGGGCCGGAGGAGCGCGAGAAGACCTCGGTGATTTCCCAATCCTCGAGCGCGAGTGTATCGGTGATGCGCAGCATGGGCCAAAACCTATCGTGGCGGGCGCCGGGCGCAAGGGCCCGCAAGACCGGTCCGGCGCGGCCATGACAAAGACGCGGGAGGGAAAACGGGCAGGACAGGCCCGAAGAGGGCCCGGAACGGAAAGGGCCGTTCTTGCGAACGGCCCCGAGAGCTACGGAGATGGCCCGGTTAGAGCATGGGCCCAATCAAAGGTTTACAGTCCTTGGGGTTGCCCTCAGACCACGGCCCCCCTGACTGTTCCAAGACCCGTCTCCAATATCACTCTAGACACTGGACCACCTCCTTTCTGCTGTTGCCGTTGATCTCAGCGTGACACAGATTTGGTATATGTAAAGTTAATTTACGCAAGCTGTGCGGTGAGACGCCTGACAATTAGGCGGAACGGAACAAGCGCGATCAAGGAGAGGGCAAGTTTCACACTCCAATCCGCCAGAGCAAGCGACACCCAAAGCGGCACCTGCGGCCCCACCCCCAGCAGCGGCAACATCTCGCCCGCCCAGGAGACGTCATTGCCGGGATCGAGCACGCTCAGCGTGCCGGAGAAGGCAACCGTGAAGAAGACCAGCGTATCGACGCTCGACCCGATCAGGGTCGAGGCCAGCGGCGCCCGCCACCAGCGTCCGGCGCGCAGCCGGTCGAACACCGCCACGTCCAGAAGTTGCGCACCGAGGAAGGCCAGCCCCGAGCCCAGCGCGATACGCAGGGTGACAAGCGGGCCGAACTCGCCCTGGATCTGGGTGCCGATGAAGGAACAGATCACCCCCACCACGAAGCCCGCCAGCACCACGCGGCGGGCGGCGGCCACGCCATAGACGCGGTTCATGACATCGGTCACGAGAAAGGCAAGCGGATAGGTGAAGGCGCCCCAGGTCAGCCATTGGCCGAACAGGAACTGAACGAGGATGTTCGAGGCCACAACGATGGCGGCCATGGCAAGGATGCCGGGAAGAAGACGGGTCATGCTGCGGGTTCCGTTTTGGCAAGGTCGCGGAGACTTGGCCCGCACGGGGTGCACCCGCGGGACGCGGTTTCCTACTGCCCAGGCCCCGGCCTGACAAGTCCCGAATAGCGCTCAGTCGGCCGCCAGCACCCTGCGGCATTCGCGCGGCAGGTCGTCCATGGTGTAGTCGCGGGCGCCGCGCTTTTTCGGCGCGGGCTTGGCCGGCGGCTTCGGACGGGCCGCCTTTTTCGGCGGGTCGAGATAATCGGTCACCCACCAGTTCAGCGTCTCGTCGCAGCCATCGCCGCCCTTCGACAGCTCGGCCACCGTCGGCCGCTGGGTCACACAATTGCGCGCGCCGCGCGGACATTTCAGCCGCACATGGAAATGATAATGATGGCCGTAATACGGGCGGATCTTCTGCAGCCAGTCGCGGTCGGCCCGGGTCGCGCGCCTGCACATCTCGACCTTGACCGGGGCGGTGACGAAGATCCGGTCGACCGCCGGGTCCATCGCCGCGGCACGCAGCAGCGCGGCATGGGCGGTGGTATAATTGCCGTTCACCCGGCGCTGGTCGGCCGAGCGCACCGAAATCGACGAGATCGACTCGCGTTCGGCCCGGCTCAGCGTCAGTCGCTTGGGCGGCAGCATCCAGATATCGACATCGAGCCCGATCTGGTGCGAGGCATGCCCGCTGGTCATCGGCCCGCCGCGCGGCTGGCTGATATCGCCGACATAGATGCCCTTCCAGCCGATGGCGGCGGCGCGGGCACCCAGCCGCTGGATGAAGGCGATCGTCTCGGGATGGCCCCAGTTGCGGTTTCGCGACAGCCGCATCGCCTGCCAGGTCGGGCCGGTCTCGGGCAGTTGCACCAGCCCGGCGGCGCAGCCCCTGGCATAGGTGCCGATGGGTTGGGGCGCCTGCCGCGAGCCCCGCTTTTCGGCCCCGAACAGCGAGGCCGCCGTCGGCTCTGCAAGGGCGGGGGCCGCCAGCGACACCGCCAGCAGGACGGCCAGACAGGTTCCGATCAGGGTGCGTGCCATCGTTCCGTCCGTTCTCCCTCTGCCCGGACGAAGCCTAGCAGACCCAGCCCCAGCAGGAAAAGCACAACCAGAGGCACAATCCCCGCGGGCTGAGAGCCGCTCAGATCGGTCACCAGCCCGATCGACATCGGCGCGAGAAAGCTCGTCGCCTTTCCCGACAGCGCGTAAAGCCCGAAGCTCTCGGTCATCCGCGCGGGGTTGGCCTGGCGCACCATCATCGTGCGGCTCGCGCTCTGCATCGCGCCGCCGGCCGCGCCGATGATCGCGCCGACCGCGTAATAGGCGATGTCTGGCAGGGCCGAGCCCGGGGCGACCGGCAGCCACAGCACCGCCTCGCGCGAGATCGAGATCGCCAGCACCGCCGCCGCGATCAGCGTCACCAGGCAGACCGCGATCACCGGCTTCGGGCCGAAACGGCGGTCGGCCCGGCCACCGAGCCAGGCGAAGACCGCCGCGGCGATCACCGCGAGGATGCCAAAGACGCCGACATCGACCACCGACCAGCCCAGCACGCCCGCGGCATAGATGCCGCCGAACACATACATCCCGTTCAGCGCGTCGCGGTAGAACATCGAGGACATCAGATAGGCCAGCAGGCTGGGCGTGCGCGGCAGCCGCCTCAGGGTCCGGCCTAGCTCGGGCAGGGCCTCGGCCAGCGCCCGGCCCACGGTCGCGGTTCTGGGACGGCGCGGCAGCCGCAGCCAGAGGAAGAAGGGGATCATCGAGACCGCGTACCATATGGCCACGAACGGGCCGACCGCCCGCGTGCCCTCGCGGGTGGCAGGGTCGAGCCCGAAGACCGGCGGCTGGCCGATCAGCGTGCGCCCGGTCTCGTTCTCGGCCAGAAAGGCCAGCGTGATCACCAGCGCGATCAGCCCGCCGACATAGCCGAAGGCCCAGCCCGAGCCCGAGATCCGCCCCAGCTCGGCGCGCGGACCAAGCTCGGGCAGCATCGCATTGACGAAGATCGCCGAGAATTCCATGCCGACCAGCCCGAGCCCGAAGAAGCACAGCACCAGCGGCAGGCTGAAACCGGTCGGATCGGCGCACCAGAGCCCGGCCGCGCCGATCACGTAAAGCCCCGAGAACAGCACGATCCAGCGCATCCGGTAGCCGCTGCGATCGGCGACCGCGCCCAGCGCCGGCGCCAGCAGCGCCACGACCAGCCCCGCCGCGCCGACGCCATAGCCCCAGGCCGCCTGCGCGGCCGAGCCGTCGCCCAGCAGGTCCTTGACATAGGGCGCGAAGATGAAGGTCAGCAGAAGCGTCGCATAGGGCTGGCTGGCCCAGTCATAGAACCACCAGCCCCGGATCCGCCGCTCTGCCGCAGCCTCTGTCACCGCTGTCATCGCCTCTCCGCCCGCGCCATCCCGAAACCCGCGCATCTGACAGGCTTTCGGCCCCGGCCGCAATCTGTCTTCGCCCGGTCTTCGCCGGTCTCCGGCGGCGCGTCCGGCTCAGTCGGTCATCGGCGGCCAGGGCCGCTCTGCCTCGGCCGCGATCCAGGCCTGCACCCAGCCCGGCAGCGGCGGCGTCTCGGGCGCGAGCCCCATCGCCGCCATCATCCGCGCCGTCGGCACGATGCCGTTCCGGTCGGTCACCGCCGCGCGGTAAAGCGCATGATTGGCGCAGTCGCCATGCCGCCACATGCCCTGCTCGATATAAAGGAACTTGTCATCCCAGCCGACGCAGCGGCTGCGGATCTCGAAGCTGTCGAACATCTTCACCCGGCGGCGGTAGCGCACCGAGACCCCGGCCATGGTCAGCGCCCAGCGCTCGCGTTTCAGCACGCCGATCAGACCGACCCGCTGCGCCAGCGGCAGCCGCCCCAGATCCAGCAGGGTCAGCGTGCGCCCGTTATTCAGCTCCATCCACATGTCGAGATCCCAGGGCCAGCAGACATGGCGCGAGACATGGATGCCGTCGAGCGGCAGCGGCTCGGCCTTGCGGTGCAGGTAGAGTTCCTTGGCGAGGCGGAAGAACGGATACATCGGCGGCTCCATCGCGCTTGGGGCAGCCCTGCGTCGCGCGACACGGACCCCGGGTCAAGTCTCCCCTGACGGAAAGCGTGACCGAAAGCCCGTTGCGCGCGGGCGCCTGTCCGCCTACCTCTGGGGCAACCGCCCCAGGAAAGGCCTGCCCATGCTGTCTCTGTTCCAGATCCTCCTGCTGATCCTCGACATCGTCTGGTTCATCATCATCGTCCAGATCATCATGTCCTGGCTGATCAGCTTCAACGTGCTCAACATCTACCAGCCGCTGGTGCGCCAGATCTGGTCCGGCCTGAACCGGCTGCTCGAGCCGCTCTATTCGCCGGTGCGCCGCATCCTGCCCGATACCGGCGGGCTCGATCTGGCGCCGCTGATCGTGCTGATCGCGATCTATGCGCTCCGGATCATCATCGCCAACAACATGATGGCCTTCGTCTGACGGGCTGACGGCTTGCGGGGCTCCGGTGGCGGGGCCCCGAGGGTTGTTCCCCCGCAGTTAGTGTGGGATGGTCCCCGCGACCGAGCAGCCCTCAAAAACCACCATGGACGCCATGGACCGCCCCCACGCCCTCTTGCAGTCGATCTTCGGCTTCGACGCCTTCCGTCCCGGCCAGCAGGACATCGTCGAGGCGGTGGCCTCGGGCCGCAACACGCTTGCGATCATGCCCACCGGGGGCGGCAAGTCGCTGTGCTTCCAGCTTCCGGCGCTGCTGCGCGATGGCGTGACCGTGGTGATCTCGCCCCTGATCGCCCTGATGCGCGACCAGGTGCGCGGGCTGACCGAGGCCGGGGTGCCAGCGGGCGCGCTGACCTCGGGCAATACCGACGAGGAAACCCGCGCCGTGTTCGAGGCGCTCGAGGCCGGGCGGCTGAAACTGCTGTACATGGCGCCCGAGCGGCTGGCCGCGGGCGGCACCGCGGCCATGCTGCGCCGGATCGGGGTCGGGCTGATCGCGGTCGACGAGGCCCATTGCGTCAGCCAGTGGGGCCATGATTTCCGCCCCGACTACCTGCGCATCGGCGAATTGCGCCGGGCGCTGAACGTGCCGCTGGCGGCCTTCACCGCCACCGCCGATGCCGAGACCCGGGCCGAGATCGTCACCCGGCTGTTTGACGGCGAGGCGCCCGAAACCTTCCTGAGGGGCTTCGACCGGCCGAATATCCGGCTGGCCTTCAGCCCCAAGGACCAGCCCCGCCGCCAGATCCTGGCCTATGCCGCCGCCCGCAAGGGCCAGTCGGGCATCGTCTATTGCGGCACCCGCGCCAAGACCGAAAGCCTTGCCAGGGCGCTCGAGGCCGAGGGCCACAGCGCCTGTTCCTATCACGGCGGGATGGAGGCCCAGGACCGCCGCGCGGTCGAGGCCCGGTTCCAGACCGAGGACGGGCTGATCGTGGTCGCGACCGTCGCCTTCGGCATGGGCATCGACAAGCCCGATATCCGCTGGGTCGCCCATGCCGACCTGCCCAAATCGATCGAGGCCTATTACCAGGAGATCGGCCGCGCGGGCCGCGACGGCGCGCCCGCCGACACGCTGACACTTTACGGCCCCGAGGATATTCGCCTGCGCCGCAGCCAGATCGATGAAGGGGCCGCGCCGCCGGAACGCCGCGCCGCCGATCATGCCCGGCTGAACGCGCTGCTGGGGCTGGCCGAGGCGATGGACTGCCGCCGCCAGACGCTGCTGGGCTATTTCGGCGAAGAGGCCGCACCCTGCGGGCATTGCGATCTCTGCGAAACCCCGCCCGAACGGTTCGACGCCACCGAGGCGGTGCGCAAGGCGCTGTCGGCGATGCTGCGGACGGGCGAATATTTCGGCACCGGCCATCTGATCGACATTCTCACCGGGGCCGACACCGCCAAGATCCGCGAGCGCGGCCATGACAAGCTGCCGACCTACGGCGTCGGGCGCGAATTCGACAAGCGCGGCTGGCAGGCGGTGTTCCGCCAGATGATGGGCCGCGATCTGGTCCGCCCCGATCCCGAACGCCACGGCGCGCTCCGGATGATGGAGCCCGCCCGCCCGATCCTGAAGGGCGAGGCCACGATCGAGCTGCGCCGCGACACCATCGCCGCGGCCGCCGCCGCCCGGCCCGCCGTCAGGATGCTGGTCAGCGAGGAGGACGCGCCGCTGCTGTCGGCGCTGAAGGCCAAGCGCCGCGCGCTGGCCGAGGCCGCGGGCGTGCCCGCCTATATCATCTTCACCGACCGCACCCTGATCGAGATGGCCGAGACCCGCCCCGCGAGCCTCGACGCCATGGCGCGGATCTCGGGCGTCGGCGCCACCAAGCTGGAACGCCACGGCGCCGAGTTCCTGGCGGTCATCACCGGCTCGGGTACCGATCTGCCCCACCCCGCCCGGCGCAAGCTGGCGGGGGGCGCCGCCGCCACGCTTTACGACCGGCTGATGCAAACCCAGTCGCGGCTGGCCCGGGGCGCGGATGGCTGCGAAAAGCCGCTGAGCTGCACCGCCTCGCAGGTCGCCAAGCTGGCCGAGATCCGGCCCGCGGACATGGGCACGCTGACCCGGCTTCTGGGCGAGCGCCGGGCCGACCGCTTCGGCGCCGCCTTCCTCGACGTGCTGGCCGAGGGCTGACAGGCCCGCCCGGGCCTTTACCCCGGCCGCAGGGCTGCTATCAGTCCCCCGAACATGCAGGAGGTTCCCGATGCTTGTGGTGATTTCGCCCGCCAAACGGCTTGACGAAAAGCCCGGCCCCGAGATGGCCGGGACGACGCGGCCCGAGTTCCAGGCCGAGGCCACCCAGCTGGCCGGGGTCGCGGCACAGCTGTCGCCCGACGCGCTCAAGCGGCTCATGCATATCAGCGACAGCCTCGCCAGCCTCAATGCCGCCCGCTTCGCGGGGTTTCAGGCCGATCCCGCGCCCGAGGCGGTGAAACCGGCCGTCCATCTTTTCGACGGCGACACCTATGCCGGGCTCGACGCCGCCTCGCTCGATGCCGACGCCCTGCGCTTTGCCCAGAGCCATCTGCGCATCCTGTCGGGGCTTTACGGGCTCTTGCGCCCGCTCGATGCGATCCAGCCGCACCGGCTGGAAATGGGCAGCCGTCTGGCGACCGAGCACGGCAGCTGCCTGTACGATTTCTGGGGCGACCGGGTCGCCGAGGCGCTGAACCGCGCGGCCGAGGCAGCGGGCACGGACATTCTGGTCAACTGCGCCAGCAAGGAATATTTCACCGCCGCCGACCGGGCCGCGCTGAAACCCAAGGTCGTCACGCCCGTGTTTTTCGAGGAACGGCCCTCGGGTCCCAAGATCGTCAGCTTCTACGCCAAGAAGGCGCGCGGCGCGATGGCGCGCTTCATCGTCGAACATGGCCTGACCGATCCCGAGGCGCTGAAGGAGTTCGACGCGGGCGGCTACCGGTTCCGGCCCGACGTGTCGGATGAGAGCAGCCTGGTCTTCCTGCGCGGCAGCGACGCGGACTGAGCCCCGGGCGCGCCGGGGCTCAGCCCGTGCCCGCCATCCGGATCGGCAGGCAGCCATCGGGGCGGTAGGCCTCTAGCGTCTCGACGATCTCGGCCTTGCGCAGCGGCTTGGTCAAACAGCCGTTCAGCCCGGCCGCGAGGATCGCGTCGACATCGTCGATCATCGCATGCGCGGTCAGCGCCACCACCGGCACCGGGGCGAGATCCGATCCGGCCTCGAGCGCGCGGATCCGGCGGGTCGCCTCCTTGCCGTCGCAGCCGGGCATCGAGATATCCATCAGGATCAGGTCGGGCCGGGCTTCGGAGAAGGCCGCCACCGCCTCGTCGCCATCCTTCACGAAGCGGATGTCGAGCGCGAGCCCGTCCAGCATCTTTTCTAGGACCAGCCGGTTGGTGCGGTTGTCCTCCGCCGCCAGAATCCGCATCGGGACCGCGTCAGGGGCGACCGGCGCCCCGGCCGGGGCCGGAGGGGCAGGCAGCCGGGCCGGTTGCCCCGCCGCGGGCGGCGCGAGCTGGGCCACCGCCTCGTAGAGCGCCCGGCGCAGGAGCGGCTTCTGCAGCACGAGATCGACCCCGCTGGCGACCGGATCGTCGGCCGCCCGCATCCGCGTCGGGTTCGAGGACAGCATCAGGATCGGGCCGTCATAGCCGCCATCGCGCAGGGCACGGGCCAGGGACATGCCGTCCATGCCGGGCATGCGGTGATCGGTGACCACTAGATCGAAGCGTCCTGTCTCCTGCAGCGCCAGCTCGCCGCAGATATGGCTGACGACCTCCAGCCCGAGCTGGCCGAGCTGACGTTCGAGAATGGTGCGGTTCACCTCCTGATCGTCGACGACCAGAACGCGCCGGGCACGGGTCGCGGGCGCGGCCGGAAGCGCGTCGGCCTCCTCGCAGACCGGCAGCGTCAGGCGGATGCCGAAACAGGCGCCCTCGCCCTTTCCGGAGACCAGCCAGATCTCTCCCTCCATCATCTCGATCAGCCGCTTGGTGATGGCCAGCCCCAGCCCGGTCCCCTCGAACTTGCGGTTCTCCTGGTCGTCGACCTGGTTGAACTCGCCGAAGATATGCTCCTGCAGGTCAGGCGCGATGCCGATCCCGCTATCCTCGACGATCAGGTGAATCTGGTAGCGGCCCGACGCATCCTCGAAACCGACCACCCGCACCAGCACATGGCCCTCTTCGGTGAACTTGACCGCATTGCCGACGAGATTGGTCAGGATCTGACGCAGCCGCGCCCCGTCGCCGATGAAGCGGGTCGGCAGGAAGATGTCGTAGTCGATCAGCATGTCGAGCCGCTTGTCCCGCGCCGGGGCCTGCAACAGCGTGACCACCTCATGGATGATCCGTTCCAGATCGAAGGGGGCGGGGTTCAGGGTCAGCTTGTCGGCCTCGATCTTCGAATAGTCGAGCACATCGTTGAGAAGCCCCAGCAGCGCCTCGCCCGATTCGCGGATGGTATGGGCGTAAAGCCGCTGTTCCTCGGACATCTCGGTCTCGCACAGGATCTCGGCCATGCCGACGACCCCGTTCATCGGCGTGCGCAGCTCGTGGCTCATATTGGCCAGGAAGGCCGACTTGGCACGGTTCGCGGCCTCGGCGGCGACACGGGCCTGTTCAAGCGCCTCCTGCTGACGCTTCTGCTCGGTGATGTCGACCCGGAGCCCGACGATGCCGCCATCGGGGGTGCGCTGTTCGAAGATGCGCAGCCAGCGCCCGTCGGCAAGGCGTTGCTCGACCGGGCTGCTGGCCTTCTGGTGGTTGACCAGCCGTTCGGTCAGCCAGTCTTCCTCGCGCCCGACCGCCTCGGGATACTGACCATTTGCCAGCCCCTGGCGCAGGATGTCCTCGAACCGCGCGCCCGGAACCATCGCCTGGGCGCTTTCGGCATAGAACTCGCGGTAGCGGTCGTTGCACATCACCAGACGGTCCTCGGCATCGTACAGCACGAAGGCGTCGGGGATCGCCTCGAGCGCGGCCCACATCCGCATCATGTCGGTGATGTTGATCGCAAGACAGACCATGTCGCCCGAGGGCGTGCGGCGGTCGGTCAGCTTGAGATATTCGCCGGTCCAGAGCCGGACCACGCGCGGGGGCACCGGATCGAGATGCCAGCGCGACAGCAGGGTCTCGGCATATTCCTGTGGCCGTTCCTGGCCGATGTCGAACACCCCCTCCTCGACCGCCAGCCGGATGATCTCGTCATAGCGGATGCCGGGGATGACCTCCTCGAGCCCCTCGAACAGATCGAAGAAGGCCTTGTTGCCGATCACCAGCCGGTCGTCTGCACCGAACAGCGCAAAGCCGTCCCTGACGGTTTCAAGCGAGTCCCAGAGCCGCTGCTTGGCGACGGTGAAGGCCTTCGAGACCTCGGCCAGCTCGGTCATCACCTTGTCATTGCAGCCGCGCAGCTCGTCGGCGGCCTGGCGGGTCTGGTCGACCTCTTCGGACAGGGCACGGGCCTGCAGCGCGAGCCTGCGGTTCGCGTCGAACAGCTCGCGGCTTTTGCGTTCCAGCAGACGTTCTGCCGCCAGGCGGGCGCGACGCTCTCTGGCCAGCTTGTCGTGAAGATCCATTCCGGACCCCCTGATCCCGTTTCTCCGGTATTGGCCGCGCCAGCATGAACAGGCGATTAACGCGGGCGGGAATCCTTGCAAACTGCGCGCAGGACGTGCCAGCATCCGCATGATTTCAGCCTGACAAGGAGGCCAAGATGGCCCGTTCCGCCGCCCTCATGGCCCTTGCCATCACCGTCCTTGCGACCCTGGCAGGCGGCGCCGCGGCGCAATCGGTAGCCGCCTCCGCCGACAACCCGCTGCCCGACCGGCGCGCGGTGCTCTGGCGCGACATGGATTTTCCGGGCGGCGACCTCAGGACCCTGCTCGATACCGACCTGCCCGGCTGCCTGAGGGCCTGCCTGAGCGACACGCGCTGCGCCGCCTTCACCTTCAACGCCCGCTCGAGCGCCTGTTTCCCCAAGGCCCGGGCCGAGGCCCCCACGCCCTATGCCGGCGCCGTCTCGGCCCGGATCGTGGCGACCGACCCGGCGACCCTCGCCGCCGCCCCGACACGCGCCGCCGAGCTCGACTTCTTGCGCGACCGCGATCTGGCCGAGGCCCGCGCGCAGGCCGAGAAGCTTCCGCAGGACCATCCGGTCGACGGCGCCACCCTCGACGAGCTGCACCGCGCGGCAGCCTCTGCCCGCGCCGCGAACCGGCCGGCCGAGGCGCGCCGACTGCTGGGCGCCGCGGTCGCGCTGAGCGACGATGCCGCCGCTTGGGCGGACTATGCCGCCGCCACCGCCGCGCTCTCGCCCGAGGACAGGGCTGCCCGGCGACGGGCCCGCGCCGCGGCGCTGTCGGCGTCGGTCAACGCCTATCTGCGCGGCGGGACCCCGGCGCTCCGCGCCCGCGCGCTCGGGGTGATGGCGGGCGCGCTCGAGGATCTGGGCCGTGGCCGCGACATGATCCCGGCGCTGCGGCTGGCACAGACCCTCGCGCCCCGGGACGGTTTGCAGGCGCGGCTGGAGGACGCCATCGGCAAATACGGCTTCCGGATCACCGACACCGTGGTCGAAAGCGATGCCGCCCGGCCCCGGATCTGCGCCGAATTCTCCGAGGATCTGGTCAAGGCCGGGACCGACTACGCCCCCTTCGTGCAATTGCCCGACCCGGGCCTGGCCGTCACCGTCGAGGACCGGCGGCTTTGCGTCGAGGGGCTGAGCCATGGCGAAAGCTACCGGCTGACCTTGCGCAGCGGGCTGCCCGCCGCAAGCGGCGAGACGCTGGCAAAGCCGGTGACGCTGACCCAGTATGTACGCGACCGCAGCCCCTCGGTGCGGTTCCCGGGCCGCGCCTATGTGCTGCCGAAGGCTGGCGGCACCGCGCTGCCGGTCGTGACCGTCAATTCCGACCGGCTCGATCTGACGCTTTACCGGATGTCCGACCGGAACCTGCTGCGGTCGGTGCAGGACGGCTATTTCGGACAGGCGATCTCGCCCTGGCAGGAAGAGGCCGTCTCGACCGATCTGGCCCGGAAGGTCTGGTCGGGCCATGCCGAGGTCGGGAGCGATCTGAACCGCGACGTGACCACCCGGCTGCCGCTGAACGAGGCGCTGGCGGGCCAGCCGGCCGGGGTTTACGCGCTGAGCGCCGCGATCCCGGGCGAGGACCCCTATGAGATGCCCGCCGCGACCCAGTGGTTCGTGCTGTCCGATCTGGGGCTTGCCAGCATGAGCGGCACCGACGGGCTGCATGTCTTCGTGCGCGCGCTTGGCAGTGCCGAACCGAAGGCCGGGATCAAGGTCTCGCTTCTGTCCCGCGCGAATGCGGTGCTGGGCACCGCGATGACCGACGCGCAGGGCTATGCCCGGTTCGAACCCGGGCTCACGCGCGGACGCGCGGGCGCCGCCCCCGCCATGCTGACCGCCGAGGACGGAACCGAAGACATCGCCTTCCTGTCGCTGACCGATCCCGAATTCGACCTCTCGGACCGGGGCGTCGAGGGCCGCGAGCCCGCGCCGCCCATCGATGTCTTCCTGACCACCGATCGCGGCGCCTACCGCACCGGCGAGACCGTTCATGCGACCGCGCTGGCCCGCGACGACCGCGCCGAGGCCATCGCCGATCTGCCGCTGACCGCGATCCTGTCGCGCCCCGACGGGCTGGAACATGCCCGCCAGCTGTCGCCGGGCGGCATCGCGGGCGGCCATGTCTTCGACCTCGACATCGCCGGAACCGCACCGCGCGGCACCTGGACGCTCGATCTATATGCCGATCCCGAGGCCCCCGCGCTGGCCTCGGCCAGGATCCTGGTCGAGGATTTCCTGCCCGAACGGATCGACTTCGAGCTCGGCCTGCCCGAGGCACCCATCGACCCCGCCGCCCCGCCGCTTCTGTCGGTCGAGGCACGCTATCTGTTCGGAGCGCCGGGGGCCGATCTGCCCATCGAGGGCGAGGTGCGACTGGCCGCCGCCGCCGGTCTGCCCGACTATCCCGGCTTCGTCTTCGGCCGCTACGATACCGAGATAGCACCCGCAATGGCCCTGATCGTGGGCGCGGGCCGCACCGATGCGGCGGGCCAGGCCCAGATCGGGCTGACGCTGCCCGCCCTCAAGGCCGAGGGCAAGCCGGTCGAGGCCCGGATCACCCTGCGCCTGTCCGAAGGCTCGGGCCGCCCGGTCGAACGCAGCCTCACCCGGCCAGTCAAGCCCTCGGGCCCGATGGTCGGGATCAAGCCGCGCTTTGACGGCGACCTGCCCGAGGGCGCCGAGGCCGGGTTCGATCTGATCGCGCTCGGCGCCGACGGACAGCCCGAGAACACGCCGCTGCACTGGGCGCTGAACCGGGTCGAGACCCGCTATCAATGGTACCGCGTCGATGACGACTGGAAGTGGGAGCCGATCACCAGCCGCGAGCGCATCTCCGAGGGCGAGACCCGGCCCGAGGATGGCCGCGCCTCGATCGCGGTGCCGGTGCGCTGGGGCCGCTACGAGCTGGTGGCCGAGCGTCGCGAGGGCGCCTGGGCCGAGGCGGCGGTCGCCTTCGAGGCCGGCTGGTACGCGCCCGCCGATGCCAGCACCACGCCCGACATGCTGGAACTGTCGCTCGACAAGCCCGCCTATCGCCCCGGCGAGACCGCGACGCTGAGGATCGTGCCGCGCCAGCCCGGCAAGGGGCTGGTCACGGTGATGTCGAACCGGCTGATCGACATGGTGCCGGTCGATCTGACCGAGGGCGAGAATGTCATCCGCCTGCCGGTGACCGATGACTGGGGCGCGGGGGCCTATGTCGCCGCGACGCTGATCCGGCCGATGGACCTGCCAGCGGGCCACAACCCCACCCGGGCGCTGGGGCTTGCGCATGCCACGGTCGATCCCGGCCCGCACCGGCTGTCGGCCGCCTTCGAGGTCCCGGCCGAGGCCGGGCCGCGCCAGCCGCTCGACATCGCGCTGAAGGTCGGGGGCATCGCCCCCGGCGAGACGGCATATGCCACCATCGCCGCGGTCGATCTGGGCATCCTGAACGTCACCGGCTTTGCCAGCCCCGACCCCGACGGGCATTATTTCGGGCAGAGAAAGCTGGGAATGGGGCTGCGCGACGTCTACGGGCGGCTCATCGACGGGCTGAACGGCGCCATGGGCACGGTGCGCTCGGGCGGCGACAGCACGGCCGGGATGCGCCGTCAGGCGCCGCCCCCGACCGAAGAGCTGGTCGCGCTGTTCTCGGGGCCGGTGACGGTGGGCGAAGACGGGATCGCCCATGCCCGCCTCGACATCCCCGCCTTCAACGGCACGCTCCGGCTGATGGCCGTCGCCTGGTCGCCGACCGGGGTCGGCCAGGCCGAGGCCGATATCCTGATCCGCGATCCAGT
Organism: Rhodovulum sulfidophilum DSM 1374; assembly: GCF_001633165.1. Taxonomy (NCBI): domain Bacteria; kingdom Pseudomonadati; phylum Pseudomonadota; class Alphaproteobacteria; order Rhodobacterales; family Paracoccaceae; genus Rhodovulum; species Rhodovulum sulfidophilum. Next base: position 909,335 of record NZ_CP015418.1, on the reverse strand, counting down.
GGTGGTGACGGCCAGCCTGCCGCGCTTCCTTGCGCCCGGCGATGAAAGCCGCCTGCTGCTGGAGCTTGTCCATGCCGAGGGCCCGGCGGGCCGGATGCCGCTGAGCGTCACCGCCGAGGGCGTCACCCTCGATCCGGCCACGATCCCCGAGGCGGTCGAGCTGGCCCGGGGCGGCAAGACCGCGCTGTCGATCCCGATCACCGCGGGCGCGCCGGGGGTGCAGCATGTAAAGGTCGCGCTGAGCACGCCCGACGGCAAGCGGCTGACCCGGACCCTGACCCTGCCGGTCGAGGTCACCGATCCCGAGATCATGCGCAGATCGCGCTTTACCCTTGCCGACGGGCAGAGCTTCACCGCCGATGACGCGCTGTTCGCCGACATGCGGCCCGGCACCGGAAGGGCGACGCTGGCGCTCGGCCCGGTCGCGCGGCTCGATGCGGCGGGGCTGCTGGCAAGCCTCGACCGCTATCCCTATGGCTGCACCGAGCAGGTGACGTCGCAGGCGCTGCCGCTGCTCTATCTCGACCAGCTGGCCGAGGCGCTGGGGCTCGGCACCCGCGCGCATCTGGCCGACCGTCTGGACCGGGCCGTGACCGAGGTGCTGGCGAACCAGTCTCCCTCGGGCGGGTTCGGGCTCTGGGCGCCGGGCTCGGGCGATTTCTGGCTCGATGCCTATGTCACCGATTTCCTGTCGCGGGCCCGCGCACAGGGCGTGGCGGTGCCCGACCGGGCCTTCGGGATGGCGCTCGACAACCTCCGGAACCGGGTCAATTACGCGCCCGATTTCGACAGCGGCGGCGAGGATATCGCCTATGCGCTGATGGTGCTGGCGCGCGAGGGCAGGGCCGCGATGGCCGACCTGCGTTATTATGCCGACACCAGGGCCGGGGCCTTCGCGACGCCGCTGGCCGCCGGGCAGCTTGGCGCGGCGCTGGCCGCCTATGGCGCCCCGACGCGGGCCGACAGGATGTTCGCCCGCGCGGCCCGGATGATGGCCGGGCGGATGGGCCGGGACGAACCACCGGTCTGGCGGAGCGATTACGGCACCGACCTGCGCGACGCGGCGGGGCTTCTGACGCTGGCCGTCGCGGCGGGCAGCTCCGTCGTCGACCGCGACGCGCTGACCGGCTATCTGGCGGCGACCGACCGGCCCCTATCGACCCAGGAGGCCAGCTGGATGCTCTTGGCCACCCATGAGCTGATCGACCGGCCCGGGACCGCGACCGGAGGCGGGGGCTTCACCCTGAACGGCGCGCCCCTGACCGGACCTCTGGTCCGGCTGTTGGCCCCCGGCGACGGCCCGGCCGTGCTGGGCAATGACAGCGGCCGCCCCGAGACGCTGACCGTCACCAGCTTCGGCGTGCCCGAAATGCCCGGCCCCGCGGGCGGCAACGGCTATGCCATCTCGCGCCGCCACTACACGCTGGAGGGCGATCCGGTCACGCTCGACGCCGTGCCGCAGGGCACCCGGATCGTGACGGTGCTGGAGGTCACGCCATTCTCGGACGACCGGGCAAGGCTGATGGTCGCCGACCCGATCCCGGCGGGCTTCGAGATCGACAATCCGAACCTGCTCAGGGCGGGCGACATCCGGGCCCTCGACTGGCTTGGCACCACCGCCGAGGTCCGCCACAGCGAGGCAAGGCAGGACCGGTTCCTCGCCGCCATCGACTGGGGTTCGAGCGATCCGTTCCGGCTGGCCTATATCCTGCGCGCCACGGCCCCCGGCAGCTACCGCGCCCCCGCTGCCAGCGTCGAGGACATGTACCGCCCCGACCGCCGCGCCTGGAGCGATACGAGCCGCGCCAGCGTCACGCCATGAGGGCGCTTCTGCCCGCTCTGGCGGCGGTGCTGTTCCTCGGCGCCGCCGCGCGCGATGCGGCCGACGCCTGGATCGACGCGACGATACTGCCGCCGCTGGCTGCCGAGACCTCGGTCGAGGTGCTCGACCGGCATGGCACGCTGCTGCGTGCCTATACCGTCGAGGACGGCCGCTGGCGGCTGGCGGCCAGCCCCGACCGGGTCGATCCGCTTTATCTGAGGATGCTCGTCGCCTATGAGGACCGCCGGTTCGGGTCCCATCCCGGCATCGACGCGCTCGCGCTTTTGCGGGCGGCGGGCCAGGCGCTGGCCCATGGACGGATCGTCTCGGGCGGCTCGACGCTGTCGATGCAGACGGCGCGGCTTCTGGAAGACAGCGGCACCGGGCACTGGGCGGGCAAGCTCCGGCAGATGCGGGTGGCGCTGGCGCTGGAACGGCGGATCGGGAAGGACGGCATCCTTGCGCTTTACCTCGCCCGCGCGCCCTTCGGCGGCAATCTTGAAGGCATCGCGGCAGGCAGCCTCGCCTGGTTCGGCAAGCCGCCCGCGCGCCTGAGCCCGGCCGAAGCCGCGCTTCTGGTGGCGCTGCCGCAATCGCCCGAAACCCGCCGCCCCGACCGCGCGGCCGATGCCGCCCGGGCCGCCCGCGACCGGGTGCTGGCGCGGATGGCAGAGGCGGGCGTTCTCGAGCCCGAGACCGCCGCCCGCGCCGCCCGAAGCCCGGTGCCCGAAACCCGCCGTCCCTTCCCCGAGCTGGCGCCCCATCTGGCCGACCGCGCCCGCGCCGCCGAGCCGGGGGCGCGCCTCCATCGCCTGACCCTCGATGCAGGCCTGCAGGCGCGGCTTGAAACGCTTGTCCGCGACACCGTCCGCCCGATGGGCGCGCGGCTCTCGGCGGCGCTGATCGTGGCCGATCACCAAAGCGGCGAGATCCTGGCCGAGATCGGCAGCCCCGATTACACCGATACCGCCCGCGACGGCTTCGTCGACATGGCGCGGGCGCCGCGCTCGCCCGGCTCGACCCTGAAACCGCTGATCTACGGTCTCGCCTTCGCCGAGGGGCTCGCCCATCCCGAAACATTGATCGAGGACCGCCCGACCGCCTTCGGCACCTATCGCCCGTCGAATTTCGACGGCCGCTTCCGCGGCACCCTGCCGGTCCGCGCCGCGCTTCAGGCCTCGCTCAACATCCCCGCCGTGGCCCTGACCGAGGCACTTGGCCCGGCCCGGCTGCTGGCAAGGCTGAAACGCGCGGGCGCAAGGCCGGCCCTGCCCGACGGCCCGCCCGGGCTTGCCATCGCGCTGGGCGGGCTCGGCCTGACGCTCGAAGACCTCGCCCGGCTCTATGCCGCGCTGGCCGAGGGCGGGCGCCCGGTGCCGCTTCACTGGCGCATCGGCGCGGCCCCCGTGGCCGAGGGCGCCCCGGTCCTGCCCCCCGAAGCCGCCTGGCAGGTCGGCGACATCCTGCGCGGCGTGCCCGCGCCCGCCAGCGCGCCCCAGGGCCGGATCGCCTTCAAGACCGGCACCTCCTACGGCCATCGCGACGCTTGGGCGGTGGGGTTCGACGGACGCCATGTCGTGGCGGTCTGGATCGGCCGCGCCGACGGCACCCCGGTGCCGGGCGCCTTCGGCGCCGACCGCGCAGCACCGCTCCTGTTCGACGCCTTCGCCCGGCTCGGCCCGCCCGAGGCGCTTCCGCCGCCCCCGCCCGGCACGCTGATCGCGACGAACAACGCCCTGTCCGCGCCGCTGCGCCGCTTCGCCCGACCGGGCGCGAGCCAGGGCACCGACCCGCTGCGGCTGGCCTTCCCGCCCGACGGCGCCGATCTGGCCCTCGACGGCGCGACCCTCACGGTCAAGCTCGCGGGCGGCACGCCCCCCTTCACCCTGCTGGCCGATGGCCGACCGATCGCGACCGGCCTGCGCCACCGAACCGCCGCGCTGCCCGCACCGGGCCCGGGCTTCGTCACCCTTTCGGCCATCGACGCCACCGGACATGCCGCCCGCGCGCGCCTGCACCTGATCGACTGACACAACCGAACTTGCCGTTTCTTCTTGGCAGAAATACCCGAAACGGCGCGCCCGGCAGGGGCGCGCCCCAGTAAAACAGCGGCCCCGCAAGGGGCCACCGCCGCGCCGGGCTAGATCCGCTCCAGTGCCAGCGCGATCCCCTGACCGCCGCCGATGCACATGGTCACCAGTGCGCGGCGGCCACCCGTGCGTTGCAGCTCGTAAAGCGCCTTCACCGTCAGGATCGCCCCGGTCGCCCCGACCGGATGGCCAAGCGCGATGGCGCCGCCATTGGGGTTCACCTTCGCCGGATCAAACCCCAGCATCCGGCTGACCGCCAGCGCCTGCGCGGCGAAAGCCTCGTTGCTTTCGATCACGTCGAAATCGTCGACCGTCAGCCCGGTCCGCGCGCAGAGCGCCTCGACCGCGGGCACCGGCCCGATCCCCATCACCTCGGGCGCCACCCCGGCATGGGCATAGCCGAGGATCCGGGCCAGCGGCACCAGATCGGCCGCCTCGGCCGCCTCCTCGCGGGCCAGAACCACGGCAGCCGCACCATCGTTGATGCCGCTGGCATTGCCCGCCGTGACCGAGCCGTCCTTGCGGAAGGCTGGCCGGAGCCCGGCCAGGCCATCAAGGGTCGTGGCCTTCGGATGCTCGTCGACCCGGAAGGCGACGGTCTCGCGCCGATGCTGCACCTCGACCGGAACGATCTGGTCGTCGAAGCGGCCCTCGGCGATGGCCCAGGCCGCGCGCTCCTGGCTCTGCATCGCGAAGGCGTCCTGATCGGCCCGCGACACGCCATGGGCCTCGGCCACATTCTCGGCGGTCACACCCATATGGCCGGACCCGAACGGACAGGTCAGCGCGCCCAGCATCATGTCGGCCGCGGGCGTGTCGCCCATCTTCCGGCCCCAGCGCGCATCGGCCAGGATATGGGGCGACCGGCTCATGCATTCGGCACCGCCCGCCAGCCCGAAATCGGCCTCGTTCAGGATCAGCGCCTGCATCACCGACACGATGGCCTGCGCCCCTGACCCGCAGAGCCGGTTGACATTCATCGCGGGCACCGTGTCGGGCACACCCGCCTCCATCGCCGCGACCCGTCCGAGATACATGTCGCGCGGCTCGGTATTGATGACATGGCCGAAGGCCACCTGCCCGACCCGGTCGGCCGGAAGCCTGGCCCGCGCCAGCGCGGCCTTCGACACCGTCGCGCCCAGCGCGATCGGCGGCACGCCCGCAAGGCTGCCTCCGAAGGTGCCGATCGCGGTCCGCGCCGCTCCAAGGATCACTACTCCGCTCATCTTCAAGCTCCTCCCACATGATCCGCCAGCGGGCCGCCTCCCCGGGCTGCACGCGCGGCGCTCCGGCGCTCCACAAGCGTCAGCCTGACCCCGGCGGGGCCGTAAATCCAGTCTGAAAAAACCGGTTGCAGAGCCCTGTCGAGTAGCAGAGGTTACCCCCTGAACAGCGGACAAGAACAAGAACCGGTGTGGGAGACTGCGATGAGGAGAGGGGCCGTCCGCGGCGACCTGCGGGTCGCGCCGGGATTATCGTGCTTCCGTGCCTCCAGATCAGGCAGATCCGCCGACGCGCCGACCCGGTCCTGCCCCGCAACGGGCCGCCGCTGGAGGATGCGTGATGGCCTATGACGACAAGCCTCTTCCCTATTCCGCAGCGCCCGGCCTGAGCGGGCCCGAGCCGCGTCACCGCGTCGTGGTGGTGGGCGCGGGACCGGTCGGGCTGACGATGGCGCTGAACCTCGCGCGGCTCGGCATCGCCTCGGTGGTGCTGGAGGACAAATCCGCGATCACGGTCGGCTCGCGCGCCATTGTCTGGTCGCAGCGAAGCCTGCAATTCTTCGCCCGGCTCGGCATCGCCGACCGGATCATGGCGCAGGCCGTGCCCTGGAGCATCGGGCGAATCAGCCATGGCGATGTCGAGATCTTCAGCATGGACATGGCCGGGACCGATGCCGACCGGTTCCCGCCCTTCGCCAATCTGCAGCAATACCATGTCGAGGACATCCTGATCGAGCGCGCCCTGGCCGAGCCGCTGATCGACCTGCGCTTCCGCAACCGGCTGACCGGCGTCGATCAGACCGGCGACGGGGTCGAGCTGTCGGTCAAGACGCCGGATGGCTCCTACCGGCTGACCGCCGATTATCTGCTGGCCTGCGACGGCGCCCGCTCGCTGACCCGGGCGCTGCTGGATCTGGATCTGGAGGACGGCGCCTTCCACGAAGAGCGCTTCATGGTCGCCGATATCGAGATGGAGGCCGATTTCCCGGCCGAGCGCTGGTTCTGGTTCGACCCCTCCTTCCATTCCGGCCAGTCGGCGATGCTGATGCCGCAGGCCGACAATATCTACCGCATCGACCTGCAGCTCGGCCGCGATGCCAATGTCGCCGAGGAGGTCCGGCCGGACCGGGTGATCCCGCGGATCCAGGCCGTGGTCGGTCCCGATTTCGACCTCGAATGGGTCAGCGTCTACACCTTCCAGAGCCGCAGGCTGGCCGAGTTCGTCCATGGCCGGGTGATCTTCCTCGGCGATGCCGCGCATCTGGTGCCGCCCTTCTCGGCCCGGGGCGCCAATGCCGGGCTGCGGGACGTCGAGAATCTGGGCTGGAAACTGGCGGCCGTTCTCGAGGGCCGGGCCGATGAGGGGCTGCTGGACAGCTACAACCGCGAGCGGCTGCAGGCCGCCGACGAGAACCTGCGCGATTCCGCCCGGTCGGCCGATTTCATCTCGCCCGCCCCCGGGGTCGAGCGCCTGTTCCGGGACCAGGTTCTGGCGCTTGCGCGCAAGACCGCCTTTGCCCGAGAATGGGTCAATGCCGGGCGGCTGGCCGTGCCCTGCATCTATCGGACCGGCGCGCCCGACGACACGCTGCTGCCCGCCGATGCCCGCGCCGGCGCGGTCGCGCCCGAAGCGCGGATCGGCAATGGCTGGCTGCTGGACGAGCTGGGGACCGGACCGATGGTGCTGGCGATCAACTGCGCCGCGCCCGAAGGCCTGCCGGTTCCGGCGCTGGCGCTTCGGGCCGACCCGACGCTCAGGGCGCGCTATCTGGGCGATGCCGAACGGGCGCTTTACCTGATCCGGCCCGACCGGGTAGTGGCGGCGCGCTGGATCATGGCCGAGCCCCGCGATATCACCGCCGCGCTGCGGGCGATGTGGGAGGGACGGGAATGAAGCTGATCACCGATCCTAACCTGCCCGATCCCGACGGGTTCTATGCCGAATTGCTGGCCGCCCATCGCGGGCTGTCCGATCCCGAAAGCCAGGCGCTGAACGCGCGGCTGATCCTGATCCTCGCCAATCATGTCGGCGACCGCGAGGCCCTGACCGAGGCCCTGGCCCTGGCCCGCGGCCGCTGATCCGTTTCGAAAGAGACCGGTCGAAAAGGGCCGCTCGAAAAGGGAAGGGCCCCGCCCGGCTTCCCGGACGAGGCCCCTTCGCGGAGAGCTTTGGCCTCAGGCGCTGGCCTGGCCGAACTGGGCCGGCGCGACCCCCAGCGCCTGAAGCGCGGTCGCGGCAATGTCCTGCGCAGTCAACCCGGCCTCGGCATACATCTCGGCCGGGCTCGCCTGTTCGATGAAGGCATCGGGCAGCGTCATGGTGCGCACCGAGACCCCACCATCGAGCCGCCCGGTCCGGGCCAGCCAGTGCAGGACCAGCGCGCCGAAGCCGCCCTCGGCACCATGCTCGACGGTGATCAGCGCCTCGTGCTCTTTCACCAGCCGGGCGATCAGATCGGTATCGAGGGGCTTGGCAAAGCGGGCATCGGCGACGGTGACCGACACCCCGCGCGCCTCGAGCGCATCGGCCGCGGCCAGACAATCGACCAGCGGCGCCCCGAAGGACAGAAGCGCGACCTTGCTGCCCTCGCGCACGACACGGCCCTTGCCGATTTCCAGGATCTGCCCGCGCTCGGGCATCTCGACGCCGATCCCCTCGCCGCGCGGATAGCGCAGCGAGATCGGGCCCTCGTCATAGGCGGCGGCGGTCGTGACCATGTGGCGAAGCTCGGCCTCGTCGCCCGCGCCCATCACCACCATGCCCGGCAGGTTCGACAGGAAGGCCACGTCGAAGGCCCCGGCATGGGTCGAGCCGTCGGCGCCCACCAGCCCCGCGCGGTCGACGCAGAAGCGGACCGGCAGTTTCTGCAGCACCACGTCATGAACGATCTGGTCGTAACCGCGCTGCAGGAAGGTCGAGTAGATCGCGACGAAGGGCTTGAGCCCCGAGGCCGCCATGCCGCCCGCGAAGGTCACCGCGTGCTGTTCGGCGATGCCGACATCGAAGACCCGTTTCGGGAAGCGGTCCTGCAGGATGTCGAGCCCGGTGCCCGAGGGCATCGCCGCGGTGACGCCGACGATCTTGGCATCGCGCGCGGCCTCGTCGGTCAGGGTCCGGCCGAAGACCGAGGTATAGGAGGGCGCATTGCCCGAGCTTTTCTTCTGGGTGCCCGAGGCGACGTCGAATTTCGACACGCCATGGCCCCGGTCGGCCGAGGTCTCGGCCGGTTTGTAGCCCTTGCCCTTGACCGTGCAGACATGGATCAGCACCGGCCCCGAGGCCCGCGCGCGGGCGGCGCGCAGCACGGTCAGCAACTGGCTCATGTCATGGCCGTCGATCGGGCCGATATAGTCGAAGCCCAACTCTTCGAACAGCGTGCCGCCGCCCGGGAAGCCGGTGACCAGCTGGCGGGCGCGACGCGCGCCCTCGCGGATCGGACCGGGCAGGGCGGATTCGAAATCCTCGGCCATGTCCTTGAGCTTGCCCAGCGGCGTCTCGTGATAGAGCCCCGAGAGATATTTCGACATCGCGCCCACGGGCGGGGCGATGGACATCTCGTTGTCGTTCAGGATCACGAACAGCCGGCGCTTTTCATGGCCGGCATTGTTCAGCGCCTCATAGGCCATGCCCGCGCTGATCGAGCCGTCGCCGATCACCGCGATGGAATCGCCCGTCGGCTGGCCCATGTCGCGGCCGACGGCAAAGCCGAGCGCGGCCGAGATCGAGGTCGAGCTGTGCCCCGCGCCGAAGGCATCGTATTCGCTTTCAGAGCGCTTGCAGAACCCGGCAAGCCCGCCGCCCTGACGCAACGTGTGCATGCGGTCGCGGCGCCCGGTCAGGATCTTGTGCGGGTAGCATTGGTGGCTGACATCCCAGACCAGCTTGTCGAAGGGCGTGTTGAAGACGGCATGCAGCGCCACCGTCAGCTCGACCACCCCCAGCGACGAGCCCAGATGCCCGCCGGTCCGGGCCACGACCGAGATCACCTCTTCTCGGAGGTCCCGCGCCAGCAGCGCCAGATCTGCCTGGCTCATGCCCTTGAGATCGGCCGGACCGGCGACGCGGTCCAGAATCGGGGTGGAAGTCGGGGTCGGAGGCTTGACTGTCATTGGTCGTCTCCCGCGCGTTTCCGATAAAAAAAGCGCCGTGTGGTCTGTTCCCCACACGGCGCCAGTGTCCTGTGTCTGACAGGAAGGGAACCGGGGTGTGGAGGCCCCGAATACCGGGCCCCGCCAGGGACCCGATGAGGGGAAAGGGCGGCTCTTGCGGCCGCCCCTTCAAAGTCTCTGATCACTCCGCCGGAGCGGCCAGTTCGGGCCATTCAGCGACCATGTCATGGCCGTTCAGCGGGCTGATGACGCCCATGTGGCAGGTCATGCAGTCGACCTTGGCCGATTCATGCCCCAGGATCTCCGAGCGCGGCTCGTAGAAGGTCTGGTTGATGTCGATCGACATCTGCTGTGCCAGGGTCGTGACCGACCATTGCGGCGTCACCTGGGTCGGATCGTAGAAGGCCCGGGTGTTGTGGCAGTAGACGCAGCCGACATTCAGCGAGTTGGCCTGATGGTTCATCAGGCTGAAGGTCCGCTCGGCATCCTGCCAGGTCGGGTCGCCCTTCTGCTGGTCGACGCGGCTCTCGGTATCGGTGACCTTGATCGAATCACCGTCAAGCAGCAGTTTTTCCAGCGCATCCACCGGCAGCGAAGTGTACTGGCTGTCGGTATATTTGCGGCCCACCAGCAGGCGGTTCTGCACGCCGGACCAGCCTTCCATGGCGCTGTTGACGTTGCCGGACTTCATCCACGAGCCGGGAGGGGTCGGCTGACCCCGGTGGCAGGTGTAGCAGTTCACGCCCTTGCCTTCGGTGGCGAGGTTGTGGGTGTCCCAGGAGTCGTTGAGATACTGGGTCGCCTCGATGCAGTTCTTGGTGATCGCCAGCGTGGTCTCGTCGACCTCGCCATCGTCGTAAAGCACCACATCCATGCCGACCCAGGCGCTCATCGCCTTGGTGAGCTGGTCGAAGTTGGCCTGGTCCATGTCGCCGAAAGCGACGACGCTGTCGCCATAGGCCTCGGCCGCGGTCGGGGTGCCTTCCGGCGCCTCGACCCGGTCGAAAACCTGATACTCGGCCTCGTAGACATCGAATTGCGGGTTGTCCTTGACGAACTTGGACACCGCCATGCCGATGCCGCGCGGGCCGGTCTGGTGGTCGATGGTGGCGTTCGGGTTGCCGAAGGCCACGATGATCGCAGCCACGGCCACAGCACCGCCGACAGTCCCCACGAGGATCCCCGGACCCATCAGGTCGGTCGGGTTCTCCTCACTCCATTTGAAGAACCATTTCGGGAACTTAAGCATCATGATCAGCCTCCTTGCCCGACATAGGCGTCAACGCCGTAGGGCTGAGTGTACTCCGTGACGAAGTTGTGCTCCTGGGCCCAGATATACCAGTTGTCGACGACAGTGCCCGTGAGCAGGATGCCGATCCCGCCGGTCAGCGGGGTCAGAACCGCGAACCACCAGGCCCAACGGTGAATGCCTTCCATCGTGGCGTTGAAGCCCATGGTCCAGCGCCAGAACAGGGCGGCACGCTCGGACGCGGTCCCGCGGTCGTAGATCTGCTCCAGCTCGCGGTCGCCACCGAAGCGGGTCACGGCGAGGATGGTGCCGCCATGCATCGCGAAGAGCAGGGCAGAGCCGTAGAGGAACGCGATCGAGAGCGCGTGGAACGGGTTGTAGTAGAGGTTGCCGTACCGGATCGAGAAGGCGGTGGTCCAGTCGAGGTGCGGGAAGATGCCGTAGGGCACCATTTCCGACCAGGAGCCCATCAGGATCGGGCGGAAGAAGCCCAGCACCATGAACAGCCAGATCGCCGACAGGAACGCCCAGGCAATATGCTTGCCCATCTTGTGCTCGACGGCGAGCATGTAGGTACGTGCCCACCAGGCCCAGACCGAGATCAGCAGGAAGAAGCTGGCAACCATGTACCAGCCGCCTTCCTTCAGCGGCGGGATGCGCAGGCCGTATTCCGGCGAGGGCGGTTCAAGCGCCAGCCAGAACCCCTGCCGCAGCAGCTGCACCAGCGACCAGTCGACCTGGGCCAGCATGTTCAGCCCGATGATCAGGAAGGCGAAGCAGCCCGCGATCAACGAGACCACACCGGTATAGCCCAGATAGATCGGGCCGAGCTGGGCATTGCCGAGCCAACCGAGGATGGAGAAGTGGCCCATGCCGGCCCGCTCTTCCATCATGTTGTTCTCGTTGTCCATGCCCCAGTCGCTGGGTCCCTGGACCTGCACCTGGGTGAAGATGTTCTGATATTCAGCCATGGTTACATGCTCCCCTGGACAGCCGGAATGGCTTCGGGCCAGATCGGCAGGTTGCTCCACCAGGTCCACCATTCGGGCCAGCCCTCGGTCCAGAGCGGACCGGAGATGATGATGCAGACCGCCGAGAAGAAGACCGCATTGATGGCCAGAAGCCAGCCGGCGCGGTGGATCCCGAGCGTCCCGATCGAATACCCGATGAGGTCGCGGAAGAAGCTGTCTTCGTGATCCGGCGTCTTCGCCTCTTCACCCTTTTCCGGGTTGCAGGCCGACAGGATCAGACCGCCATGCAGCGCGAGCGCCAGACAGGTGGCGAAGAACAGCGACACGCCCAGCATGTGGAACGGGTTATAGTGGAAGTGCAGATAGTGGTAGCCGGTGTTCGACACCCAGTCGAGATGGGTGAAGATGCCGTAGGGGAACGCATGCCCCCAGGCGCCCATCAACATCGGGCGGAACACTTCAAGCGTCAAATATGCGAAAATCGCCATGCCGAAGGCGATCGGAATATGATACCCGATGCCAAGCTTGCGGCAGATCTCCACTTCGCGCAGAGCCCAGCTCACGAATGCACCGATAGCGCAGAGCGTGATGAATTGCCAAAGCCCGCCCTCGGCGAGAGGCGCGATGCTGAGCCCATAGCTGAGATCCGGTGGCGCGATGTGGATCTTCAGCGGGTTGAATGTCCCCTGAAGCGCGGCGCCCCAGAAGATCATGGCGGTTCCGAGGGTGGCGAAGAAGATCGTCGTCACTCCGAAGAAGCCCACAAAGAAAGGCCCCACCCAAAAGTCGAACAGATCGCCACCGATGAGCGTCCCTCCACGGACGCGATACTTTCTCTCAAAACTGAGCAGTGCCATCGTCTGTCTCCGCAAATGGCGGCCGTGTCCGTCCGGGCCTCAGCCGTCCTTGTCCTTCGAGATTGCTGCGGGCGGGAGATCGGGGCTCCCGCCCGCAGCTTTTGGTGTCACTTCCGACTGCTCACATCCGGAAGCCACGGGGACGCTTACGCGCCTGCGGCTTTCTCGGCGGCGATGGTCAGCCAGTTGAAGTAGTCCGTGCTCAGCAGGACGAGGTGAATCATCACAGCCAGCAGGAACAGGAAGACGCCCTGCGCAACGAGCACGCGACGGGGGTCGAAGATCATCCAGATCTTGTAGAATTTAGCCATTTCTCAGGTCCTCTTCTCAGAGCCACGGGCGCCAGATGTACACTGCCAGGTGAGCCAGCACGGCGACGGCCGAGAACAGCCAAAGCCCACTCATGTAGACAGCGTGAATTTCTTGCGCCTGCTCGTCGGTCAGACCGGTGAACGACACGTCAGATTCAGCCATTAACTTTCCTCCGGATCGTCAGACTGATGCCGCGCACCCCGGCGGCCGGGTCCCGACAAGGTTTTATCCCTGCCGGCTATTCGCCCAACCGGGGGGTGGGCGAATTTCGGAACTCCACCTTCTCAGGCAGAGAAAATCATGGGCGTGATGATCCGCGCCTGACTCCAGGCGCGGGCAATCGGCCCCTTGGTCTTCAGGTCGCCCTGCCGGACCATCGCCAGGAAGGAGGCGATGAAGGCCAGCGGCAGCGCCGCAATGAAGATGATCGTGAAATAGACCATGAACTCCGCCTTCGGCGGGCGGTGGCCACGTACCATGTGAACGTCGGAAGTCTGGTCAGTCATTTCGTCTCTCCTTTCGAAGAAGGGCGGGCGAAGCCTGCAGGTGCCAAGGCCTCGATGGTTTCAAGCACCACTCGTTCTGCCCCTTGTTCGAGCGCGGCCTTCTCGGCGGCGTCGCGCAGGGATTTCGCGGCAGAGATGCGTGTCAGGACGGGGTGTTCGGCCACGATCCTGTCGAGCAGTGCCTGGGCGTCCTCATCCCAGGGAAAATCGCGCCGCAGTCGGGTCGGCGTTGCAGAAGCCGAATCCATCTCGGTCCCGAGCGGCAGGATATGGAAGAGCGCGTCGAACAAGGAATTGCACACTTCCTGAACCAGATACGTGGCACCGGCGTACCCCATAAAGGGGGTGCCCGTCGCGCGCCGGATCGCCGCACCCGGGAACCCGGCGGGGATGAAGGCAGGTTTGGGACCATGACCGGCCGACAGCTCGGCGAGGTAGATCTTCTCGTTGATCGAGCCGAACACGACCAGCGGCCGTTTCTGCCCCATCAGCGCGCGAACCTCGGCATTATTGGTCTTTGCGCCGCGCTGGCGGGCCACTGCAAAGGCGCAGGGCAGCCCCAGATCGGTCTCGAGGAAGTGCCGGACGCCGCGGGCATAGGTCTCGTTCGCGACGATGGCGAAGCTTGCCGTGGCAAAGAAGTCCTGCGTGACAGACCGCCACAGGTCCCAGACCGGCTTGATCGTCGAGTGCTTTTCGCGCGCGATGAAGGGTTCGGGATCGAGCCCCAGCATCTCGCCCAGCTTGCGCAGGAACTTCGTCGTCGAATCGATGCCGATCGGCGCCTGCAGATAGGGCTTGCCCAGAACCTCGGCGAGACCCCGTCCGAACTCGCGATACATCACGACATTGGCGTCGGCATTCACCAGGTTCCGCATCTCGGCGACATGGGCGCCCAGCGGCATCACCATGTTGACCTCGGCCCCGATGCCCTCGATCAGACGCCGGATCTCGGCCAGATCCGAGGGCATGTTGAAGACGCCATACATCGGCCCGAGGATGTTCACGCGGGGCTTCGCCCCTTCTTCGCGCGGTTTCTCGGGCGGCATCCGGCCCTTGGTCATGCCGAATTCGGTGAAGATCCAGGTCATCGCCCGGTCCGCCGCTTCCCATTGATCCTCGTCGATGGTGCGCGGCAGGAAGCGCTGGATATTGGTGCCCTGGGGTGTAACGCCGCCGCCGATCATCTCGGCGATGGAGCCGGTGACGACGACCGCCGGAAGAACCGGATCGAGCGTGCTCCAGGCCCGTTTCATCGCGCCCTCGGTGCCCTCGCGGCCCAGCTCTTCCTCACCGAGACCGGTGACGACGATGGGCAGCTCATGCGGGGGCAGGGCGTCGGTATAGTGAAGGACGGAGGTGACCGGCAGATTCTCGCAGCCGACCGGCCCGTCGATCACCACCTGCAGGCCCTTGACGGCACAGAACGCATAGACCGCGCCCCAGTACCCCCCTGCCCTGTCGTGATCCAAGACCAGCATCAGATCATCTCCTGCGCCTTCTCGGCGCGACGTTTCTTGTCCAGTTTCTTCTGCTGGAGAGCGCGGAACTCGGGGTGGAGATTCGGATCTCCTTCCCACACCCCCGCAGTGTCTCCCTCACCAACACCTTCGAAGAATTCCTTCATCGACGCCATGCGTCCCTTGTTCGCAATGGCCGCGTTTACCACTTGCGCAAGGCTGCCGGCGCCCGCGGACCCCATCAGCGGACGGGCCGAGATGAGATTCGTGAAGTAGAGCGACGGGATGCCCAGCTCCTTGGCGTGCTGCACCACGGGGGTGGTGCCGACGGCCAGATCGGGCCGGATCGCGTCGACCGCGGCCTTGTCGTCCTCGAGCGAGGCCCGAAACACGACCTTGACGCCCTTCGATTCAAGCCAGTCGCGGTCGGCCTCGGCCTGCTTCGTCCTCGGGCAAGCCGTTCCAACATAAGGAATATTCGCGCCGGACTCGATCAGAAGGCGGGCCACCAGCAGTTCGGATCCCTCATAGCCCGACAGCGTGATCGTGCCCTTGACCGGGGCACCGGCCAGCGCCTCGCTGATGGTGGGCAGGAACATGTTCTGGGCCTTGGCGACCTTGTCGGCCGACAGCCCGAAGGCGTCGCCGATATTCGCAAGCCAGGCGGCTGTGCCATCATGTCCCACCGGGGCCGACCCAACTATGGGGCGACCTGCCGCGTCGAATTCACGCATCGCGGCAGTGTAGAACGGATGGATCGCCGCCACCGCGCCGCAATCGAGCGCGGCGTAGAGCTCGCGCCATTCGCGGGCGGGCACGACCGGGCCGCAAGCGAGCCCCAGCGGGTCGAGCATCTGCCCGATCACGATGGGATCAGCCGGGAACATCTCGCCCAGAAGGGTCACGGTCGGGCGATCCGACACCCCGCCCTCGGGGGCGGCGACGGGGCCGGCCTCGATTTCCTTGCGGGCATAGTTCAGCATCGCGCCGGCCAGCACGTCCTTGGCCTCGGCATGGGTCGGCACACCGAATCCCGGCACGTCGATCCCGACGATTCGGACGCCGTTGATCTCGTCGGGCAGAAGCCTGAGCGGCACGCCCGAGGCGGTCGGCACGCACAGGTTGGTCACCACCACCGCGTCATAGCGGTCGGGATCGGCCAGTTCGTGCACCGCGTCGCGGATATCCTCGAAGAGCTTGCCGGTCACCAGCGTTTCCGAGCTGAACGGCACATAGCCGATGGACCGCCGCGCCCCGTAGAAATGGGACACGAAGGACAGCCCGTAGACGCAGCAGGCCGAGCCCGACAGCACGGTCGCGACGCGCCGCATCCTGAGGCCCACCCGAAGCGAGCCGAAGGCCGGGCACATGCTTTGCGGCCGGTCATGCGGGCCCTGCGGATAGTCCTTTGCATATTGGTCGAGAATCTCCGAGGCGCCCGCCGCGCGGGCAGCCTTTTCCATCTCGGCCGCTCCGGCATGGCAGCCCATGCCGTCGCCCAGACGAGGATCGGCGCCTTCAGGAGGGTTTCCGGCCTCCCGGGGCGTGCCCTCGATCACCTCTGCGGTGTGGGCCTCGTCATATTTGACCTCTTCGGTCATGCGTCCTCCAGTTCGCGCGCGGGCGCGACGGCCTCTGCGGCCGGCGCCTCTTGGAGTTCTGCGTTTTCAGTGGGTTCGCGGTCCTCACCGTGATGCGAGAGGGCCTCAAGCACGTTGTCCCACCGGGACATCTTGTTGAGATCAAACATCGTCATAGACCACTTCGAGAGATTTCTTCGGTTTGGCGTTCTTGCCGCGCATGTCGGCATCGGTCGCCGGGGTCAGTTCGAAATCGGCGCCCACATCCTCGGGGGCGAACAGCCCCAGCAGACCATCGTTGGTCAGCGGCGCCGGACGGATCGGCGGGGCCTCGGCCACGGCCGAGGCCAGCCCGGCAAAGAGATCGCCCCAGGGGCCTTCATGGGTGCCGACGATCTGGTAATTGGCCGATTTCCGGCGCAGATCCTCGTCCTGCGGGATCGCCGCAAGAACCGGGATATCGACCGCCTCGGCAAAGGCCTGCGCCTCGCCGGTGCCGTCATCCTTGTTGATGACCAGCCCCGCCACGCCGACATTGCCGCCGAGCTTGCGGAAATATTCCACCGCCGAGCAGACATTGTTGGCGACGTACAGCGATTGCAGGTCGTTCGAGCCGACCAGGATCACCTTCTGCGCCATGTCGCGGGCGATCGGCAGGCCGAAGCCGCCGCAGACCACGTCACCGAGGAAATCGAGCAGCACATAGTCGAAATCCCAGTCATGGAAGCCGAGTTTCTCGAGCAGCTCGAAGCCGTGGATGATGCCGCGCCCGCCGCAGCCGCGGCCGACCTCGGGTCCGCCCAGCTCCATCGCGAAGACGCCGTTGCGCTTGAAGCAGACATCGCCGATGGCGACCTCTTCGCCCGCGAGTTTCTTCTTGGTCGAGGTCTCGATGATGGTCGGACAGGCCTTGCCGCCGAACAGAAGCGACGTGGTGTCCGATTTCGGATCGCAGCCGATCAACAGGACGCGCTTGCCCTGCTCGGCCATCATGTTCGACAGATTCGCCAGCGTGAAGGATTTGCCGATGCCGCCCTTGCCGTAGATCGCGATGATCTGGGTCTTCTTGGTGGGTTCGGTCACGGGGATCTCGTCGTCCAGCGGCGCATTCGCCTCGTCGCGAAGGCGCTGGTCGATGTCTTTGATATTCGGGACGTCAAGCGTCATGAACGGCTCCCCAGTTCAGGATCATTTTCAGACAGGCAGGATCGTTGAAGGCGGTTTCATAGGCTTCTGCGGCCTTTTCCGCCGGAACGCTGTGGGTGATCAGCCCCCCCAGCGACAGCGCACCCGACTCGACGAGCTGGCGCGTTGCAATCAGGTCCTCGCGTTCCCATTCGGCGGCGATGCGCAGCCGGGCCTCCTTCATGAAGGCGGGCGGGAAGGCGAAGGAAATCGGAGCGGTATAGAACCCGGCCAGAACCACCTCGCCGCCCCGGGCGATGCGGGTGATCAGCGTATCGAGCAACGACCCGACGCCCGAGGCGTCGTAGATCGTGCGATAGTCGCGGCGCGGATCGTCATCGGGATGGATGACCTCATAGCCCATGGCGCCGCTCTGGCGGTCGGGATCGATCTCCCAGACGGTCGGAGCGGGGGCGCCGGCGGCGATGGTCAGCCGGGCCAGCAGGCGGCCGAGGACACCGTGACCCACGATCAGCTCGGGCATCTTCTTGTCGACACCGGCCAGCGCATGGCGCGCGGTCGCGGCCAGAGCCAGCAGCGCGCCTTCCGGCCCGAGGCCCGGATCGATCCGGGTCACGCGGCTGGCATCGGTGACCAGACGTTTCGCCGAGCCGCCGAACAGGCCGCGCGCGCCCTCGTAGCAATTGGCGCCGGGGACGAAGATGTGCTCGCCGACCTTGAAATTGGTTTCGGACCCGGCCTCGATCACTTCGCCCGCGGATTCGTAGCCCGGGACCAGCGGATAGCCCATCCCCGGGAAGGGCGGCATCTCGCCGGTATAGAAAAGCTTCTCGGTGCCGGTGGAAATGCCGGAATGGGAAATCTCGACCACCAGATCCCTGGGTCCGGGCGCCGACAGGCCGAGCTTGCCGAGGCCGATTTCCCGGGGCCCCCGGAGGATGACAGCCGTCGTCTCCATGGACATTTCCCTTCCTGACGCTTGCCCGCTTGAACGGGACTCACTCATTGGTGATTGGCTCTTGTCAGTTTAAATGGACAGGTGCGAGTGTCAACTTTTTTAGACAGCTCGGGCCGAGCATTATGTCGCCCCGGGCTTGCACCCCACGACCACGGAGGCGATGAAGGGACGGTGTGTCCGGGGCATCTCAACCCCTTGAAAACCTGCCTCTTTCATCATCTCGGCCAGGCGCTCGGGCGACCGCGCCCGACCGGTCCGCATCGCCATGCAGTAGAAGGCGAAATAAGCGTCACCCGCCCGGTTGGGCCGCGCACCGCCCGCCATCGGCTCGGAAACGATCAGCCGCCCGCCCGCAGGCAGGGTGGCGAGGATCTTCCGCATCAGCGCCAGAACGGTGTCGTCGGCATGGTCGTAGCAGACCCGCACCAGCGAGACCGCATCGGCACCCTCGGGCAGTGGATCGTCGCGGAAACTGCCGCCCGCCACCGTCACCCGGTCGGCCATGCCCAGCGCCCGGAACCGCTCGTCGGCGGCGGGCACCACGGCGGGCAGATCGAACAGCACCATCTTCAGGTCGGGACGGGCCGTCCCCGCCGCGGCAAGGAAGGCGCCGGTGCCGCCGCCCACATCCATCAGCCGCGCGACCCCGTCCAGCGCGCCGCTGCGCAGGGTCTCTTCGGCGACCAGCGCCTGACTGTCGGCCATGAGCTTCGAATAGCGCCGGGCGACCTCGGGATTCTCGGCCGCGCCCGCGCCGAAGACATAGGGCCAGAACCGTGCCAGCTCGGTCTCCTTCTCGCCGCGCAGGATCGCGACCGGGTCCTGCATGTCGCGATAGAAGACATCGTGATGGCGGATCATGCCGACCACGCCCGGCGCCCCCATCAGCGCCGCGCCGAGGCTCGACAGCTGATAGCCGCCGCCCACCCGGTCGAACAGGCCAAGCGCCGTGCCGGCCTGCATCAGCGCCTCCATCCGGTCGACCGGAATCGCCGCGCGATGGGCCAGGGCCGCGAGGCTCTGCGCCTCGTCGCAGGTGGCCTCGAGCAGGTCCAGCTCGACCACGGCCCACAGGACCTGGCTGTAGACGAAGCCCGAGACGAGATCGAACATCCGCTCGCCCTCGCGCCGGACATGGCGGCGGGTCAGGAAGAACCGGCTGGCCCAGCTTTGAAAGCCCGGGCTTGCGATCTTGCGGTTGCGCCAGCGACGCCAGCCGGACCCGCGGCGGGGGGCAGGTCCGGGCCCGGAAAGGATCTCGGTCATTCGGCGGGGTGACGCGCGGGTTCGGGGATCAGCCGCTCGGCCATGTGACGCACCATCTGCGCCAGATCGGCCTCGCCCGGACAGGACGGGATCGAGGCGATGGCCCCCGAGAGGATATCGCGGAAGCGCTGCACCGCGCCCTCGACGCCCAGCTCTGTCACGGCACTCGGGCGGCCATGGGCTTCGTCCTGACCGGCGGGCTTGCCCATCGCCTCGGCATCGAGCAGCGCGTCCTTCAGATCGTCGGCCACCTGGAAAGCCTCGCCGATGCGGTCGCCCAGCTCTTCCCAAGGCTCGGCAGGCTGGCCGGCCGCCACCGCGCCCATGCTGGTCGCGGCGATGAACAGCGCCCCGGTCTTGGCCCGGTGATAGGCCGAGAGATCGATCGTTTCCTCGCTTTCCCAGCCCTGCCCGGCGCAGATGCCATAGGGCATGCCGGTGCGCTGGCCCAGAATGCGGATCAGCTCGACCGCGCGGGCCGGATCTTGTTGGGCGGCGCGCGCGATCACCTCGAAGCCCGCGACGATCAGGCTGTCGCCGGTCAGCAGCGCCAGCGGCTGGCCATAGGCCTTGTGCAGCGCGGGCTTGCCGCGGCGGATATCGGCATCGTCGAAGCAAGGCATGTCGTCATGCACGAGACTGGCGCAATGGATCAGCTCGATCGAGATGGCGGCGGCATCGGCCAGCGCCGGGCGGTCGTCGCCACAGGCCCGCGCCACGTTCAGGCAGATCGTCGGACGGATCCGGGCGCCGCCGGGCGTCAGGGCATATTCGAAAGCCGATGCCAGTTTGCCGGGTGCAGCCCCTGCCTGCCCCTCGGCAATCGCCTGCCGCATCGCGGCCTCGATTCGCGCCGAAATGTCCATGAACGGCTCTCCAATGCTCGGCCCGCCGCCCTTCCATGCAGCTGTCAGGACGGCGAGACATTGACGATTGTAAATCAAGGTGGACAGTCTATGGTCCCGAGTCAACATTCCTTGAGGTGGATCAAAAATGGCCGGATCGGCGGGAAAAGTCGTCGTGATCGGGGCCGGGATGGGCGGGCTTTCGGCCGCGATCCGGCTGGCCCATGCGGGGTATGAGGTCGAGGTCGTCGACCGCGCGCCGGTGCCCGGCGGCAAGATGCGCACCTTTGCCAGCGATGCGGGTCCGATCGATGCCGGCCCCACGGTGATGACCCTGCGCCCGGTCTTCGAGGAGCTGTTCGACAGCGTCGGCGCGCGGCTTTCGGATTACGTCACGCTGCACCGCGAGGAGGTGCTGGCCCGGCACTGGTGGCCGGACGGCTCGACGCTCGATCTCTTTGCCTCGCGCGAGGCCAGCGCCGATGCGGTGGGCCGGTTCGCGGGCGCGCGGGCGGAAAAGGAGTTCCGCGCCTTCTGCCGCCGGGCCGAGCGGCTTTACCGCGCCTTCGACGCGCCGATGATGCGCGCGGCCGAGCCCTCGCAGGGGGCGCTGACCCGGCATGTCGTGACCCATCCCTGGCTGGCGCTCGACATGGCTCCGCACCGGAGCCTGGCAAAGGCGCTGGGAAAGGGCTTTTCCGACCGGCGGCTGGCCCAGCTTTTCGGACGTTACGCGACCTATGTCGGCGGCTCGCCGTTCCAGTCGCCCGCGCTGCTGGCGCTGATCTGGCATGCCGAGGAACAGGGCGTGTGGCGGGTCGAGGGCGGCATGCACCGGCTGGCCCGGGCGCTGGAGCAGCTGGCCCATGACAGGGGCGTGCGCTTCAGCTTCGGCAGCCGCGCCACCCGGGTCGAGATCCAGAAGGGCGCGGCCGCAGCGGTACATCTCGACAGCGGCACCCGGCTGGCGGCCGATGCGGTGGTCTTCAACGGCGATCCGGCAGCGCTGGCGGCCGGGCTGCTGGGCGAGGGCCTGCGCGAGACCGTGGCCCCCGAGGCGATCCGGCCGCGCAGCCTCTCGGCCTATGTGTGGTCCTATGCCGCAGTGCCGCACGGACCCGAGATGGTTCACCACAATGTCTTCTTCTGCGACGACCCGCATACCGAATTCGACCCCATCGCCCGCGGCGCGATGCCCGAGGATCCGACGCTTTACATCTGCGCCCAGGACCGCGGCACCGGCCGCAGCCCGGAGGGGCTCGAACGGTTCGAGATCATCATGAACGGCCCGCCCGTCGATGACGGGGCGGACCCGACCGACGAGGAGCAAGAGACGTGTCGGACACGCACCTTCCAGACGCTGGCCCGGTTCGGGCTGACCTTCGACCCGCGGCCGGGGGTTCAGGCGCTGACGACGCCGCGCCAGTTCGCGAAACTGTTTCCGGCCTCGGACGGATCCCTTTACGGGCGGAGCCCGCACGGGCTGACCGCGGCCCTGAAGCGGCCGACGGCGCGGACAAAGGTCGCGGGGCTCTATCTGGCGGGGGGCGGAACCCATCCCGGGGCGGGCATCCCGATGGCAACCCTCTCCGGACGGCACGCGGCCGAGGCGATCTTGACGGACCGTGCTTCGCTCTCGACGTCCCCGCGAACGGCTATGCCTGGTGGTATATCGACGGCATAAGCCATGACGGAGAGCGGTCGATCTCGATCATCTCCTTCATCGGTTCGGTGTTTTCGCCCTGGTACCGCTGGTCGGGCCGGAAAAGCCCGGACAACCACTGCTGCATCAATGTCGCGACCTACGGGCCGGGCGGGCGCTGGACGATGACCGATCGCGGCCGCGACGCGCTGCGCCAGACCCGCGACACGTTCGAGGTCGGGCCGTCCAAACTGACCTGGGCCGGCGGCAAGCTGGTTTTCGACATCGACGAGATGACCTGGCCGCATATGGGCCGGCTGAAAGGCCGGGTGACGGTGACGCCTTCGGCCGTGACCGGGGTCGAGCTGCCGCTCAAGGCCGATGGCAGCCATGTCTGGCGGCCCTTCGCGCCATCCTCCGAGATCGAGGTCGATCTGAACCAGCCCGGCTGGCAATGGAAGGGCCACGGCTATTTCGACGCCAATTTCGGCACCGCCGCGCTGGAAGACGATTTCAGCTACTGGACCTGGGGTCGTTTCCCGACCAAGGCGAACGGCGCCTGGTGCTTCTACGACGCCTCGATGCGGGACGGCTCGGAGCTGGCGGTGGGCGTGCATTTCGACGCGGACGGTCGGGCCGAGGTCGCGGAGGCCCCGCCACGGACCCGCTTCCCCCGGTCGAAATGGCTGGTCCGGCGCGAGACGCGGGCCGATCCCGGCTACAAGCCGCGGCAGGTGCACGACATGCTGGATGCGCCCTTCTATTGCCGGTCCGCGATCCGCACCAAGGTCTTCGGCGAAGAGGTCGTGGGCGTGCATGAGGCGCTCGACCTCGACCGCTTTGCCAGTCCGCTGATCAAGCCGATGCTGGCGGTCAAGGTTCCGCGCAAGCCGGGATGGACATTCCCGGCCTAGGGGCCGGGTGCGATTTTTCGACGAAAAATCGGGGCCGGTAACCGGCGCGGCCGCTCAATCGAGCCGCCGCGCCTCGTCGACCAGCATGATCGGAATACCGCCGCGGATCGGAAAGGCCAGCCCGGCCGCCTTCGACACCAGTTCCTGGCGTTCGGCATCATAGGCGAGCGGCCCCTGGGTCATCGGACAAACCAGCGATTCGAGCATCTTGCGGTCGGCCTGGACGGCATCGGTCATTGCATCTTCTCCTCATCATCGCCGCTTCGTAGGGCAAATTCGATGAGGGTCACAAGCGTTTCGCGCCGGGTCGACAGCGACGGCGCCTCCAGAAGCGCCTGCTTGTCCTCGGGCGCGAAGGGGCAGAGCATCGACAGCGAGTTGATCAGAAGCTCGTCCTCGGCATCGCGCAGGCTGTCCCAGTCGGTCGACAGGCCACGGCTTGAGAAGAACCGGCCAAGCAGCTTGAGGAAACCCTCGCGATCGAACCCCGGATCGTCCTCGCCCGGACCGAGGTCGCGCCCGAATCCGTCCCAGACGACATCGGCCCGGATATAGGGCATGAACCCGGCCTGATCGCGGGCGATGCGGAACCGCGAGATCCCCGAGAGCGTCAGCATGTAGCGCCCGTCCTCGGTCTCTGAAAACGCCGTCACGCGGCCGGCGCAGCCGATCGCATGCAGCTTCTGCTCATCCGAGCCCGGCACCTCGCGCGGCTGCACCATGCCGATCAGCCGGTGCGTCGTCTTCAGGGTGTCGTCGAGCATCGCCAGATAGCGCGGCTCGAAGATGTGCAGGGGCAACCGCGCCCTGGGCAGCAGAAGCGCCCCGGGCAACGGGAACAGGGGAAGGGTATCGGGCAGGTCGACCGCTGAGAACATGCCCGAGAAGCTAGGCCGGACCATCCGTCAGGCAAATATCATCGAGGACAGTTTCCGGCGGCCTTTCAGCACGATGGGATCCTGCGGCCGGAGCGCCTCGAAAATGGTGAAAAGCTGGGCCTTCGCGGCGCCGTCATTCCACTCGCGGTCACGGCGGAACAGCTCCAGCAATTCGTCAACCGCGGCCTCGACCTCGCCTCCGGCATGCAACGCCTTGGCAAGCTCGAAGCGCGCCGCGTGATCGTCGGGGTCGTGATCGACCGCGGCGCGGAGCTCGGCAACAGGCCCCGCCTCGGCGGCCTGGCGCGCCAGCGCGACCTGGGCCCGGGCCGCCTCGACCTCGGGCGCCTCGGCAATCTCGGGCAGCACTGCGGCCAGGAACTGTTCGGCCTGATCGACCTCGCCCAGCGCCAGATGCGCACGCGCAAGCCCGCCATAGGCGGCGGCATTCTTCGGATCCTCTCCGAGGATCGCGGCGAAGGTCTGCGCGGCCTCGACCGCGGCGCCCTCGGCCAGAAGCTCCTCGGCCGCGGCCACCGCCTCGGCAAGCCCGCCATCGCCGCCCATCGCCGCCACGCGCTCGACAAAGGCCTGGATCTCGGAAGCGGGCAAGGCGCCCTGGAAGCCGTCGACCGGCTGCCCCTGATAGAAGGCATAGACCGTCGGGATCGACTGGATCCTGAGCTGTGCCGCGATGGTCTGGTTCTGGTCGACATCGACCTTGGCCATCCGCACCTTGCCGCCCGCCGCGGTCACCGCCTGTTCCAGCATCGGGCCCAGCGTCTTGCAGGGACCGCACCAGGTCGCCCAGAAATCGACGATCACCGGCACCTCCTGCGAGGCCTCGATCACATCGGCCATGAAGCTCGCTTCGGTGACGTCCTTGATCAGGGCCGCACCGGCCCCGCCCGTCTCCGTGGTCTTGCCACCCAGTTCCAGCATGTTCTCCGTCTCCGTCCGTCAGGGAGTTGTGCAATATATGAGGCGTTCGCGGGAAAACCCAAGGGCGAAGACCTAGAGATCGAAGCGCGCGAAAACCGGCACATGGTCAGAGGGCTTCTCCCAGCCGCGCACCGGCCTCAGGATCCGGCTGTCCGCGGCCGCCCCGGCAATGTCGGGCGTCGCCCAGAGATGGTCGAGCCGCCGCCCCTTGTCGGCCGCGTCCCAGTCGCGCGCCCGGTAGGACCACCAAGAATAGAGCTTGCCTTCGGGAATATGCGCCCGGGTCACGTCGACCCAGCCGCCCGCCTCCTGCGCCGCGCCGAGATGCTCGACCTCGACCGGGGTATGGCTCACGATCTTCAGAAGCTGCTTGTGCGACCAGACATCCTCCTCGCCGGGGGCGATATTGAGATCGCCGACGAGGATCGACCGCTCGGGGCGGCTTTCGCGGAAGAAATCGCGCATCCCGGTGAGAAAATCGAGTTTCTGGCCGAATTTGACGTTCACCTCGCGGTCGGGCACATCGCCGCCCGCCGGGACGTAGAAATTGTGCAGCAGCACGCCGTTTTCCAGCCGGGCGGCCACGTGCCGGGCCTGGTCGAGCCCGGCGAAGTCGACCGAGCCCGCATCCTCGAGCGGCAGCTTCGACAGGATCGCGACGCCGTTATAGCCCTTTTGGCCGCGCGCCACGACATGGGTATAGCCAAGCGGCGCGAAGACTTCGAGCGGCAGCTTCTCGACCGGGCTCTTGCATTCCTGCAGACAGAGGATGTCGGGGGCTTCCTCCTCCATCAGACGGGCGACCAGCGGGGCGCGCAGGCGGACCGAATTGATGTTCCAGGTGGCGAGGGTGAAGGGCATCGGGTTCTCCTTGTCCGGGCCGCCGCGGAAGGTGGCAGGGCGCGACCGGCGCGACCCTAGACGGCAGCGCCCGGGGGCTCAAGCCGAAGCCCGGGCCTATTCCGAGTCGCCATCCTCGATCAGGACATAGGCAGAGGCACCGGGCAGATAGCGCTGACGGGCGCAGCCGGCCTCGGTACAGAAATCGCGATGCAGCCGCGGCCCCGCGCGGCAGGAAACATAGCTGAAATCGACCGTGACCTCGGGATAGGCCGACCCGGGCAGCAGGCGCTCGCGCACCGCGCCGGAACCGATCTCGGCACCCGAGCGGCCCAGCGCCCGGCATTCGCGGTCGATGCGGGCCTTCAGCGTCTCGTCGAAAGTGCGCCGCATCGCCGCCGGGTCGGGCCGCACCGCCAGCGGCGGCGGGCATCCGGCCAGCGCGGAATCGAGCGCATCGGCCGCGCCGCTCAGCCGGAAATCGACCGGCGCGCCCAGATAGTCGTAAAGCACGAGTGTCGAGCCCCAGCGCATCGCGGCCAGGAACTCGGCATCGGGCCGGGTCAGCGCAAGGCCCGACTGCCCGGTCCAGGCAATCAGGAAATGCCGCTCGCCGATCTTGGCCGGACGCTCGAAATCGCCATCGGGCGGCTCGGCCCCGTCGGTCAGCACCCCCATCAGAGGCTGGCCCTCAGGGCCGCAGGCCACCGCCAGCTCGGCAGAGCCCTCGAACCCGACCTGATAGGCACTGGTCACCTGCCAGGACTGCCATCCGGGAAGAACCGACCAATAGCCGGGAATGTCGGCCGCGGCCTCCGCGGCCGGGCCGATCTGGCAGAGGGCACATAGAATGCCGAAAAAATACGTCAATCGCCCCGACATGGCGCAAGGATTACGCAACCGGAGCGCCGCTACAAGGTCAAAAGCCACCGCAATGGATGTAACAGTCATGCCGGTTCCGGCTTTCTCAGGCGACCAGACGGTACCCTCCGGATTCGGTGACCAGAAGCCGGGCATTGGACGGATCGGGCTCGATCTTCTGGCGCAGCCGGTAGATATGGGTTTCCAGCGTATGCGTCGTCACCCCGGCATTGTACCCCCAGACCTCGTGGAGCAGCACATCGCGCGCCACAACCCCTTCCGAGGCGCGGTAGAGGAACTTGAGGATGTTGGTTTCCTTCTCGGTCAGGCGGATCTTGCGGTCGTCCTCGGTGATCAGCATCTTCATCGCGGGCTTGAAGGTATAGGGCCCGAGCTGGAACACCGCATCCTCGGACTGTTCATGCTGACGCAGCTGGGCCCGGATCCGGGCCAGAAGCACCGGAAACTTGAACGGTTTCACCACATAGTCATTGGCCCCCGAATCGAGCCCGAGGATGGTATCGGCATCGCTGTCATGCCCGGTCAGCATCAGGATCGGGCATTTGACCCCCTGCTTGCGCATCAGCCGGCACAGCTCGCGCCCGTCGGTATCGGGCAGGCCGACGTCGAGAATCACCAGCTCGTAGATCGCCGAGCGCGCCTTCTCCATCGCCTCGACGCCGCTTCCGGCCTCGAACACGTCGAAATCCTCGGTCATCACCAGCTGCTCGCTCAGGGCTTCGCGCAGGTCGGTATCGTCGTCCACCAGAAGGATCTTCTTCAGGCTGCTCATGGCGTCCTCCTCTGTCTCTGCCGCTCAGATGTCGCCGCGCACGGACCGCTCAAGATTTGCGACAGGGTTTTCACGCAAGCGTGTGCCCGGACAGGGAATTGTTTCAAATCTCCGGGAATTGTGGCTTAACCCTCCCCGGAAAAAGAGGATTGGCTCATGCGTCTTGGTCCCGGCAGCACCGAAAGACTGGCCCGCGCCCGCGGCGATCTCAGGATGGGGGTTCCCGTGGTGGTGGGGCCGCTGGTCGTCGTCGCGGCCGAGACCCTGACGCCCGAACGGCTGACGGCGCTGCGCGCGCTGGGGGATGCGCCGGTGCTGGCGATCACCGCAAGGCGGGCCGAGACGCTGAAGGCGCGCCCCTATGACGGCGATATCGCGCGGCTGCTGCTGCCCGGCGAGGTCGGCACCGACTGGGTGCGCGCCGTGGCCGACCCGGCCGACGATCTCGACAAGCCGATGCTCGGCCCCTTCGCCTCGGCCCGGGGCGGCGATGCCGAGGCCCATCGCGCCGCCATCGCCCTGGCCAAATCGGCCCGGCTGCTGCCCGCGGTGCTGGCCATCGCGCCGGACGCACCCGAGGCGCTGGCCGCGGCCGAGGGGCTGACCCGCGTCAGCCTCGACGAGGCGGCGCTGGCCCGGGCCGAGGGCACGACGCTGGCCGAGGTGGTCTCGGCCCGGGTGCCGCTCGAGGTCTCGAAGGCGGGGCGGCTGCATGTCTTCCGCCCGGCCGATGGCAGCGAAGAGCATTACGCCGTCGAGATCGGCACCCCGCCCCGCGGCGAGCCGGTTCTGGCGCGGCTGCATTCGGCCTGTTTCACCGGCGATCTGATCGGCAGCCTGAAATGCGATTGCGGCGCACAGCTGCGGGCGGCGCTGGCGCAGATGGGGGCCGAGGGCGCGGGCGTGCTGCTATACCTCAACCAGGAAGGCCGCGGCATCGGGCTGGCCAACAAGATGCGGGCCTATTCGCTGCAGGATCAGGGTTTCGACACCGTCGAGGCCAATCACCGGCTGGGCTTCGAGGATGACGAGCGCGATTTCCGCATCGGCGCGGCGATCCTGCGCGAGATGGGATTCTCGGCGGTGCGGCTGATGACCAACAACCCCGCCAAGATCGAGATGATGCGCGCCCGGGGCGTCGCGGTCACCGAACGCGTGCCCCTCAAGGTGGGGCACACGCCCGAGAATGCCCGCTATCTTGCCGTCAAGGCGCAGAAATCCGGGCATCTGCTGTAACGCCGGGACGGCTCAGCCCTGATGCGGGGCCCGCATTTCCCGCAGCGCGGATTCGATGGCGCGCCAGGTACGCGCATCCTCGGCCCTGCCGTCCTTCTCGAGCGCGGCGGCCTTCTGCGCCGCCTCCGCCTGAGCCTTGTCGCCGCGCGCCGCAAGCAGCGAACGGGCGTAGTCCATCACCTTGGCCGTTTCCATCTGTTGCTCCTCCGTTACAGCCGGCGCCGTCCGGGTCGCGGGCGCCTGTCGCCAGACTAGCACATTACGGCCGGAATCGCCCGACGCCGCGTCAGAGGGCTTTTGCCGCGCCCCCGCCCGGGGCAGTCTGGGCCGATGCCGACCGCATGCGATCTTGTCCTGACCCCGACCCATCTGCGCTTTGCCGGGCGCCGCTTTCCCTGCAGCATCGGCCGGGGCGGGCTCACCGCCGACAAGCGCGAGGGCGATGGCGCGACGCCGCGCGGCCTGCACCGGATCGTGGGCATGCTCTACCGCCCCGACCGGCTGTTGCCGCCCGCGCCCTGGGCCAGCCCCATCGGGCCCGCCGATCTGTGGTCGGACGATCCGGCCGATCCGGCCTACAACACCCGCGTCCGCGCCCCGCATGGCTTTGGCCACGAGCGGCTGCGCCGGGCAGATCCGCTTTACGATCTGGTGCTGCTGACCGACTGGAACTGGCCCGATGCGCGCCCCGGGCGGGGCTCGGCCATCTTCCTGCATCAATGGCGGCGGCCGCATTATCCGACGGCGGGCTGCATCGCGTTCAGCCGCCGCGACCTGTTGTGGATCGCGGCCCGGATCGCGCCGGGCAGCCGTCTTGTCGTGCCCTGAGATCTGACCGGCTCAGCGCGGACGCCGGGGCGGCGCGTTGCCGCTGCTGCGACCTGACTTCGGAGCGCCGCGCTTGCCCCCGCCGGTTGGCTTGGCGCCCTTGCCTTTCGGCGCGCCGGGACGTTCGAACCGTTTCGAAGTGTCGGCCGCATCCGCCCGACGCCGCTCGGCGGGGGCGGCATCGTTCCCTGCCGGGCGCTTGTCCTTCGGCCAGTCCCTGGACCCACCCTTCGGGCCGGTTTTAGGACCACGCGCGGGCCCGTCCTTCCAGCCGTCTTTCCGCCCGTCCTTACGGTCATCCTTGCGACTGTCCTTGCGCCCGTCTTTGCGGTCGTCCTTGCGCGCATCCTTCCAGCCGTCCTTGCGGCCCTCTTTCGGGCGCGGGCCGCCGGCCTCGCTGCGGGGGCCGGACCGTTCGGGGCCGGGGCGCGGCTTGCGCGGCCGTTCGGCCGGCGCGGCATCGGCCTCACGCCGGGGCGCCCTGGGCTTCGGCGCCTCCGCCTCTGCGGAAAGGACCTTGCGCCGCTCCGGGCCGGGCGTTGGGCTCGGCGTCGGACGGGCCTCGAATTCGGGTTTCGGACGGGGCGCCTCGGCGGCATCGCCGCGGGGCGGCGGCGCGTCGGGCCTGCCGGAAGGCGCGGCGGTCCCTGTGCTGGCCCCGGTGGCAGCCTCGGCGGGTGCCGGGCGCGGCGGTCGGGGCGCGCGGTCGGGCCGGGTGTCCGGCCGGGACCGGTCGGATCGCGGGCGATCGGATTTCGACCGATCAGCTTTCGGGCGGTCGGATTTCGGCCTCGAGCCGCGGGTATCCTCGACCGGGCCGTCGAAACGTCTGGCGGTGATGTCTTCCTCGAGCAGCCCGTCCGGGCCGATCCCGGCGACAAAGCCCGGCACCGCGGCTTCGGCGATCTCGACCAGCGAGGTCTCGGCGCGCAGCTGGATCCGGCCGATCTGCGAGCGTTCGAGATTGCCGGCCCGGCAGACCAGCGGCAACAGCCAGCGCGGCTCGGCCCGGCGGTCGCGCCCGACCGACAGCTCGAACCAGACCGAGGGCCCGAAGGGCGGCCGCTCGGGCCGGGCGCCGGGCGCGGCAGGCGCATTGAGTTCCTCGGGGGCCGAGAGACCGGCGCGGTAGAGCCTGAGGCAGGCGGCCGCGACCAGATCGGGGCTGCGCTCGGCCAGCAGCCGGGCGGCAAAGGCGGCCTCGGCCTCGCTGGGCGCGGCCTCCCAGATCGGATCGGCCAGAAGCCGGGTTTCGTCGAGCGCAAGAATTTCCTCGGGCGTCGGCGCCAGGATCCATTCGGCCTCGATCTTGGCCCATTTCAGCAACCGCCCCGCCTTCTTGGCCAGCTTGTCGGGCACGATCAGCGCCGAGATCCCCTTGCGCCCGGCCCGGCCGGTACGGCCTGAGCGGTGCAGCAGCGCCTCGGTATTGCTGGGCAGATCGGCATGGATCACCAGATCGAGATTGGGCAGGTCGATGCCGCGCGCGGCCACGTCGGTCGCCACGCAGACCCGCGCCCGGCCGTCGCGCATCGCCTGCAGCGCGTGGCTGCGCTCGTCCTGGCTGAGCTCGCCCGAAAGGCTTACGGCCGACAGGCCCCGATTGGCGAAGCGCGCCGCCAGACGGCTGACCGCGGCCCGGGTATTGGCGAAGACGATGGCGGTGGGCGCATCGTGGAAACGCAGCAGGTTGATGATGGCATGCTCGGCATCGGCCGCCGTCACCTGCACCGCCTTGTAGGCGATATCGGCATGCTGGCTGCCGCGCGACAGCGTCGTCACCCGCACCGCGTCGCGCTGATACGCCTTGGCGAGTTCGGCAATCGCGGGCGGCACCGTCGCCGAGAACAGCAAGGTCCGCCGCCCGGCCGGGGCCGCGCCCAGCATGAATTCCAGATCCTCGCGGAAGCCGAGATCGAGCATCTCGTCGGCCTCGTCCAGCACCACCGCGCGGATGTCGGACAGATCGAGCGCGCCGCGGGTGATATGGTCGCGCAGCCGCCCCGGTGTGCCGACGACGATATGGGCGCCGCGGTCAAGCGCCCGGCGTTCGTCGCGGGCATCCATGCCGCCGATGCAGGACACCACCTTCGCCCCCGTCCGGGCATACAGCCAGACCAGTTCGCGCTGGACCTGCAGCGCCAGTTCGCGGGTCGGCGCAACCACCAGCGCCAGCGGCGCGGCGGGCGGACCCATCCGGTTCTCCTCGCCCATCAGCGTCGGCGCGATGGCAAGCCCGAAGCCCACCGTCTTGCCCGACCCGGTCTGGGCCGAGACCAGCAGGTCGGCCCCCGCAAGCTCGGGGGCGGTGACGGCTTTCTGCACGTCGGTCAGCGTGTCGAACCCGCGTTCGGCGAGGGCTTCGGAGAGAGACGGGATCATGTGGGGACCATCCGTGGGGCGGGCGCGCCGACATGGCGGGCCAAAGACTGCACCTGCTAGGGTATCGCGCCCGGCATGTCTAGGCAATTGATCCCGGGGCCGATCCGGGCGCCCTGGCTGCAAGCGGATCGGGCATGTTGATCCGGGTCATCGGGCACGGATCGGGTGCGCGGATCTGGGGCTGGCTTTCGGACCGGCCGCTGGCTATAGCCGGGGCATGACAGATACCCTGCCCCCCTGCCCCGAATGCGCCTCGAGCTTCACCTACCA
Source organism: Rhodovulum sulfidophilum DSM 1374 (assembly GCF_001633165.1). NCBI lineage: Bacteria > Pseudomonadati > Pseudomonadota > Alphaproteobacteria > Rhodobacterales > Paracoccaceae > Rhodovulum > Rhodovulum sulfidophilum. The sequence continues at coordinate 877,354 of NZ_CP015418.1, read as the reverse complement.
GGTCGACGCGCTTCTGACCTGCCCGGAATGCGGCCATGAATGGGCCCCGGGTTCGGATGACCCGTCCGAGGAGGCCGGCTCCGGCATCCGCGACAGCGTCGGCAACCTGCTTCAGGACGGCGACACCGTGACCGTGATCAAGAGCCTCAAGGTCAAGGGCGCCTCGGCGCCGCTCAAGGTCGGCACCAAGGTCCGCGGCATCCGTCTGGTCGCGGGCGACCACGATATCGACTGCACCATCCCGGGATTCGGCAAGATGGGCCTGAAGTCGCAATTCGTGAAGAAGGTGCAGGACTAGCGCCGCCTCCGTCCGGGACCGGAGCGGGCCACCCCTGCCGCCGCTGCCGGACCGGATATCCGTTGCCCCGGAGCCGCGCACAGCCCCCGACAGGCGGCCGGGGCACGGAACATCGCCCGCCGCAAGTCCCCGATTTCATCGCCGACATCATCGCTGCGCGGCAAACTGCCACTGACATTTCCCATTGAATCCTCCCATATGCGGTCTGAAACTGCAGCAATCAGCCAGTGAGGTGCCCCATGCCGTCTCTACGGAAGCTTATCGGCCAGGGAGGCCGTATCGCGCTCCTGTTGCTGGTGCTTTATCTTCTTGGGCTGTTCGGGGTCCTGATCGGCCCCTGGTTCAGCCTCCTGGCGCTGGTTCTGGTAGCGGTCGCGACGGCCTGCATCCTCTATATGCGCCATCCCGAGAAGATGGAGCGCTGGCTTTCCGCCCTGCCGCGCCGCGCCCGTCCCGCCGGACAGCCCGCCCCTGCCCCGCAGCCCGCCATGGCGGCCGCAGCCTCTACAGGGACCGAAATCACGGACAAGCCGGTCCAGCTTCCCGCGCTGCGCGAGCCCGACCCCTCTGACGAGGCGGCGGAAGGCGACTCGAAACTCTCGATGCTGGACGCGCTTGGCTGGAAAAGCCCTGCCGCGATGGCCCGCGATTTCGCCCTGCTCGGCCTGGCCGGCCTCGTGATGGTGGTGGTCGGCCGCATCCTGCCCGAATGGCCCCTGCTGTCCTGGATCGGCGGCGTGCTCGAAATCGTCGGCGTGCTCTGCGTGCTGTTCAGCTCGGGCGTGCTGTATTCCTTCGGGCGCGAATTCTTCTGGCGCGGCCGCGGCTAGGCGAAGATGCGGGAACAGGGCGGATCCACGATCCGCCCGTCGCACAGCCGGATGCCGCGACCCTGCTAGCCGATCCGGCCCCGGCTTTCGCCGATCTGGCCGCGATGCAGCAGCAGATGATCGAGCAGGACGCAGGCCATCATCGCCTCGCCCACCGGCACCGCGCGAATGCCGACGCAGGGGTCATGGCGACCCTTGGTGACGATCTCGGTCTCTTCGCCCGTTCTGGTGATGGTCCGCCGCGGCGTCAGGATCGAGGATGTCGGCTTGACCGCGAAGCGGACCACCACGTCCTGACCCGTCGAGATGCCGCCCAGAATGCCGCCGGCATGGTTCGAGGCATAGACAGGACCGTCGGGGCCCATGGTGATCTCGTCGGCATTCTCGACCCCGCTCAGCGCCGCCACCGCCATGCCATCGCCGATCTCGACGCCCTTCACGGCATTGATGCTCATCATCGCGGCCGCCAGATCGGTGTCGAGCTTGCCGTAGACCGGCGCGCCGAGACCCGCGGGCACGCCCGAAGCCACCACCTCGACCACCGCGCCGACCGAATTGCCGGCCTTGCGCAGCGCGTCGATATGGCCTTCCCATTCCGCCGCCGCCAGCCTGTCGGGCGCCCAGAACGGGTTGCGCTCGATCTCGTCGGCATCGAACCGGGCGCGGTCGATGGCATGGGGGCCGATCTGCACCATGTAGCCGGAAATCCTCAGATCCGGCGCCAGTGCCGCCAGCGCGGCCCGCGCCACGCCGCCCGCCGCGACCCTGGCCGCGGTCTCGCGCGCCGAGGACCGGCCACCGCCCCGATAATCGCGGATGCCGTATTTCTGCCAGTAGGTGATGTCGGCATGGCCGGGCCGGAAGGTCCGAGCGATCTCGCCGTAATCCTTCGAGCGCTGATCGGTGTTGCGGATCATCAGCTGGATCGGCGTGCCGGTGCTTTGCCCCTCGAACACGCCCGACAGGATCTCGACCGCATCGGGCTCGCGGCGCTGGGTGGTAAAGCGGTTCTGGCCGGGCCGCCGCCGGTCGAGCCAGTGCTGCAGCATCGCCGCATCGATCGCGATGCCGGGCGGACAGCCGTCGACCGTGGCGCCAAGCGCGGGCCCGTGGCTTTCGCCCCAGGTGGTGACGCGGAACAGATGGCCGAAGGTGTTCAGGCTCATGGGGCGATCTCCTTTGGCCCATGGGCATAACCGCCGGAGGTCGGCCTCTCAAGAGCTTTGGCCCCCGGCCGTTCATGGCAGCCGGCCTGACAGGCGGCCCCGGGGGGTTTGGCTTGCGCAGCCCGGGGCGGGGCGCTAGCGTGGCGGCCACCTCGGGGTGCCCCAAAGGGGCTGAGATGCGCAACCCGCGAACCCGTTGAACCTGACCCGGTTAGAACCGGCGGAGGGAAGGCCCCTGGACAGATTTCCACCCTTGCCCGTCCGCCCCCATCTTTGGAGGAGGACCATGCGTATCCCGTTCCTTGCAGCGGCACTGGCCGCAACCGCCCTGCCCGCATCGGCGGCCGACCGGCCGGTGCTGACGGTCTACACCTATGAGAGTTTCGTGGCCGAATGGGGCCCCGGCCCGATCGTCGAGGCCGCCTTCGAGAAGACATGCGGCTGCGACCTGAATTTCGTGGCGGCGGGCGATGGCGCGGCGCTCCTGGCCCGGCTCCGGCTCGAAGGCGAACGGACCCGGGCCGACCTGGTGCTGGGCCTCGACACCAACCTCACCGCCGCCGCCGCCGAGACCGGGCTGTTCGCGCCGCATGACCAGGACCCCGACCGGCTCGATCTGCCGGTCGCCTGGAACGACCCGCTGTTCCTGCCCTATGACTGGAGCTATTTCGCCTTCGTCTACGACAAGACCCGGCTGCCGGAACCGCCCGAAAGCTTCGAGGCGCTGATCGCCGCGCCCGAGGATCTGAAGATCGTGATCCAGGACCCGCGCAGCTCGACCCCGGGACTGGGGCTGCTGCTCTGGGTCAGGGCCGCCTATGGCGAGCGCGCCCCCGAGATCTGGGAAGGGCTTGCACCGCATATCCTGACCGTCACCAAGGGCTGGACCGAATCCTACGGCCTGTTCATCGACGGCGAGGCCGACATGGCACTGTCCTATACCACCTCGCCCGCCTATCACCTGATCGCCGAAGATGACGATACCAAGGCCGCCGCCCGCTTCGACGAGGGCCATTACCTGCAGATCGAGGTGGCGGGCCTCCTGGCCTCCTCCGACCAGCCCGAGCTGGCCCGGCAATTCCTCGACTTCATGCTGACCGAGCCGTTCCAGGCGGCGATCCCCACCACCAACTGGATGTATCCCGCGGTCACGCCCGAAGCCGGGCTGCCGGCGGGCTTCGAGACCCTGATCCAGCCCGATACCGCGCTGCTCTTCCCCGCAGACGAGGCCGCCCGGGTCCGAGACGAGGCCCTCGCCGAATGGCGCGACGCGCTCAGCCGCTAGGCATCGCAACCGGGCTCGGGATCGGCGCCGCGGCACTGGCGCTGACGCTGGCGCTCGGCACCATCGCGGCCGTGGCCTGGCGCGCCGAGCCGGGCGGCGCCGGGCTTGGCGCCGCCGATCTGGCCGCGATACGCTTCACGCTTCTCCAGGCGCTGGCCTCGGCCGCGCTCAGCACCCTGCTGGCAGTGCCGGTGGCCCGGGCGCTGGCCCGGCGCCGCTTCCGGGGGCGGGGCGTGCTGATCACCCTTCTGGGCGCGCCCTTCATCCTGCCGGTCATCGTCGCGGTGATGGGCCTTCTGGCCGTCTTCGGCCGAAGCGGCCTTCTGTCCCACGCGCTCGCGCCGCTCGGACTGGGCCCGGTCGACATCTACGGCCCCTTCGGCGTGGTGCTGGCCCATGTCTTCTTCAACCTGCCGCTTGCCACAAGGCTGGTGCTGCAGGGCTGGCTGGCAATCCCGGCCGAGCGATTCCGGCTGGCCGCCGCCCTCGGCTTCGGCCCGGCCGAACGCTTTCGCCATCTCGAGCGCCCGATGCTGCGCGAGGTGCTGCCCGGCGCCTTCCTCGTCGTCTTCCTGATCTGCCTGACCAGCTTCGCGGTCGCCCTGACGCTGGGCGGCGGACCCCGCGCGACCACGATCGAGCTGGCGATCTACCAGGCCTTCCGCTTCGAATTCGACCTGGGCCGCGCCGCCTGGCTGGCGCTGATCCAGGTCGGGGTCTCGATCACGGCCGCGCTGGCGGCCTTTGCCATCGCGGTGCCGGGCGCCTTCGGCCCGGGGCTCGACCGCCCCGTGGCGCAGATCGGGCCGGACGGGCGCGGGTTGCGGCTGCAGGACATGGCCTGTCTCGGGCTGGCAGCGCTGTTCCTGATCCTGCCGCTTGCCATGGTGGCCCTGCGCGGCCTGCCGGGCCTCGCCGGTCTGCCCGCCTCGGTCTATGCCGCGGCGCTCCGCTCCATTGCCGTGGCACTCGGATCCGCGGCGCTGACACTGGCGCTGGCGCTGCCGATGGCCATCGCCATCGACCGGCTCGGCGGCCTGGCCGGCCGGACGATACAGGCGGCGGGCACGCTCACCATTGCCGCCTCGCCGCTGGTGATGGGGACCGGGCTTTTCATCCTGCTCTTCCCGCTGGCCGATCCGCGGCTTCTGGCGCTGCCGGTCACCGCGACCGTCAATGCCGCGATGAGCCTGCCCTTCGCACTGCGCGCCCTGGTGCCGACCGTGGCCGAGGCCGAACGCAGCCATGGCCGCCTCGCCGACAGTCTCGGCATGACCGGGCGGGCGCGGCTCAGGCTGATGCTGCTGCCGCGCCTGCGCCGGCCCATAGGCTTCACGCTCGGGCTTTCCGCCGCGCTCTCGATGGGCGATCTGGGCGTGATCGCGCTGTTTTCCGACCCGGGCCATGCCACCCTGCCGCTGCAGCTTTACGGGCTGATGGCGGCCTACCAGATGGACAGCGCGGCCGCCGCCGGCCTCCTGCTGCTGGTGCTCAGCCTCGGGCTGTTCTGGATCTTCGACCGCGGAGGACGCGCCCGTGCTGAACCTTGAGGGCCTCGCCATCCGGCAGGGCAATTTCGTGCTCGAAGCAGACCTGACCGTCGCGCCGGGCCGGATCGTGGCGCTGCTCGGGCCCTCGGGCGCGGGCAAGTCGACGCTGCTCGACAGCATCGCGGGCTTTCTCGCGCCCGATCGCGGCCGGGTGCTCTGGCAAGGCAGCGATCTCGGCCCGCTTGCCCCCGGCGACAGGCCGCTTTCGGTGCTGTTTCAGGACAACAACCTCTTTCCGCACCTGAGCGCGGCCGGGAATGTCGGGCTAGGCCTCCGGCCCGACCTGCGTCTGACCCCGGCCCAGAGCCGCGCGGTCGAGGCCGCGCTCGACCGGGTCGGGCTCGGTGGGCTCGGCGAGCGGAAACCGGCCGCGCTCTCGGGCGGGCAACGCGGTCGGGTTGCACTGGCGCGAATGCTGCTGCGCAACCGACCTCTGATGCTGCTCGACGAACCCTTCGCGGCGCTCGGCCCCGCGCTCAAGGCCGAGATGCTCGCTCTCGTGGCCGAGCTCGCCCGCGAGACCGATGCCACCGTGCTGTTCGTGACGCATGACCCGGCCGATGCCCGCGCCATCGCGGACGAAACCGTCCTGGTGGCCGAGGGCCGGGCCCATCCGCCCCGGCCGACCGAAAGGCTTCTGGCCGACCCGCCGCCCGCGCTTCGCGCCTATCTGGGCTGAGCCGCTCTCATCTTCTTCTTGGAAGAAATACCCCGCCACGGCCGGATGCGCACGACCCCGCCGGGACCGGTCAAAACGAAAAACGCGCCCCGAAGGGCGCGTTTCCGTCAACCGGAGGTCCGGGAGATCAGATCTGCTTCTTGGGCTTGTAGGGGGCCCAGAGACGCTTGTTGGTGAGGTAGAGCAGAACCGTCAGCACGCCCAGGAACAGGACGGAGATCACGCCCGCTTCCTTGCGCGCCATCAGCTTGGGCTCGGCGGTCCACATCAGGAAGGCCGCGATGTCCTTGGCTTCCTGTTCCATGGTCGCCTCGGTGCCGTCGGCATATTCGACATCATCGCCGAAAAGCTGCGGCGGCATCGCGCTCCAGCCGGTCGAGAAGACCGGGTTCTGATAGTAGAGCGTGCCGGCCTCTTCCTTGGTCTCGTCGGTGAAGGCGAGCAGGTAGGAAGTGATGTATTCCGGTCCGCCCATGCCCTTGAAGAACTGCGAGATCCCGGTGCCGAGAGGCCCGTGGAAACCGGCCCGGCCCTTCGCCATCAGGCTGAGGTCGGGCGCGCCCGGATAGGTGCCCTCGGGGAAGTGATCCGTGGGCTTGGCCGTCCGGTAATCGTCGAGCTCGGGGTCGAAGACCTCGAAGGTCTCGGCATAGGCCCGCATCGCATCGTCGCTGAGCGACGGCCCGCCAGGCTCGGAGAGCGAGCGCAGCGGCACGAATTTCAGCCCGTGACAGACCGAGCAGATCTGGGTGTAGATCTGCAGCCCGCGTTGCAGCTGGGCCTGATCGTATTTGCCGAAGGGGCCCTCGAACGAGAACTTGTAGTCCGTCACGTGACCGCCTTCGGCCGCCCAGGCGCCACCCGCCCCAAGCGTCAGGGCGGTCAGGGCAGTGATCGTCAGTTTCTTGAACATCTTATCCGATCCCTTCTCTCACTCGGCCGGGGTGGCTGTGCCGGCCGCGGCGCCGTCGCCGTAATGGGCGTTGAAGTCTTCCTCGATGGTTTCCGGAAGCGGCTCCGGCTTCTCGATCACGCCCAGAACCGGCAGGATCACGAGGAAATAGGCGAACCAGTAGGCCGCGCCCACCAGCGAGATATTGGCATAGACCGCCTCGGCCGGCATGCCGCCCGCCCAGGTCAGCACCACGAAATCGACCACGAACAGCCAGAAGGCGATGCGGAACTGCGGACGGAAGCGGCCCGAGCGCACATTCGAGGTGTCGAGCCAGGGCACCAGCGCCATGACCAGGATCGAGCCGAACATCGCCAGCACGCCGAAGAACTTGGCATTGACGACACCGAAGGTCAGCCAGTCGGCGATCATCACCACCCAGACATCGCCGGTGAAGGCCCGCAGGATCGCGTAGAAGGGCAGGAAGTACCATTCCGGCACGATATGCGTCGGCGTCTGGAGCGGGTTCGCCTCGATGTAGTTGTCGGGGTGACCCAGATAGTTCGGCATGAAGCCGACGATGGCGAAGAACACCAAGAGGACGACGCCAAGCGCGAACAGGTCCTTCATGACGAAATAGGGCCAGAAGGGCAGCGTGTCCTTTTCGGCCTCGTCCTTCGAGCCGCGGCGGACCTCAACACCCGTGGGGTTCGAGTTGCCGGTGGTGTGGAAGGCCCAGACGTGGACGATCGACAGCCCGAGGATCACGAAGGGAATCAGGTAGTGCAGCGAGAAGAAGCGGTTCAGCGTGGCATTGCCCACGGCCGGTCCGCCCAGCAGCCATTGCTGGATGTCGTGACCGATCCACGGGATGGCGCCGAACAGACCGGTGATCACGGTCGCGCCCCAGAAGGACATCTGACCCCAGGGCAGAACGTAGCCCATGAACGCGGTCGCCATCATCGCCAGATAGATCAGGATGCCGATGATCCAGGTCACCTCACGGGGCGACTTGTACGAGCCGTAATAAAGGCCGCGGAAGATGTGCAGGTAGACCGCGACGAAGAACAGCGAGGCGCCGTTCGAGTGCAGGTAGCGCAGGAAGTGGCCACCATTCACGTTGCGCATGATATGTTCGACCGACGCGAAGGCGATGTCGACATGCGCCGCGTAATGCATCGCCAGGACGATCCCGGTGACGATCTGCAGCACTAGGGTGAAAAACAGCACCACGCCCCAGATCCACATCCAGTTGAGGTTCTTGGGGGTGGGAATCATCAGGGTATCGTAGAGCAGGCCGATGACCGGCAGGCGCCGCTCCAGCCATTTCTCGGGGGCCGACCCCGGCTCGTAGTGGTCGTGAGGAATGCGGGACATTCAGGGGGCTCCCTTAACCGAGTTGGATGGTCGTCTCGTCCACGAAGGACGCAACCGGGATGTACATGTTCTCGGGCGCGGGGCCCTTGCGGATACGACCGGCGGAATCGTAATGCGAGCCGTGGCAGGGGCAGAACCACCCGCCGAAGTCACCGGACTGGTTGCCGATCGGAACGCAGCCGAGATGGGTGCAGACGCCGATCATCACCAGCCACTTGCCCTCTTCGTCCATCGTCCGGTTCTCGTCCGTGGCCTCACCCGGTTTGTTCGGGTTGCGCGAGTTGTTGTCGCGGAGGTCGTCCAGCGGGATCGAGCGCGCCAGTTCGATATCTTCGGGAGTGCGCAGGCGAACGAATACCGGCTTGCCGAGAAACTTGACAGTAATCTGCTGGCCTTCGGACACCGACGAGACGTCGACCCGGATCGAGCTCAGCGCCTGAACGTCGGCGGAGGGGTTCATCTGATTGACGAGGGGCCAGATCGCCGCCCCTGCGGTCACGGCACCGGCGCCCGCCGTGGCATAGTAAAGGAAGTCTCGGCGGGTGCCGTCATGATCTTCTGCGTGCGACACGAGAATATCTCCTTTCCAGGACCGGGTCGCCCCGGTCGATTCGAAAAACAGGCCAAGGGAATCCTGGGCCGTTTACCAGACTTACCTAGCCCCGGCAGGAAAATTGCGTCCAGCGGACATAGCCGCGCAGCGACGGCGGAGGCACAGACGGATTCCGGTCGCCCGCCGTATACCGCGCAGCGGACAATCCAGCCAGAGGAAATCGGGTTCTTAGACCCGTTCTGAGACGTTCAACCGCATCCTCAGGCACTGTTTCACGCCCTCTTTGCAGTCGTTTCGGCCTCTGTCGTCTGCCGCGCCCTATACCCGGCGGACCCGGAGCCGACCCAGGGCCGAGGCGTCGATCTCGACCCCCGGACCGGTGTCGCCCAGACGGAAGGTGCGCCGCATCCGGGCGCCTCCGCTCACCTGTTCTTGATCGCGGCGGAAGGCCAGACCCTCGCCGAGCTCGTCCATCGCATCCTCATGGCGCTGGTCGCGGCGCAGCCCGTTCTGGCTTTTCGACAGGGCATAGGCGGCCAGGGCCACTGCGCCATAACGCAGGCCATAGCGCAGCGCGACGGTCGCGATCGGGGCAAGGGGCAGGGGCATCTCGGGCGCTCTCCTCGTCTGACGCCATGAATGATAGGCTTCGGGGCGGGTCCTGTCCATTGCCTTGGCCGGGCGCCGGTGGGGACCCGCTCGGAACGGCCCGGTCGCATGCGGGGAAAGCAACGCCGGGGCGCCCTTGTTGCCCTCCCCTGTCCGGCCTGCTATCCGAGCCCGGAACGAAGAGGGAACATATGCACAGGCACAGCTTCGAACATGATGGTCTTGCCTTCTCCTTCCTTGATGCGGGCGGTGAGGGACGGCCGCTTCTGGCGCTTCACGGCCATTGGATGGGAGGCTCGGATTTCAGCGGGCTGGCGGCGGATCTCGGCCCGGGATGGCGTCTGATCGCGCTGGATCAACGCGGCTTCGGCGAAACCGACCACAATGCGCCACATGGCATCCCGGCCTATCTGTCCGACGCGATTGCCCTGCTGGATCATCTTTCCATCGACCGGCCGGTGCCGGTATTGGGCCATTCCTTCGGCGGCGTCGTGGCCTGCCACCTTGCCGCGGCGCGGCCGGATCGCGTGTCCGCCCTCATCATCGAAGATATCGGCGTGACTCTCGACGACGATTCAAGTGCCCATGTGGCGAACTGGGGCGGCGTATTCCGCTTGCGCGAAGACCTGGAGGACCGGCTGGGCCCGCGTCTTTCCCCCTATCTGCAGAACTCGATCCGGCGCGTTGCCGATGGCTGGACGCTCAATTTCGAGCCCGCCGAATTTCTGCTGTCGGAACGGGCGATCAACGGCGATCACCGGGGCGTCTGGCTGCAAAGCCGGTGCCCGGCCCTGGTGGCGTCGGGCAGTGAAAGCCGGGTCTGCGATCCAGCCGAGCTGCAGGCCATGGCGCAATCCCGGGAGAACACGGCCTTCATCCAGCTCAGGGCCGGTCACTCCGCGCATATCGATGCCCCGGCCGAATTCGCCCGACACCTGCGGGCGTTCCTCGAAGACAGCTGTTCGTGAGAGGGTGACCCTTCCGCGCGAACGTCCATTGCCTACCGTAGCGGCCGAGACCCCGCCAGCGCGGGCACTAAAAGCGTCGCGAAAAGGCTCTAATCCGCCCGAAGACGCGTGTCGCTCCGCCCGGAGATCGTGGCGGTCACGATCTGCCCTTCAGGCTGATCCGATCCGAAATCGACCTCGGTGAACTGCTCGGTCCGGCCCATGCGCGGGCTTTCCATCAGGATGCGGTGGCTGCGACCGGCCTGAGCCGCCAGATGTCGCGCGACCTGCGCCTCGCCCGCGGCCCGCAGCCGCGCCGCCCGGTCGCGGATCGCGCCGCCCTCGACCTGGGGCATCCGCGCCGCGGGCGTGCCCGGGCGGGGCGAATAGGGAAACACATGCAGCCAGGTCAGGTCGCATTGCTCGACCAGCCTCAGCGAATTGGCGAACATCTCTTCGGTCTCGGTCGGAAAGCCCGCGATGATGTCGGCGCCGAAGGTCATGTCGGGACGCAGACGCCGCGCCTCTTCGCAGAACCGGATTGCATCGGCACGCGAATGCCGCCGCTTCATCCGCTTGAGGATCATGTCATCGCCCGCCTGCAGCGACAGGTGCAGATGCGGCATCAGCCGTTCTTCCCCGGCGATGGCGCGCATCAGGGCGTCGTCGGCCTCGATGGAATCGATCGAGGAAATCCTGAGCCGCGGCAGCTCGGGCACCAGCCTGAGGATGCGCGTCACCAGATCGCCCAGCCGCGGCGCGCCCGGCAGATCGGCGCCCCAGCTGGTCAGGTCGACCCCGGTCAGCACCACCTCGTTATAGCCCGCGCCGACCAGCCGCCGGATCTGCTCGATCAGCACCCCCGCCGGGACAGAGCGCGAATTGCCCCGCCCGAAGGGGATGATGCAGAAGGTACAGCGGTGATCGCAGCCGTTCTGGACCTGCACGAAGGCACGGCTGCGGGTGCCGAAACCGTCGATCAGGTGGCCCGCGGTCTCGCGCACCGACATGATGTCGTCGACCATGACCTTTTCGGTCTCGCCGATGAAATCGGGGCCCTTCGCGATCCCGGCCCAGGTCTCGGGCCGCATCTTCTCGGCATTGCCGATCACCAGATCGACCTCGTCCATCCCGGCAAAGCGGTCGGGCTCGGTCTGGGCGGCGCAGCCGGTGACGACGATCCGCGCCTCGGGGTTCTCGCGCCTGAGCCGCCGGATCTCCTGCCGCGCCTTGCGCACCGCCTCGGAGGTGACGGCGCAGGTGTTCACGATCAGCGCGTTTTCCAGCCCCGCCTCGGCGACAAGCTCCTTCATCGCCTCGGTCTCATAGGCGTTGAGCCGGCAGCCAAGCGTGGTGAAGCGGGGCGCGGCGCCGTCCATCAGCCGACCTCCGCCAGGAAGGCCGCGGTGAAGACCCCGTCGAAGACATGGGCGGTCGGCCCGGTCATCCAGACCCCGTCCTCGCGCCAGTCGATCCGGAGCTCGCCGCCATCAAGCAGGATGGTCACCGAGCGCCCGGTCAGCCCGCGCCGCGCCGCCGCCACCGCGACCGCGCAGGAGGACGAGCCCGAGGCCAGCGTGAGGCCGGTGCCGCGTTCCCAGACCCGCATCCGGACCCGGTCCGGACCGGCCAGATGCGCGACCTGTACATTGGTGCGTTCGGGAAACAGCGGATGGTGTTCGTGTTCGGGACCGAAGGCCTCCAGATCGACCGCCTCGGCATCGGCGACGAAGAAGGTGCAATGCGGGTTGCCCATCCCGGTCGCCACCGGCTCGCCCGCGATCGGCAACCGGTCGAGATCGACATCATCGGCCAGCGGCACGCCGCGCCAGTCGAGAATCGGCGGCCCCATATTGACCGAGGTCAGCCCGTCGCCCGCGTCGCGCGCCGAAAGCCGCCCGCGTTCGGTGACAAGCGTCAGCTCGCGCCGACCGGTCTGATCGATCAGATGGCGCGCGATGCAGCGGGTCGCATTGCCGCAGGTCGCCGAAAGCGAGCCGTCGGCATTGTAGAAGACCAGACGCGCATCGGCGCCCTCCGCGGGCTCGATCACCGCCAGCTGGTCGAAGCCGACGCCCCGGTGCCGGTCGGCGATGGCCGCGACGAGGCCCGCGGACAGGGGCATTCCGCCCTGCCGCCGGTCGATCACGACGAAGTCGTTGCCCAGCCCGTGCATCTTCATGAAGGGCAGGCGTTCGGTGTCATCCATCCGTGCCATGCGGCGGTGCTATACACCCGCCCCGGGAGGCTTTCCAGCGTCCTGCGAAAAATCGTCGATTTTCCCCTTGACCGCCCTCGCGGGTTTTTCTAGGTAGCAGGCCTCAAGTGGGCCGTTAGCTCAGTTGGTAGAGCAACTGACTTTTAATCAGTGGGTCGCAGGTTCGAACCCTGCACGGCTCACCACTTAAGACAAAGAAGTGAAGCGACTTTTCGCATGTTCGAAAAGTGGAACGCCCGAGCATCAGAGCACGTCCGATTCAGACGCTTGCGGTGCGGGCTGTTTCGGGGGACTTTACCCCGTCGCACCCCCGCGCGCCTTCCGCTCGCGCTCTTCCAGCACCTCGCGCCACATCTCATAGGTCATGCGCGCGCCCTTCGGCAGCGCGGGGGCCAGGCCAGATAGGTGGCGGGCTTCCCGGTTTCCGGGTCGATCAGCTGGGCGACCTTTGCGGGGATCGAGGCCTCCTGCGGGGCGCTGGCCGCCCAGATCCGGGTCAGGTGCCGCGGCAAGCGCGTTTACGACCCGCGTGACGGGCAGGTCAGGCGCCGCAGGGCGTTGCACCGGCCGCGCCCTACACCCGCGCGGCCTTCGGCTCGGGCTGGACCGATCCCGACGGCGACTGCCTCGACACCCGGGCCGAGCTGCTGGCGGCTCTCTCCACCGTGCCGGTGACGCTGGCACCCTCGGGCTGCTCGGTGCGCCACGGCCGCTGGCTCGCGCCTTATATTGGGCAGGTGGTCACCGAGGCGGGCGATCTCGACATCGATCACATCGTGCCGCTGCGCTATGCGTGGGGCCACGGTGCCGCCAGCTGGCCCGCCGCGAAGCGCGCCCGCTTCGCCCGCGATCCGGTCAACCTGCTGCCCGTCAGCGCCTCGGCGAACCGCTCGAAAGGCGCGCGCGGGCCGCTCGACTGGTTGCCGCCGGATCCGGGCTTCCGCTGTCAGTATGTGCTGCGGTTCCGGCGGATCGCCGCGAGCTACGGGCTGGTGCAGTCCGCCGCCGAGGAGCGGGAGTTGGTGGCGCTGACCGGGCGGCTGTGTGGGACATAGGGCGGTTTGCCGCCGGTGAGGTTGCGGCATCGCACTCGCGGCAATCGGCGATAGCTGCCGTTCGCCAGTCGCTGTTTCAACGTCGGCGATGCTCCAGCAGTCGCGTCCGTAGCGCTATCCCCAACGTGCGCAGAAGCTGCAGATTACCCCAACCCTGAAGCGTCGACAAAACTCGGATTCGCCTAGTGCTGAAATTGTGCGCAGCCCCCGCCTTTTCAGCAGCGGGGGCATTTATCTTGGCGAACTGGACGCGTAGGGAAGCCCATTTGCCGTGGGTCGGCTGGACGTATTGAGATTGATGACGTTTCGGTTTCAGCGCCAACCTTCCCGCTGGGGGGCTGCCGCTCTTGGTGCCGTGACCGTCATCCCCCGACGGCGTCGATGTGCCGGGGCGGGATCGCAACCCTCCATATCGGGGCCGCCACCCGTCGCAAGATGCTGCGGAGGTCAGATATGCTTGGCTAGGGTGCCACCTCGCCCGGTGGCGATGGAGACCGTTCCCCCGCCCGTGCCAATCGCCCGCACAGGCATTGGGCTGAACAGCGCGTTGCAGGTGCTTCTGACGGTGGCGCCACGTCGCGCGGCCTAAAAACCGAGGCCAGCTCCGCGGCGTTATGCGGTGCACGTCCGGTCCCGGTCTCTTCGGACAAAACCTTGCGGCACAGGCTGACCCGGAGCCGTATCCGCGCCACGAAAAATGCACCCCATATGCGGGCAGGCCGCAAGACCGCCCTCTTGACCCTGCCCATGCATCGAATGCTGACGTTCTGAACCAGGGCCCGCATTCCTCCGCCGAGCTGTCGAGCTTCGCCATGCGGGAGGCCGCCGCCTTCCGATGATGAGTTCCGCTCGTTAGAAAGGCCTCATGCAGACGGCACCTCATCAGAATGAACAGATAGGGTCGACTTTGGGTATCCTGTGCCGCCGTCTCGGCGATGCGCTGCTCGCTGTCTATCTGCATGGGTCGGCCGTGTCGGGCGGGCTGCGGCCCCAAAGCGACATCGATCTGTTGGCAGTGGTCGGGTCCGGGCTGACCGAAAGCCAGCGCAATGGCCTGTTGACGGACCTGCTGTGCCTTTCCGGACGGCACCCTGCCGTGCCCGGCGGTCCCCGCTGCCTTGAGGTGATGGTGTTTTGCCGGTCCGACCTCGCCCGAGGGGACTACCCGGCGCGGGCTGAATTCGTCTATGGAGAATGGCTGCGCGAGGCTTTCGAGGCCGGTGAAAGCCCGGTGCCTGAACGTGATCCCGAATATTCACTGGTCCTCGCACAGGCCCGGCAGGAGGCCATTGCCCTGTGCGGTCCACCGGGCAATGAGCTTCTGCCAGAGGTTCCGCCAAAGCATGTCCGCCAGGCCATGCGCGATGCACTTCCGGAGTTGCTGGATGGATTGCATGGGGACGCGCGGAATGTCCTGCTGACGCTTGCGCGGATGTGGCACACGGCCCGCACCGGGAAATTCGTCACCAAGGATACCGCCGCCACCTGGGCGATTGCGCGGCTCTCGGGCCCGGATGCGATGACACTGGATCATGCGCGAGGGGCGTATCTCGGTGAACTCGCGGATGATTGGCAAAGCCGGGCGGGTGCTGCCCGGCAGGTGGCAGGGCGCATGGCCGAATATGTCCGCCGCTCGCTGTGATCCGCATGGGCGCCGAGCCCGCTTTCGCCGCATTCTGTGCCAGTATTCTCATTGTCAGGCGGCTTGCACGAGGTCTACCGATCGCGGCCCGGCTTGCGCCGAGCAGAAAGCGGTGCGTCAGGGTCTGGTAGAGGTTCGGTCCTGCCCTGCATCGGCGGAGGGTTGGGCTCCCGCGTCGGGAATGCGAGCTCAGAGGGTCTCATTCAGGAAGGCGATCACATCGTTTTCGAGTGAGCGGTGGATCGCTGTCCTGTCGATGCCGGGCGGATCGTTGCAGACCATGGCGGCCTTTCCGGCGATGTCTTTCGGGCAGGGATCGACGAAGGTGAAATGGGTCCCGGGCAGGACGATCTCTTGCGGGGCGCGCGGCAGGTCCTGGGCAAGCGCGACCGCATTGGCTGCCGAGCGCATGTAGACATCCTCCTGCGGTCGGAACAGAAGCACCGGGATCCCGACATCGGCAAGTCCGGTGGCATCGAACATGACCGCGAGCGGATCGAGCAGCACCAATGCCTTGAGACGAGGCTCGAACGGGGCCGACCAGGTGGCAAGTTTCTCCGACATGCCGATAAACTTGGCCTCTCCGCAGGATCCGGTGTCGTCGCGTCCCTCTTTGGCGCAATAGGCCGCCGCATGGGCGAAGTCGGGCTTTGCCCCGGCCAGGATGAGGCCTGTATAGCCGCCCGCGGAATAGCCGATCATGCCGATGCGCGCGGGATCGGCGTGAGGGGCCAGGCGCACATCCCGCAACGCCGCGTCAAGCGCCGCAATCGCCTGGGCGGGGCGGTTTTTCAGGATCCGGTCCTGGCTGGCGCCGGGTGGCTGGCCTGCGGCGTCGCCCTTATGGGCCGGCGCGATCACGATGAAGCCCGCCCGGGCAAGCTGCGCCGCCAACTCGCGGTGGCTCAGAGGCCCGCCATTGTGGCCATGAGACAGCAAGACCACCGGAAACCGCCCCTCTGCCACGGGAGCCTCCAGCGTGGCGTCGATCTCGAAAGGGCCTGCCTGCCAGGAAATCTCGGGAAGATCCGCCGGATACCAGATGACGGCGTTGGCCTGTCCGCTGGCCGTCGTGAAAGCGCTCCGCGCAACGCCTGCATGGTAAGGGGCCGCCAGTGCGGGACCCCAGGGACCGATGATCGCCAGCAGGGCGAAGGCGGCAAGGCGGAGGGCACGGAACATGGCGTCAATCCTGCAAGCTGTCGGCAGGATGCCATGCCACTCGGCCGTGGACGACGCCAGCCATTTCAACGTCAGAGCCCTCCGGTCAATGACAGCACGGGACGAGCTGCGGCTGCGCGGCCTGATCTGCGAGGGCGGCGGGATCGCGGATTGCCGTGTCCTTTTCCATCGCCTGCAGAAAGGTCTCTTGCGGAAGGGCGTCGGTCCGGGCGGACAGCCTCCATCCCGACGGGGGCGTCCGGGCGGAGCGGTGGGTCTATGTCCGGAAAAGCTGCTCGACCTCGGCGATCTGATCCCTGACGACGTCGAAGAATACCCGCGAGAAGATTTCGGCGCCCGGGCTGCGGGCATGGGCAGGAAAGATCGCGGAGAACCGGAACTCGATGGCCGGAACGAAGGGTTTCACGGCGATCTTCTCGGGATCTATCGCCATGACCGAGAAGATGTCGGCGACGGAAATACCCAGCCCGGCCGAGACATAGCTTGGAACGGTGTTCGAATAGAGGGTCTGGACGGTGCGGCCGGGCTGGACGCCCGCGGCTTCCATCGAGGCCTCGATCTGCATCCGCAGCAGGCTGCTGATGCCCAGCGAGATGAAGGGCTGCCCGGCCAGATCCGCGACCGAGACGCTGTCCTGACGGGCCAGCGGATGGTCGCGCGGCAGCAGGCAGATCGCCGAGGAAACCGGCATCTCGACATGGTCGATATCGGCACGCTCGGGCGGCACGCGGCAGAGGCCGACCGAAAACTCGTCATGTTGCAGGGCATCGAGAATATGGACGGAATTGTCGGAATGGATGAAGAAATCGGTCTCGGGCTGGCGGGTGCGAAAGCGGCGGATGGCCTCGGGCAGGGCGCCCGATGACAGCGTCGACATGGCGGCGATCCGCAACCGGCCATCCTGCTTCTCGCGCATCTGCCGGGCATTGTCGCGGATACGCTCCATCGACTCGAAGTATTTCTCGACCTCTCGGAACAGCGCGACGGCCTCGGCGGTCGGCCGGACGCTCGACCATTTCCGGACGAAAAGCACCAAGCCCAGCTCGGCCTCGAGATCGCGCACCAGCCGGGTCACGGCGGGTTGGCTGACATGCAGGATGCGACCCGCCGCGGTCATGCTGCCGCTGATCATCACGGCGCGAAAAGCCAGCATCTGGCGGTGGTTGAGCGATCGCACCAGCGTCTCCTTCCGGCTTCTCCCGCAGCCGCGAGGCCCCGGGCAGGCAAACATGGCCGGACATTTCCCGCAAGGGCATAACTTTTCCTGATGGCATATTCCAAAATTCGATTCGCCAGACCGCGCGCTGTCTCACTACCATCGCCGACAGACCATGCGTTCGAGGAAGGAATAGCTACGTGCCCGATATCATTGGTGAATATGTCGACCGGTTGGTGACTGTCGAAATGCGCAACCGCGGCATGAACCACAATATCATCGCCCCGATCTATGACGAGGCGCGGCGCGAGGGCGGCGGACGCCCGATCACGGCGCGCGCCGCCGAGGCGCTGGTCGAACATGTCGGCGAGGGCGATGTCGTGCTGATCGTGACCGGCGCGGGCTACCTGCCCGAAGTGCCCCATGGCGAAAGCGACGGCCCGCCCGGCGCGGTGTCGCTGGCCCGGGCTCTGTATTGGGGGCTGAAGGCGGTCCCGGTCTATGTGTCGGAAGTCTGCCATGCGCCGCCGATCAAGGCCTCCTCCGAGGCGGCGGGGCTGATGGTGCGCGACTACGACCTGGCCAAGGGCCGCCGCATGGGCGCGGCCCAGGTCACCGCGCCCGAGGATCAGGCCGCGGTCGATGACTGGGCGCGCGATCTGCTGGAGCGGATGCAG
This sequence comes from Rhodovulum sulfidophilum DSM 1374, assembly GCF_001633165.1. Taxonomy (NCBI): domain Bacteria; kingdom Pseudomonadati; phylum Pseudomonadota; class Alphaproteobacteria; order Rhodobacterales; family Paracoccaceae; genus Rhodovulum; species Rhodovulum sulfidophilum. The sequence goes on along the minus strand of NZ_CP015418.1, from coordinate 859,238 downwards.
CCCAAGGCGATCATCGCGATCGAGCGCCTGGGGCCGAACGAGACCGGCATCGTGCATTACTCGACCGGCGTCGCGCCCAAGAACTGCGTCAATGTCGCGCCGCTCTTCGATCAGGCCGCCGCCAAGGGCGTGCTGAGCGTCGGCGTCGGCGACAATGGCAACGAGATCGGCTTCGGACGGATCCATTCCTTCATGCAGGATTTCCACCCCTATGGGCGCGAGACCCAGACCGACAAGCCGGGCGGTGCCATCACGGTGACGGCAACCGACATCTTCCTGCCCGCCTCGATCTCGAACTGGGGCGCCTATGGCATCGCCGCGATGCTGGGCTTCCTGTTGAAGGACAGGGAACTGGTGCAGGACCCCGAAACCGAACAGCGCATGATCCGCGCCTGCCTCGACGCGGGCGGCTGGGAGATGCGCTATTGCACCTCGCGCTTTATCGTCGATGGCGCCGAGGGCGAAAGCTCGATGGCCATCGTCCAGCTGCTGCGCGACATGGTGCGGCTGAACATTGCCCCCCCCGACCGTGGGTTGTCCCACGGCAAGATGAAAGAAGCGGCAGGATAAGCCGACATCTGCCGGCCTTGCCCTTCCCCCCGGGGCAAGGCCGTTCCCTTTCCGACAGAGAGAGATCAGACACATGACCACGCTTTCCAGACTCTTCGGCGCCGCGGCGCTTGCCGGGCTTGCGCCGCTGGCCGTGCAGGCCGGCGATCTGCCCGCCACCGAGCTTTCCGTGATCGGCTCGCCCGTCAACTCGCCCAACTGGACCAATGTGCTGCAGCCGTTCTGGACCGAGACCGTGCCGGCCGACAGCGACGGCCGCGTCACCGCCGAGGCCGTGAGCATGACCGATCTGGGCGTGAAGGGGCCCGAGCTGATGCGGCTGGCGGGCGCGGGCATCGCCGATATCATCGCCGGCAGCACCACGCTGATCTCGGGCGAGCTGCCCGAAAACGACTCGATCGATCTGGCCGGGCTGGCGCAGGATATCGACACGCTGCAACAGGTGATCGACGCCTACCGCCCGGTGCTGGAAGAGCGCTATCGAGACCGGCTCGGCGTGGTGCCGCTGGGCTTCTGGCCGACCGGCGCCCAGGTTCTGTGGTGCGCGGCCCAGGTCGAGGATCTGGACGATCTGGCCGGCAAGAAGGTCCGCGTCTTCTCGACCACGACCGCCTCGCTGACCGCCGCGCTGGACGCGACGCCCGTGACCATGGCCTTCAACGAGGTCGTGCCCGCCCTGCAGCGCGGCGTGATCGACTGCGCCTTCACCGGCGCCAATTCCGGCAACAATGCCAAATGGACCGATGTCACCACCCATCTCGTCGATCTGACCGTGGGCTGGGGCGTCAATTTCATCGTCGCCAATTCCCGCACCTGGGACGGGCTCGACCCGGCGGTGCAGGCCTTCCTGCGCGACGAGATCCGCGACCGGCTGGAGCCCGCGGGCTGGGAGATGGCCCGGGTCGCGACCCGGCAGGGCATCTGGTGTTCGGTCGGCGACGACCGCTGCGAACCCGAGGCGACCGCGCCGCGCAACCTGACGAAGACCGATCTGACCCTGGTCGAGCTGAGCGACGAGGACAATGAGCGCCTGCGCCGGATCGTGGCCGAGCAGGTGATGCCGGAATTCACCCGGGCCTGCGGCGCCGATTGCGTGGCGCGCTGGAACGAGACGGTCGGCCAGGTCGTCGATATCCAGCTCGATCCGGCGGGGTAAGCGGCTTGGACGCCCCGCTGATTTCCCGCAAGCTGGCGCGGCTTGCCCGTTTCGCGGCCATCGGCAGCGGTCTGCTGCTGCTGGCATCGGCGGGGCTGATGACCGCTGAAATCCTGATGCGGAGGCTGTTTCATCACAGCCTCGTCGGCGTCGACGAGCTGGCAGGCTATGCCTTTGCCGTCGCCATGGCCTGGGGCTTTGCCCAGGCGCTGTTCATGCGCGCCCATATCCGCGTCGATCTGGTCTATCTGCGCCTGCCCTCCCGGCTGCAGCGATGTCTGGACGTGCTGGCGCTGGCGGCCTTCGCCGGCATCATCGGCATTGTCGTGACCCATGCCTGGGGCACCCTGGCCGAGTCGCTCCGGCTGGGCGCGCGCGCCAGCACGCCGCTTGCAACGCCCCTGTGGATGCCGCAGGCGGCCTGGCTTGCGGGGCTGATCTTCTTCCTGATCTGCCTGATCGCGCTGCTGTTCGACCTGGTGCGGGCGCTTGCGCGCGGCGATTGGGACCTGGCGGCCGATCTGGGCGCCTCCGAGTCCGCCTCGCGGAGAATATGACATGGGCATTGCGCTGATACTCTTGTTCCTGTTGATCGCGCTGGGCCTGCCGATTGCCGCGGTGCTTGGCTGGCTGGCGGTGCTGCTGGACTGGCTGCTGACGCCGTTTCCCCTGCAACGGGCCTTCGGCGAAATCGCCTGGTCTCACAGTATCGAATTCACCCTGATCGCGATCCCGATGTTCATCATGATGGGCGAGATATTGCTGCGCTCGGGGATCGCGGACCGGATGTATGCCGGCGTTTCGGCCTGGCTCGGCTGGCTGCCCGGCGGGCTGATGCATGCCAATATCGGGGCCAGCGCGCTGTTCGCCGCGACCTCCGGGTCGAGCGTCGCGACCGCGGCCACGATCGGCACCACCGCGATGCCGCAGGTCGACCGACATGGCTACAGCGAGCGGCTGTTTCTGGGCAGCCTCGCCGCGGGCGGCACGCTCGGCATCCTGATCCCGCCCTCGATCAACATGATCATCTACGGCTTTTTGACCGACACCTCGGTGCCGCGGCTGTTCATGGCGGGGCTGGTCCCCGGCATCGTGCTGGCCGCGATCTTCTCGATGACGATCCTGGTGCTCTGCATTCTCCGGCCCTCTCTCGATGGCGACCGCAGGCCGCCCACGGCGCGGGCACTGCTGCACAGCCTCTCGGATCTTGCCCCGCCGATCGGGCTGTTCGGGCTGGTGATCGGGTCGATCTATGCGGGCTGGGCGACGCCGACCGAGGCCGCTTCGGTCGGGGTTGTCGCCGCGCTGGGGCTGACCGCGCTCTATCGGCGGCTGAGCTGGCCGATGATGGTCGAGGTCTTCCTCGGCACGGTCCGGACCTCGTCGATGATGATCCTGATCACGCTGCTGGCCTTTCTGCTGAATTTCGTCATCGGCGCGACCGGCATGGCCGGTACGGTCAACGACCTTGTCCGGGGGCTGAACTGGAGCCCGCTGGCCACGATGCTGGTGATCCTCTCGGTCTATCTGGTGCTGGGCATGTTCATGGACACCCTGGCAATGATCGTGCTGACGATCCCGATCGTCACGCCGATCGTGGTCGGCCTTGGCTATGATCCGATCTGGTTCGGGGTGATGATGGTGCTGATCGCCGAGACCTCGGTACTGACGCCGCCCATCGGCATGCTCTGCTATGTCGTGCATGGCGTGCGCGGCCGGGGCGAGCTGACCGACGTGTTCATCGGCGTGACCCCGTTCATCCTCGCGCTGATGGCGATGATCGCGCTGATGCTTGCAACGCCCCAGCTCGCGCTCTGGCTGCCCAACCTGCTTTTCTAGCGACAGGAGGGCAGGGTCGCGCTGCGGGGGGCGGGCGCCCCCGCAGCCGGCAGGCGGGGACGTGACGATCCGGACGGATGTTGCAGCGCCGCCGCCACCTCCCCGGTCCGCGGCGGCACAAGCGGCGCCGCGGCTTTGGCCGATGACGGTTCCGGGCCCCGGACATTCTTCCGGCCGATGCGACCGGACCTCGCCTCGGACCTCGTCCCGGGCGAAGGTCCTGCCGCGCCTCCAGGCTTCATGGGGTGCCGCGCGGCCCGCCCGTCACAGCAGCACCATCACCCCGGCCAGCACCACCCCCGCGATGAACAGCGTCTCGAGGAAGATCAGCACCACCGATTGCGGCGGGACCGAGAGGATGCGCTTGAGGTCGGTCTTCATGCCTACGGCGGCAATCGCGGTCAGCATGGCCCATTTCGACAGCGCCCAGAGCAGCGCCTGAGCGGGCACCGGGATCCAGCCCAGCGAGTTGATCAGGGCGAGGATCAGGAAGGCGATGACGAAGCCCGGCAGGATCGGCGGACGTTTCGCCCCCGACTGGTCCTGCGCTCCCGCGCCGCGCAGCGCCAGGGTCAGGATCAGCACGAAGGGCGCCAGCATCGAGACCCGGATCAGCTTGAGCGTCGTGGCAGTCTCGCCGACCGCGTCGGACACCGAGAAGCCCGCGCCCACCACCTGCGCCACATCGTGGATGGTCCCCCCGAGGAAGACGCCCGATTGCAGGTCGCTGAGCCCCAGAAGCGTCGCGATCACCGGGTAAAGCACCATCGCCACGGTCGACAGAAGCGTGACCCCGAAGACGGTAAAGCTGAGATTGCGTTCCGACAGCTCGTTCTTGGGCAGCACGGCGGCGATGGCCATGGCGGCCGAGGCGCCGCAGATCGAGACCGCGCCCGCCGTCAGGATCGCCAGCCGCCAGCCCCGTCCCAGCATCCGGGCGGCAAGCCAGCCGAAGCCCATGGTCGCGGCCAGCGCGCCGATGACAAGGCCGACCACCGGCAGGCCGAGCTCGGTGAAAAGCTCGAAGCTGATCCGCGCGCCCAGAAGCGCCACGCCGATCCGCAGCACGGTCCGGGCCGCGAGCCCGATCCCGGCGGCGCAGCGGTCGCCATCCTCGACCAGGAAATGCAGCGACAGCCCCAGCAGCAGCGCCATCAGCATGGCCGGGGCGCCGTAATGGTCGGACAGGAACTGCGCGGCCAGCGCGGCCAGGCCGCAGACCAGAAGGCCGGGCCAGAGCGCATCGGCGCGGCCGAGGATGCTCCGGAGGCGGGGCATCGTGGCGGGGTGATCGGTCATGGGACGGGTCAATCCTTTCTGGTCTGTCGCGGTCAGAAGATCAGGCCGCCGGGCAGCGGCACCGACAGCGCCTCGCGAAAGCCGATGGTGAAGACGGTGATCACGGCGGCGACGCTGAGCGCCAGAAGGCCCCAGCCCCTGAGGCTGCGGTTGTTGTGCTCCGAACTCAGCATCAGCCCCAGCGCCATCGCGATCCCGGCCGTGGCAAAGCCCAGCACCGGCGCCAGCGCGATGCCCGCCGCCATCGACAGCACGACACCCGCGCGGCGCCCGGTCGAGCCGTAGCTGCGGTCCTCGACCACGCGGCGGGTCAGCAGCGTTTCCAGCGCCGCGAGGCCGCAGAGCACCAGCATCCCGGTGGCGATGGTGCGGGGGAAGACGGCGGCCTCGGGGTTGAGGCCCGCGCATTGCCAGAGCGCGACGCCCGCGATGGCGGCCATGACGCCGATGCCAGCCAGATCGCGCAGAATCGCGGCCGGGTCGGCCGGTTCGCGCTTGTCCGAGGGGGCAGGCAGTGCGGTGCCGCGCCGGCGCAGCGCCCGGGTCAGGGCCGGCAGGAACGGGTAGACAAAGCTCAGCAGCGTCAGCGCGATGATGACCAGCGACAGCGGCCGCCCGAAGAACTGACCCCAGACATTGCCCATGGCATCGCCGATGGTCCAGCTCTGCACGAAGCCCTCTTCGGCGATGCGCCCGAGGATCAGGCCCAGCACGATGGGCGAGACCGAGAAGCCGCGCCGGTTGGCGACCCAGCCCACCACGCCAAGCGCCAGCATGATGCCGACATCCGACAGGCTGTTGCGGATCGCGAAGCTGCCGATGATGGTCATGAAGGCCACGACCGGCACCAGCCCCGCCTTCGGCGCCCGCACGATGGACCGATAGGCGAAGCGGCCGATCAACAGCCCGACCGGCAGCATCAGCAATGTCGCGAGGAACAGCCCGAAGATGAAGGTGTAGACGATGCTCGATCCGTCGGCGAAAAGCGTGGGCCCGGTCCGGACGCCCTGCACCAGCAGCGCGCCGAGGATCACCGCATCGGGCGGCGTGCCCGGAATGCCCAGCACCAGCGTCGGGATGAAGCCGCCGCCCACGGTAGCGTTGTTCGCGCTTTCGGTGGCGACGATGCCGCCGGGATTGCCCTGGCCATAGGCGGGCGCGCGGCGGTCGGTGCGGCGGGCCTCGGAATAGGCCACCAGCCCCGCGATCGAGCCGCCCGCGCCGGGCAGGGCGCCGACAAGGGTGCCGATGACCGAGCTGCGGATGACATTGAGCTTGTGCCGCATCAGGGTCGAGAACGCCTCGGGCAGGCGGAAGCCGCGGGTGCCGCCGGTATCTTCCTTGAGATGGCGTCCCGAGGTCGCGGCCAGCTCGATCAGGACCGGCACGCAGTAAAGCCCGATCAGCGCCGAGACCGTCTCGATCCCGCCCAGAAGCGTGTTTGACCCGAAGGTGAAGCGGACCTCGGCCGAGGTTTCGGAAATGCCGACCATGGCGATCAGGATGCCGAAGGCGGCGCCGATCAGCCCTTTCAGGAAGTCGCGGGTGCTGAGCGCCGCGATCAGCGACAGGCCGAAGATCGCCAGCCAGAAATACTCGACCGGGCCGAAGGCAAGTGCTGCCTCGGCCAGGGGCGGGGCCAGCAGCAAGAGAGCGCACGCGCCGACGATGCCGCCGACCAGAGAGGACAGGCAGGCGATGGTCACCGCCAGGTCGCCGTCGCCGCGCTTGGCCATCGGGTAGCCGTCGAAGGTGGTGCCGATGGCCGAGGGCGTGCCGGGGGTGTTCAGCAGAATGGCGGCATAGGCCCCGCCATAGATCGCGCCCGTGTAGATCGCGCCCAGCAGGATCAGCGCGCTTTCGGGCGGCATGCCGAAGGTCAGCGGCACCAGCACGGCGACGGCCATGGTCGCGGTCAGGCCCGGAACCGAGCCGATGATGGTGCCCGCCGCGACGCCCGCGAGCGCCAGCAGAAGGTTGAGCGGCGTCAGGGCCGCAAGGAAGAAGTCCAGCATGATCGGGTTCCGTGAGCCGAGGGAATGAGGGCCCGGACGGGGCCCGCGCAATCAAGGGCAGAGAGGGGCGGACCGCCCGGGACCCGGGACGCCCGCCTCCGCCCTGCCGGACGATCAGTCGATCACGCCAGCGGCTCTGGCGGCGGGGATGTATTCCTCGGCGCGCGCCTTCATCCAGGCATCCATCTCGGGGCCGTAGGGCACGTCGATCAGGGCGAAGCCGCCATCGATCATCTTCTGACGGAACTCGGGGTCGGCATTGATCGCGGCGATGGCGTCGGAGACCGCCTGCCGGGTTTCTTCGGGCGTGTCCTTCGGCACGGCGACGCCGCGATAGGCGCCCGAGACGATGTCATAGCCAAGCTCGCGGAAGGTCGGCACATCGGGGAAGGCGGGGTGACGCTCTTCCATGGCGACGGCCAGCATCCGGACCTTGTCGCCCTGGCCGCCGCCGACGGTGGTATAGCCCCATTCGGCGCTGACCTGCCCGCCCAGCATGGCGGTGACGGCCGCGCCGGTGCCCTTGAACGAGACATAGGTCGTCTCGATCCCGGCCAACTCGTCGAAGCGGACCGAGACCAGGTGGTTCGCGGTGCCCTTGCCCGAGCCCGAGAAGGTGATCTTCCGGGGGCTTTCCTTCGCCGCCGCTATCAGGTCGTCGAGGCTTTGATAGGGGCTGTCGGCGCGCACCACGATGGCATCGGGCGTGTAGTGGAAGATGTAGGCATTGACGATGTCGTCGGTCTCGAAGCCGACATTGCCCTGCAGCGGCTTGATGATGGTATGGGGCAGGTTCACCCCCATGATGACCGAGCCGTCCGCCGCCATGCCGTTGAGCTGAGACCAGCCCACCGCGCCGCCGCCGCCGGGCTTGTAGGACACGATCATCTGTTCGCCGTAGAGCTTCTCGAAATAGGGCTGTTGCAGCCGGGCGGTGATGTCGGATTCGCCCCCCGGCCCGAACGGGATGATGTATTCTACCTGGCCCGGCGGGAAGTCCCCGGCGCTGGCGGGGGCTGCGAACAGCGCGGCCGCGATGGCGCCCGCGGCGGCGTAAAGCGTGAACTTGGTCATGTCGTTCTCCTCCCAAAGAAACTCCGCACCCGGCAGGCGGGACGCGGTCGATATGGCCGGCCGGGGTTCTGGCCCCCCGTGCTCTGTTGGTCTTGGATGTCGGGGGAAGGCCTGCCCTCAGGAGGGCAGGGTCGAAAGCTCCTCCATCAGATGGCCCGGGACGCGGACGCGCCCGGCGCTGTCGGAACGGCCCCTGAGCCGCCTTTCCCCCGGCAGCCGCGTGCCCTCCTGCGCCAGCATCGCGTCCAGAAGCCCCTCGAGCCGTTCGCCGAAGCCCGGCGCCCGCGCGACGTCGAAGGCGAGGATGGTCTGGCCGACGCCGGGCGGCGCGCCCTCGGCCTCGAAGAACGAGCTGGCCTCGTCCGAGCGGTTGGCCCCGGTCAGGGTCGCGGCCAGGATCTCGACCACCAGCGCCAGCGCGGCGCCCTTGGCATCGCCCGCGGGCACCATCGTGCCCCCCAGCGCGGCCTCGGGATCGGTCGTCGGCCGCCCCTCGGCATCGAGCGCCCAGCCCTCGGGGATCGGCTGGCCGGATTTCGAGGCCGCCATCACCTTGCCGCGCGCCACCTTCGACAGCGACAGGTCGATCACCAGCGGCGGCTCGTCGGCGCGCGGAGCGGCGAATGCGATGGGATTGGTGCCGAACAGCGCCGAGCCGCCGCCCCAGGGCGCCATCGCCTTGGGCGTATTGGCGACCATCAGCGCGGCGAACCCGGCCTCGGCCAGCCGTTCGACATGGGCGCCGAGCTGGCCGCAATGATGCGAGCGGCGGATCGCGGCCATGGCGATGCCGTGTTCGGGCGCCATCTCGGTCAGTTCGGATATGGCGAGGTCGATGGCCGGATAGGCAAAGCCGTTCCGCGCGTCGATATCGACCCGGGCGCCGCTCCGCAGGGCAACTGGGCAGGCCGCCCCGGTGACCTTGCCCGACCCGGCCTGCGCCGCATAGGAGGCGACGCGGGAAAAGCCGTGCCCGGCCTGGCCGTCGATCTCGGCGGCGACAAGCGCGCGGGCCACGCTTTGCGCATTGCGGGCCGAGGTGCCGCGGGCCTCGAGGATGCGGGCGATCAGCGCCTCGGCCTCGGTGCGGGTCATTTCTGCGTCAGGCCGGGGCATCGGCAAGCGCCTCCTTCACGTTCCGGACGGTGACGGTGCTGACCCGCACATTGCCCTCATCGGTGACGCCCGCGATATGCGGGGTCAGGATCAGGTTCGGCACCCCCTCGAAGATCTTTCCGGCCTCGGCGGTCAGGGGCTCGGTCGCGAAGACGTCGAGCGCGGCGCCGCCAAGCCGGCCTTGGGTCAGCGCCCGCGCCAGAGCCGGCTCGTCGATCACGCCGCCGCGGGCGGTGTTGATGACAATGGCGCCCGGCTTCATCGCCGAGATCGCCTCGGGTCCGATCAGGTTGCGGGTGCCCTCGCTCAGCGGGACATGCAGGGACAGAATGTCGGCCCGGGCCAGAAGCTCGGGCAGGGTGCAGTTCTCGACCCCCTGCCAGACCGGGTCGGCTGCATCGAGGAAGGGATCATGGGCCGCGATCCGCATTCCCAGCGCGCGGGCGCGCTCGGCCACCGCGCGGGCGATGCCGCCATAGCCCACCAGCCCCATCACCCGGCCCGAGGCCTCGCCGCCGATCAGCGCGTTGCGCGGCCACTCGCCCGCGATCATCGCCGCCTTCGAGCCATAGGCGCCGCGCAAGAGCGACAGCGCGGTCGAGATGACATATTCGGCAACCGACAGGGTATTGGCGCCGGTCGCCGGGCAGACTTTGACGCCCCGGGCCTTGCAGGAAGCGAGGTCGATATTGTCGAGCCCGACGCCAAGCCGGCCGACGACGCGCAGATCGGGCGCCGCCTCCAGCAGGGCGGCATCGACCTGCGTCCGGTTGCGCACGATCAGGCCATGGGTGCCGGGAAGCGCCGCGATGAGCGCCCCCCGGTCATCCACAAGGCCCGGGTCATGGACCACCTCGACCTCCTCGCCGAACCCGGCAAGCGCCTCGGTATCCATGAACTCGGAGACGACGACGCGCATCAGGCCGACCGGTACAGCTTGGTCAGCGAGAATTCGCGATGCCCCAGCGCCTCGGCCGCGGTGTTGCGGCCATTGGCGGTGCGAAGGATCATCTCGATCAGGGCGTCGCCGGCCTGGTCTATGGTCTGCTCGCGGGTAAGCACGCCGGTCACGTCGACATCGATATGCTCGGACATGGTGCGCAGGGTGCGCGGGTTGCCCGAGATCTTGATCACCGGCACGATCGGGTTGCCTATGACATTGCCCTGGCCGGTCGGGAAGGTGTGGATCACATAGCCCGCCGCCGCCATCAGCGTGACGCATTCCGCCGCTGCCGATGAGGTGTCCATGAAGTAGAGTCCCGGCCCTTTCTCGGGCGCGACCGCGGGGCCCATGGCGTCGATATAGGTCGAGCTCCGGCCGATCTTCTCGAGATTGCCAAGCGCCTTTTCCTCGATCGTGGTCAGCCCGCCGAGAATGTTGCCCTTGGTCGGCTGGCTGTCCGACAGGTCCGAGGTCTTGTGGGCCTCGATCACCTCGTCCTGATAGGCATCGAAGATCTTGCGGAAGGCGGCGCCGGCTTCGGGGGTCGCGGCGCGCTTTTCGCAGATATGCTCGGCCCCGGTGATCTCGGAGGTCTCGCCGAAGCAGCCATAGATCCCTTCGGGCAGCAGCTTGTCATACATGTTGCCGACGGTCGGGCAGGAGGACAGGCCGGTGGTGGTGTCGCTTTCGCCGCATTTGGTCGAGATCCAGAGATCCGAGACCGGGCAGGCCTCCTTCTGCAGCTCGGTCGCCCATTGCACGTATTCCTTGGCCTTCCAGCTGGCCGCGCGGATGGTCTCGAAATCGCCCTTCTGCTCGATCGAGAAGCCGGTGACCGGCTTGCCGGTCTTGGCGATGCCGTCGACGATGACCTGGGTCCATTCCGGCTCGATGCCGATCACCACCACGGCGGCGACGTTCGGGTTGGCGCCGGTGCCGATGATGGTGCGGAAATGCAGGTCGAGATCTTCGCCGAATTGCAGCCGGCCATAGGCATGCGGGATCGCCATCGTGCCCTTGACGTTATTGGCGACGGCCTCGCAGGCGGCGTTGGAGATGTCGTCCACCGGCAGGATCAGGACGTGGTTGCGCACGCCCACGCGGCCGTTCTCGCGGCGCCAGGCGTTGACGGTCATGGACTTGAAATCAAAGGGCATGGGTCACCACCGTTTGGTCTTGCAGTTATGGACATGAACGTGCTCGCCGACATTGGCGGCCCCGACCATCCGGCCGATGTCCTCGCCGTATTTCAGCACCGTGTCGCCTTCCTTCAGATCGCTCAGCGCGACCTTGTGGCCGATCGGGATGTCGGCCTTGGCGGTCACCGTGAAGTCGGAATTGTCGGCGGTGACGACGCAAAGCATCTCGGTGCCCGCGGTCAGCCCCTCGACCACAACGACGCCGACATTGTCGGAATGATCGTGTTTCAGAAGATGTGGTTTGCCCACTGTCTGGTCCTCCTCACTGCCCAGATTGCAAGTCTTGGGCTGGATAACATGTACCTCTACTCTTATACAAGACTTATTGTAATGGACTTGTCCGGCTTTGCGAAGGAATGCTATCTGACGAGGAGTTCAGGAGGCTGACCCATGGCGACACCGCTCTACCAGACCGTGATCGACACCATCGTCGCGCGAATCGCATCGGGCGAGCTGCCTTCGGGCGCGCTGCTGCCCAGCGAGACCCAGCTGGGCGCCGAACTGGGGGTCAGCCAGGGCACCGCGCGCAAGGCGCTGAGCGAGCTGGAAAAGCGCGGGCTGGTGCAGCGCGCGCAGGGGCGCGGCACCTTCGTCACGCTGCGCACGCCCGAGATGTCGCTGTTCAACTTCTTCCGCCTGCGCAGCCCCGACGGCACCCTGACCGCGCCCGAACTGGTGTCGGAAACCGTGATCCGGCGGCAGGCGACGGCCGAGGAGCGCGCGGCGCTGTTCGGGCGGCCCGAGGAGGTAATCGAGATCCGCCGGGTCCGGTCGGTCGGCGGCCGCAGGACCACGCATGAGCGCTCCTGCCTGCCGCCCGCGCTTTATCCCGGCATTGTCGACCGGGCGCCGCTGCCGAACGCGCTTTATGTGCTGTATCAGCGGGCCTATTCGATCATCATCGTGCGCGCCGATGAAAAGCTTCGGGCGGTGGGCGCCCCGGCCGATGTGGCGGCGGCGCTGGAGCTTGGCGAGGGCGCGCCGGTTCTGCTGATGCGGCGCGCGGCGGTCGATGTGCTCGACCGGGTGGTCGAACTGAGGGTCTGCCATCTGGTCAGCGAAGGGCTCGACTATTTCGTCACTCTGTCCTGAGCGCTTTGGCGCGGAGGGCGAGGCCAGGCGGTGAAGGTTCTTTCGAGGAAGAGACGCAGGCCAAGGCGGTGACGGCCCGCAGATTGCCGTTCTTCCGGTGTTCGGTCAGCTCGGGCGCCTTCGGGCCAGTTCAAGGCCCGTATCAGAACCTCTTATCAGGCCCGCGTCCCCGCCTGTGCGACGGATTTTTCCGACCGTCCCGTCGCCGGTCGCAGGGCCGCGCCGACCGGAGGCCCGGCGACGCGATGCTCTTTCAGAGGCATGATCGGAGGCCGGCTGTCCATCGCAGCCATGACCGCGATGCAAGGATCCCGGCCGAAACCGGGACGCAACCGGAGCGTCAGGGCAAAGCCGCCCGACCCGTAGCCGCCGGTGACGCTCAGCTGCGCGAGCGCAGCGCCTTGGCCTCTTCCTCGCCGAGGGGACGGATCCGGTGGCCTTGCAGCATCAGGAACAGCCGGGCAGTCTCTTCCAGTTCTTCGGTCGCGTATTGCGCCTCTTCGAGGCTGCCGCCCGCCACCACCGGCCCGTGATTGGCCAGCAGTACCGCGTGATGGCTGCCGGCCTGTTCCTCGACCGCGCGGGCCAGTTTTTCATCGCCCGGCGCGAAATAGGGGATCAGCGGCAGGCGGCCCACCCGCATCACGTAATAGGCGGTCAGCGGCGGCAGCACGTCCTCCTCGTCGATATCGGCCAGGATGCTGACCGCGACCGAATGGGTCGAATGCAGATGCACGACCGCGTTCGAATGGGGGCGCTTGCAATACATGCACATGTGCAGGAAGGATTCCTTGGTCGGCCGGTCGCCGTCGAGGAATTGTCCATCCGCCGAGAACCGCGACAGCCGTGCCGGGTCCAGCGCGCCGAGGCAGGCATTGGTGGGCGTCATCAGCATCGAGCCGTCCGACAGCCGGACGCTGATATTGCCGGTCGACCCGAAGGTGAGGCCGCGATCGAAGATCGACTTGCCCGCGGCGCAGATCCGGTCGCGCGCGGCGGTGGCTTCGGACAGGATCGCGGTCATGCCAGCAGCTCCCAGGCTTTGAGAAAGAAGTCTTCGCTGCCGAAATTGCCCGATTTCAGCGCAAGGCAGAGCGGACGCTCGCCATCCAGCGTCATCACCCATGGCACGCCCGGATCGATCTCGGGCCCGATCCGGAGCGCCGAGGCGCCAAGCGCGCCTGCGACCGCGCCCGAGGTCTCGCCCCCGGCCGAGACGATGCGGGTGAAACCGCGCCCGGCGAGGCTGGCCGCGACCTCGCCCAGAAGGGTCTCGACCAGCTCGCCCGCGCGCATCCGTCCCAGCGCCTTCTGGGCGCGGGCCACGGTCCCGGGATCGGCGCTGGAATAGACGACGGGCGGCAGCGGCCCCTGCCCGGCGGCCTTTTCGACGAAATCGACGACAGTCCCGGCGGTGACCCGGCCTTCGGCGATGCCCTCGGCGTCGATCTGCAGCATCGGCAGCCCGGCCCGCCGGGCCGCGTCGATCTGTTTGCGGGTCATCTCGGAACAGGAACCGGCAAGGATCACGCCCTTGCCCGCGGGCGCCTCGAACGGGGCTTGCGCGGCGGCCGCGCTCAGCCAGCCCCGGGCACGGTAGATGTCGGGCAGCCCCATCGCCACGGCCGAGCCGCCGGTGATGAGCGGCAGATCGGCCAGATCGCGGGCGATGGCGCGCAGGTCGCTGTCGTCGATGGCGTCGAGGATGAAGATGCCCGGGGTCGCGGTGACCTGCGCGGCGATGGCGCCGGGCGCGCCGCGGATGGTGGCCAGCGGCACCAGATGCACCGGCCGCTCGGTCTGTCGCGACAGCACCCGGACCAGATCGGGGTCGCGCATCGGCGTCAGCGGGTGGTCCTTCATCGGGCTGTCCGAGATCAGCCGGTCATGGACGAAGAGATGGCCCTGATAGACGGTGCGCCCGTTCTCGGGGAAGGACGGGCAGGCAACGCTGCATTCCATGTCGAAATGGGACATCAGCGCCGAGGCGACGGGGCCGATATTGCCCTCGTCGGTGGAATCGAAGGTCGAGCAATACTTGAAGAAGAAGCGCCGCGCCCCCGCCGCCTGCAGCGCGCGGGCCGCATCCAGCGACATCGCGACCGCCTCGTCGGCGGGGATGGTGCGGGATTTCAGCGCGACCACCACGGCATCGGCCTCGGCCGCGACGGCGCCGAGGTCGTCCGGCAGGCCGATGGTCTGGACCACGCGCATGCCGTTGCGCGCAAGGATCAGCGACAGGTCGGTCGCGCCTGTCAGGTCGTCGGCGATGGCACCCAGGATCATGGCAGCCTCCTCGGGAAGCGATGAGAGAAAGGCCGGGGACGGGCCTAGTAAAGCCAGCGCCCCGGCAGGATGACGATTTGCGGAAACAGCACCAGCAACAACAGCAGCAGGACCTGTACGACAATGAAGGGCATGACCCCCCGGACCACATCGGCATATTGCTGCCGGGCTACGGCGCAGACCACGTTCAGCACCGCGCCGACCGGCGGGGTCAGAAGCCCGATAGCGGCCGACATCATGAAGATCACGCCGAAATAGACCGGATCGATGCCCGCCTGTTTGGCGATGGGCAACAGCACAGGGGTCAGCACCAGCAGCGTCGGGATGAAATCGAGCGCGGTGCCGACCAGGATCACGATGACGACGATGGCCAGCATCAGCAGGGTCTGGTGCTGGGCCAGCGGTCCGAGCAGCACCGCCAGCTGCTGCGGCACCCCCGCGATGGTGATGGCATAGGCGGTGATCCCAGCGGCGGCGATCAGCAGCATCACCGCGGCGGTCGTGCGCACCGCGTTCAGCATGCACTCGTAAAGCACCCCGAGTGTGATCTCGCGATAGATGAGGGTGCCCGCCAGCAAGGCATAGATGCAGGCCACCACACCGGCCTCGGTCGGGGTGAAGATGCCGAATTTAAGCCCGCCGACGATGATCGCCGGCAGCATCATCGCCACCACCGCATCGACCAGCGCGCTGCGGATCTCGGGGCCCGTGCGGCGGGGCAGGGTGGCCATGTTCTCGCGGCGGCACATCAGCCACCAGGTCGCGGTCAGCGCCAGCGCCATGGCGACGCCGGGCACGATGCCCGACAGGAACAGCCGGGTGATCGAGACATTGCCCGCGACCCCGAAGACGATATAGCCGATCGAGGGCGGAATGACCGGGGCGATGATCCCGCCCGAGGCGATCAGCCCCGAGGCCCGGCCCATCGGATAGCCCGACTGCCGCATGATCGGCACCAGCATGCCCGCCAGCACGGCGGTATCGGCGATGGCCGAGCCCGAGAGGCTGGCCAGCAGCACGGCCGTCACGATGGCGACATAGCCAAGCCCGCCGCGCAGATGCCCGACCAGCGCAAGGCCCAGATTGACCAGCCGCCGCGACAGCCCGCCCGCGTTCATCGCCTCGCCCGCGAGCAGGAAGAACGGGATCGCCAGCAGCGGAAAGCTGTCGGCGCTGTTGGTCATCTGCAGCGCGATCGACTGCCAGTCGAGCATGCCGAGCTGCCAGAGCATCGCGATGCCCGCCAGCATCAGCCCGAAGGCGATGGGGATGCCCGCGATGGCGGTGACGAGAAGGACGCCGACGAAGATCAGGATGGTGGTCACGCGCCGGGATCCTCCTTGCCGGAGGCCATGATGCCGCCGGTCAGGCCGAAGGCGGCGCCAAGCGCATTGGCCAGCGCGACGCAGCCGATGCCGATGCCCGCGAACCAGGGCGCGGCATAGGTGATCGCGGTCGGCAGGCCCGAGACCGGCGCGGTATTTCTCCAGTTCAGCTGCATCTGGGTCCAGGCACCCGAGACCAGCACGAGGCAGCAGGCCAGCACCGCCAGATTGCCCGCCACATGGGCGAGGCGGCGCGGCAGGGGCGGCAGCGCCGCGACCAGGACGTCGATGCCCAACTGCTGCTGGCGCCGCGAGACCGCGATGCCGCCGGCGAAGGCGATCCAGACGAACATCATGCGCGAGACCTCGTCGGTGACGGTGATCCCGGTATCGAAACCGTAGCGCAGCACGACGTTGAAGAAGACCAGCAGCGTCATCGCCGCCAGCACCAGCACCAGCACCGCCTCGACGGCCGCCAGCACCCGGTCGGCGAGGCGGACCGCCAGAACCGCAAGGCGGGCTGGGCGCATCAGCCCATGTCCTCGATGGCGAAGATCCGCGCCGGGGCGCCATCGGCATTGCCGATCTTCAGCGGCGCCGCGCAGAGGAAGGTGCGCGGGCCCTTCAGCGCCGCGGTATTGACGACATATTCGATCAGCGTCACCCCCGCGCGCAGCAGCACGTCATGGGTCACATGCTCGGCATCGGGCACGGCGATGCCGTCAAGCAGAAGCCGGATCGGGTAGTCCTGCGGAAAGTCGACGGCGACCGCGCTGGGCTTTTGCGCCAGCAGGTATTCGGCCGCCGCCCGGTTCAGCCAGGGCGATTCGGTCCAGAATTCGCGGCGACCCGAATCGCGTTTCAGATCCCATTGCGCGGCCAGCAGCAGGATCTCGCCTTCGGCGCCGCCGGGATCGGCCGCGGCCAGCGTTTCGGGGCCGATTTCCTCGTCGGGCGCGACCGCCGAGAGATCGAAGATGCGGCAGGGCCCCACCACCCGGTCGAGCGGCGTCGCCTCGATGGTGGGGCCGTTCTCGATGAAATGGGCCTGGGCATCGACATGGGAAAAGCCGTGACAGGTGGTCGACAGGCGGGTCACCCGGAACTGGTCGCCCGCGCTCTTGTCTCCCGTCACCGAAATCTCGGGCGACCAGCGGAAATGCGGGCCCACGGTCATGCTGAGATCGACGATAGTCATGGCTTTTCCTTCTGTTCCGAGGCCTCGGGCCCGGCCGCGCAAGGCGCTCAGGCGGCGGCGTTGATCTGCTCGATCAGCTCCGAGCCGAACTCCTCGCCGAAGCTGGCCTGTACCGGCTCGGCCACGATGGCGCGGAAGGCCTGGCGGTCGGGGGTCTCGACCACCTCCATGCCTTCCTCGCGCAGCTTGGCAAGGCTGGTCACCTCGCGTTCGACATTCAGCGCGCGCTGGCGTCTGGCGCCTTCCTGCGCGGTCTCGATCAGCAGGGCGCGCATGTCTTCGTCCATGGCGTCCAGCTTGGCGGCATTGGTCACCAGCGGCGCCGCGGTGAAAGCATGCTGGGTCAGGGAAAGATACTTCTGCGCCTCGTAGAATCGCGAGTTGAGAATCAGCGTGGTCGGGTTTTCCTGCCCATCGACCGCCCCCATCTCGAGCGCGGTGAACAGCTCGGTGAAGGCCATCGGGGTCGGCACCGCCCCCAGCAGCCGGAACGCCTCGATATGGGCCGGGTTCGGCGTGGTGCGGATCTTCAGCCCCTTGATGTCTTCGGGGGTCGCGACCGGGCGGCGGCTGTTGGTGACATGGCGCCAGCCGGTTTCCCACAGCGCCAGCGCGTAAAGCCCGGTGCCCTCGAAATCGGTCCGCAGGCGGTCGCCGATCTCGCCGTCCAGCACGCGGGCGACATGGTCGCGGTCGTGGAACAGATAGGGCAGGTCGAGCACGTTCAGCTCGGGCGCGAGGCTGGTGAAGAACGGGTTGCCGGTGACCATGATGTCGAGCGCGCCGGCCCGGACCGAGTTGATCATCGTCGGGTCATTGCCCAGCAGGCCGTTGGGGAAAACCTGCAGGCCGATCTCGCCGCCGGATTTCTCGGCCAGGGTCTCGCCCATCCAGAGCGCGGTGTCCTGCCAGCTGTCGGTCTCGGGATGGGGATGCCCCATGCGCAGGGTGATCTTGCCCGCCGCGCCGAGGATCGAGGGCGCGGCCAGCAGGGCGCCGGCGGCGCCGGCGGCGGCAATGAAGCTGCGTCGGTTCAGGGTCATGACGGTTCCTCCCGTGTCGTGATCTGGTGCCGGTCAGGCGGTCTGGCCGGACGGTGCGAAATGGCTGTCCTGCAGCGCGCGAAGCGCGGCAAGGGGGCTGTCCTCGGGGATCTCGATATCCCGCATCCGGATCGGCTCGCCAGCGGGCACGTCGCGCAGGAGGCGGCAGTCGGAGGCCAGGTAGAATGGCGCCGGGCTGTCCTCGGAAAGCGGTCCGCCGGGCAGGATCCGGGCCGAGACGGCGTCGATCGAATGGTGATGGCCGCCCATCTTCAGGACATGGCCCGCGGCCAGGTCGCGGTCGGCATGGGCGACCAGATCGGCGTGATGGGCGGGCCGGGACGTGCCGCTCGAGACGCCGCGCAGCCCGACCTCGAGGATCGAGGTCGCGGCCTCGAGCCCCAGCAGGTGGCGCGGCAGGAAGACCATCGCGGTGCGGCCGTTGCGGCTGACGATATGGCCCTTCTCGCGCAGCACCTCCCAGGTGTCGGCATGATCGCAGCGGATCACCACGAAGACGCCGCCGGCAAAGCTGATCTCGCCCGGTTCGCGCAGGCAGTGAAAGACATCGAGAACCCCCGCGCGGCCGAGGATGCCGCCATCGGCGACCGGACAGAGGATCGAGGGCACCTCGTCGATCCGGGCGATCGGGCAATGCAGCTCGGGGGTGTCGACGCCCATGGCGCAGGCATTGGCGACCACGGTCATCTCGCAGAGATCGGGCACCGCGCGCTGCGGCAGGGTCCGGGCGGCCTCGCCCCGGGCGGCGACCAGCGCGGCCGCCTCCATATCGCCCATCCGGGCGTAAGGAGCGAAATCCGCCGCCGGATAGGTCTGGCCGTTGCACAGGATGGTGCCGGTCCCACGGTCGAAGACGAAATCGTATTCGCTCGACTTTCCGGCCGCGACGATCTCGAGCCCGAGCGTCTCGGCCCAGGTGATCAACCCGATCAGCAGGCTCGGCTGGTCGCCGTCGACCGGCGTCACGATCAGCCCCTTCTCGGCGGCCATGGCGGCAAGGCCGGGGCCGACCACGCTGTCGACCTCTTTCGAGACCATGGCGACATGCTTGCCCGCCTCGATCGCCAGCCGGGCATGGCGGGCGCCGTGAACCGGATTGCCGGTGGCCTCGACCGCGACCTCGAAGGGCAGCCCGGCAACATGGGCGAAATCGCCCGCCGCGACATGGGCGCCGGCCTCGAAGGCGGCCAGCGCCTCGGCGGCGCCGGTCACGATGCGGATCCGGTCCTCGGGAATGCCCACATCGCGCATCGCCTCGGCCGCGATCTCGGCGCTGACATCGACGCCGATCCGGACCGACAGCGCCGGAACCTTGCGACCCTGGGCCAGAAAACTGCGCCCGAAGCCGCCGGTGCCGATCACGCAGGCTTCCACCATGCGGTCCCCGGCGCTGAAATAGGTGTGGTAGTTCATTCCCGTCCTCGGATTGGCTGAAGGATCGCGCCGCGTCCTGAGACGTTTCGCACGCAATCCTTGGGGTCTGGCCCTCATTCATCGCCGGAATCGGCTTTTCCGGAATGAGTTGCATGCAAAAAACCGAACGTCAACAACCTTGCTCTCTCGTCGGGGGTTTTTTAGGGTCATTGCATGCAATCACGGAGGCATGCGGTGGGGGACAAGTGGCAGGCGATGTCGGAGGAAGTTGCGGCCTGGCCGCGGGGTCAGCGCTCGATCCTGGTGACGCAATTCATCCGGGACCTGATCGTCAGCGGCGAGATCCCGCCCGGCGAACGGATCAACGAGCGTGTGCTGACCGAGCGGCTGGGGATTTCGCGCACGCCGCTGCGCGAGGCGTTCAAGATCCTCGACGGCGAGGGGCTGGTATCGATCCGACCCAATGCCGGGGCCACCGTGGTGCGGCTGTCGCCCGAGGATGTCGAGGATTCCCTGGAAATCCTGATCGGGCTGGAAAGCATCGGCGCCGAGCGTGCGGTCGAGCATGCAACGCCCGAAATGATCGAGGAAATCGCCGAGCTTGACGCGCGGATGGGCGAGGCCTTCGGGCGCCGGGCATTGATGGAGTATTTCCACATCAACCAGGCGATCCATCAGAAGATCATCGACGCCGCGCAGAACGAGGCGCTGTCGCGGGTCTATGCCAGCGAAAGCGCGCGGATCCGTCGGTTCCGCTTCGCGGGCAACCGCGATCACGGCCGCTGGGCGCGGGCGGTTCAGGAACATGCCCAGATCCTCGACGCGTTGCAGCGGCGCGAAGGTCCCCTTCTGAGGGAGTTGCTTCGCGCGCACCATCGCGCCGGTTGGAAAGTCGCGCGACACGCCCTTGAGGCGGCGACCCCAAACCACTGATCTGCATGCAAGAGTTAAGAAATATTGCGGTTTCCGTGAAATTTCTTTGACATTATTCCAATATTGCATGCAAATCTCCTCCCGAGACGTGCCGAGGGAGGAGCCATGACACGCCGCGCCGGAGCCGAGACGGTTCAGATCGTCGATGCCCATTGCCACATGTGGGATCTGTCGCTTGGCAAGCATCCATGGCTGGCCGAGGACGTGCTGCACCCGCATCGCTATGGCGATTATTCCGCGGTCAAGCGGAACTACCTGCCCGCCGATTACCGTGCCGCGACCCGGCCCTGGACCATCGCCGCCGCCATCCACATGGAGGCCGAATGGACCCCCGAGGATCCGCTGGGCGAGGCCCGCTGGATCGCCGATCTGCATGCGAAAACCGGCTTTCCCGCGGCAATGACCGCACAGGTCTGGCTGGACCGCCCCGAGGCGCAGGACCTGATCGCGGCGCAGGCCGCCTTTCCGCTGGTCCGTTCGCTTCGTCACAAGCCCAGGGCCTTCGCCCGCGCCGCCGACTGGCACGAGGGCCACGCGCTGCCGGGTTCGATGCGCTGCCCCGACTTCCGCCGCGGCTATGCCGGGCTTGCCGCCCATGGCCTGCATTTCGAGCTGCAGACGCCGTTCTGGCACCTGCCCGACGCGGCCGAACTGGCCCGCGACTTTCCCGACACGATGATCGTGATCAACCATGCCGGCGTGCCCGGCAGCCGTGATCCGGCGGTGCTGGCCCAGTGGCGCCGTGCGCTTTCGGTCGCGGCGGCCCGGCCCAATATCCGGATCAAGGTCAGCGGCCTTGGCGTGCCGGGCGAGGCCTGGACCACCGAGGCGCAGCGCGAGGTGATCCTGACCTGCATCGAGACCTTCGGCGCCGGGCGGGCGATGTTTGCCAGCAACATGCCGGTCGACGGCATGTTCCGCAGCTTTCCCGACCTGATCGCGGATTTCATGGCCGTGACCTCGGATCTGCCCGAGGCCGACCGCCGGGCCTTCTTTGCCGGGACGGCCGCCGATACCTACGGGCTCGACCTGCCCGGACTGACTTGAAACGAGGGAGGACAAGGACATGACCAGGACAAAGGCACTGATCGCGGGGCTTTCGCTGACATTGGCGGCGGGGGCGGCCTGGGCCGAGTTTCCCGACCGGCCGGTGCAGCTGATCGTGCCCTATCCGGCGGGCGGCGGCACCGATATCGTGGCGCGGACGCTGGCGGTCGAGCTGGAAAAGGAACTGGGCCAGCCGGTCAATGTGGTCAACCGCGCGGGCGGCGGCGGCATTCCGGGGCAGACCGCCATCGCCCATGCCCGGCCTGACGGCTACACCATCGGGCTGATCGCCTCGGACATCTCGCTTTACAAGCCGCAGGGGCTGACCGATCTGACCCATGCCGACATGACCGCGCTTGGCCAGACCAACGAGCTGCCGGGCAGCGTCACCGTCGCGGCCGATGCGCCCTACCGGACGATGGGCGATCTGGTGACCGCGATCCGCGACAATCCCGCCACCATCAAGGGCACCGGCGCCGCGCCGGGGGCAAGCTGGCATGCGGGGTTCCTCGGGCTCATGTTCGCGCTGGACATGGCGCCCGATCAGGTGATCTGGGTGCCGACCCAGGGCGGCACCAAGGGCCATCTCGACGTCGCCGCGGGCAATAGCGACTTCTCGACCGCCTCGCTGGTCGAGGCCCGCGCGCTGATCGAGGCGGGCAAGCTGCGGCCGCTGGCGACCATGGCGGCCGAGCGGGTGGCGATCTTCCCCGAGGTGCCGACGCTGCAGGAGCAGGGCATCGACTATACCTACGGGCTCTGGCACGGCGTGACCGGACCGAAGGACATGGATCCGGCCGCGCTGGAGGTGCTGAGCGCCGCCGTCGAGAAGGCCGCCAACTGCGACGGTTTCGTGGCCACCCTCGAAGAGCGCGGCTTCAAGCATGTCTGGCGGCCCGGTCCCGAATTCGAGGCCTTCATGGCCGAGGATCTGGCCAAGATGCAGGCCATCTTCGACCGGCTGAACGACTGAGCCGGGAAGGGCGACGCGATGCGGATCCATGACGCATTGGCCGGGGCGCTGCTGGCGGCGCTGGGCGGCGCGGTGATCTGGTATGTTGCGGGCTTCCCGCGGGTCGCGGGCCAGATCTACGGCCCCGACCTGTTTCCACGCCTCATCGGCATCGGGCTGGTGCTGTTCGGCGGGGGCCTCGTTCTGCGCGGGGCGCGGGCGGCAGGCGGGCTGCCCGCCCTCTTGGACCTGCCCAGCAATGGCGAGATCCGCCGCGCCCTGCTGGCGACACTCTATATAGTGGCCTCGGTGCTGGCCGTGGTCTTTCTGGCCGAGCGGCTGGGCAGCCAGATCCTCGTCTTCGCCATCCTGATCTCGGGGCTGCTGGCGGTCTATCGCCGCCCGGTCCTGTCGCTGACGCTGGCCGTCGGGCTGACCGTCGCCTTCGATCTGATCTTCCGGGTGCTGCTGCGGGTGCCGCTGCCCTCGGGGCCGCTGACGGGAGTGCTGTGATGGCGGGCGACCTGATCGGAGCGATGGCGCTGATCGCCACTCCCGACACGATCCTGTCGATCGTGATCGCCTCGTTCTTCGGTTTCGTCGTGGGCGCGCTGCCGGGGCTGACCGCGACCATGGCGGTGGCGCTGCTGATCCCGATCACCTTCCTGTTGTCGCCGGTCGCGGCCATTGCCTCGATCGTCTCGGCGGCGGCGATGTCGATCTTCGCGGGCGACATTCCGGGCGCGCTTCTGCGCATCCCCGGCACGCCTGCCTCGGCCGCCTACATGACCGATGCCAATGCGCTGGTCCGGAAGGGCGAGGCGGGCTTCGTCATCGGCGCCTCGGCGGTCTTCGGCATGATCGGCGGCGTGATCGGCACCGTGATCCTGATTGCCGCCGCCCCGCTTCTGGCCGATTTCGCGCTGAGCTTTTCCAGCTTCGAATTCTTCTGGTTGGGCTGTCTGGGGCTCAGCTGTGCCGTGCTGGTGGCGGGCGACGACCTGCTCAAGGGGATGGGCGCGCTGATGATCGGCCTGCTGATCGCCTGCGTCGGCATGGATTACACCACCGGCTATCCGCGCTTCACCTTCGGGTCCTGGGCGCTGCTGGAGGGGATTTCCTTCATTCCCGCGCTGATCGGCATGTTCGCCCTGCCCGAGATCCTGCGGCTGCTGTCCGACCGCAGCCCGCGCCACCAGCTGCCCGAGGCCGAGCCCGGATCGGCGCTGATGAAGATCGCGCGGGCCGGGCGGCGTCACTGGTGGCCCAGCCTGCGCGGCTCGGTCATGGGCACGGCCATCGGCTCGCTGCCGGGGGCGGGGGCCGATATCGCGGCCTGGATCTCGGTCGCCGTCACCCGCCGGGCGACGCGCGAGCCCGAGAAATGGGGCAAGGGCCATATCGAGCCCATCGTCGCCGGTGGTTCGGCCAATAACGCAGCGCTTGCGGGGGCCTGGATCCCGGCGCTGGTCTTCGCCATTCCGGGCGACACCATCACCGCCATCGCCATCGGCGTGCTGTACCTCAAGGGCGTCAATCCCGGGCCGATGGTCTTCGTCGAGAACGGACAGATCGTCTATGCGGTGTTTCTGGTCTTCTTCCTCGCGAACCTGATGCTGCTGCCCTTCGGCTGGATCGCGATCCGGATGGCGGGGCTGGTGCTGAGGGTCCCGACCGCGGTGATCGCGCCCACGCTGCTGGTGCTGGCCTGCCTCGGCGCCTTTGCCATCAACAACGACATGTCGGGGCTTCTGGTCATGCTGGGGCTGGGCGCGCTGGCGGTGGGCATGAACGCGGCCGGTCTGCCGCTGGCGCCCGCGGTCCTCGGCATCGTGATGGGCCGGATCGTCGAGCAGAACCTGATGCAGTCGCTGATCAGCACCCAGGGCTCGCTTGCGGGCTTCTTCGAGCGGCCCGCCTCGGCCGTGCTGGGCGCGCTGACCATCGGTCTCTGGAGCATCGCGCTCCTGCGCCAGCTCGCCCGGATGCTGCGCGGGGCGCGCCGCGCCGGGTAAGGTTAGCCCACCCTCCGTTCCTGTCCCGTCCGCGCCCTGTCCCGGCGGCGCAGTCGCCGCGCGCTAGGGTCCGCCCTTCGCAGGTCAAGGGTTTCTCGACGCGGCCTTGCATGCGAGGCTTGGCGGGAAAGGAGAACTCGCATGACAGGGAATACCATCGCCGACCGGACCGGGCTTTCCGACCGCGACCTGCTGCGCGACAGGTCCCGTATCGGCGGGGACTGGGTCTGCTCCGAGAGCCGGTTCGAGGTCCGCGACCCCGCCGACGGCGCAGTGTTGGGCAGCGTCGCCGCGATGTCCGCCGAGCAGTCCCGCGCCGCCATCGACAGTGCCCAGACCGCCTTTCCCGTCTGGGCCGGGACCCTGCCCCAGGACCGGTCGGCGATCCTGCGCCGCTGGTTCGAGTTGGTCACCGAGGCGCGCGAGGATCTGGCCCGGATCATGACCGTCGAACAGGGCAAGCCGCTGTCCGAGGCCCGCGGCGAGATCGACTATGCCGCCTCCTTCATCGAATTCTACGCCGAGGAGGCCAAGCGCCCCAATATCGAGGGCGTCACCTCGCATCTGCCCGATGCCGAGGTCGAGCTCTGGCTGGAACCCGTCGGCGTGGTGGCGCTGATCACGCCCTGGAACTTCCCGGCGGCGATGCTGACCCGCAAGGCCGCGGCGGCGCTGGCGGCGGGCTGTTCGGTACTGGCGCATCCCTCCGCCGAGACGCCGCATTCGGCCCTGGCGCTGGCCGAACTGGCCGCGCGCGCGGGCGTGCCGCCCGGGGTCTTCAATGTCGTGACCGGCGATGCCGCCACCATCGTCGGCCCCTGGACCGAGGACCCCCGCGTGCGGGCCCTGTCCTTCACCGGCTCGACCGAGATCGGCCGGCTGCTTTACCGCCAATCGGCCGCCACCGTGAAACGGCTGGTGCTGGAGCTGGGCGGCCATGCCCCGGTGATCGTCTTCTCGGGCGCCGAGCTCGATCATGCCGTGGCCGAGACCATCAAGGCCAAGTTCGCGACCTCGGGGCAGGATTGCCTGGGCGCCAACCGGATCTATGTCGAGCGTCCCGTCTATGACGAATTCTGCCGCCGCTTCACCGCGGCCACCCAGGCCCTGACCGTCGGCCGCGGCATGGACGATCCCGATATCGGCCCGCTGATGAACGAAGGTGCCGTTGCCAAGCAGGAGGAGCACGTGGCCGACGCCCTTGCAAAGGGGGCCAGGCTCGCCTGCGGCGGCTCGCGCCTGCCCCTGGGCGATCTGTTCTACGCGCCGACGGTGCTGACCGACGTGCCCCATGATGCGAAGATCATGCGCGAGGAGACGTTCGGACCGGTTGCCGCGCTGACCCCTTTCGACACCGAGGACGAGGTGATCGCCCGCGCCAATGACAGCGAGTTCGGTCTTGTCGCCTATGTCCACAGCCTGAATCCGCGCCGGATCTACAGGGTCTCGCGGGCGCTGCAATACGGCATGGTCGCGGTGAACCGGACCAAGGTCACCGGCGCGCCGATCCCGTTCGGCGGCATGAAGCAGTCGGGCATCGGCCGCGAGGGCGCCCGACGCGGCATGGAGGCCTTCATGGAAATCAAATATGTCTGCCGCGACTGGCACTGACACGGCCGCCGACCGGCCGACGGGGCGGCGCCAGGGGCGTGGGACGGCACCGGGATACTTGCCCTTCGGACATGAGGGCTGCTGATTGGGCGAAATGACGGTGTCCGCGGCCGGAATGATCCTGCCTGCTGTCGGGGATGGGTAATCCCCCCGGTCTTAGGTGGATGGGAGATAGAGTTTTCTCGTCAGGATGACTGAGGAGCTTCCGATGAAGAAGACTCGTTTCACCGAGGCCCAGATCATGGGCGTTTTGTGTCAGATGGAAGAGGGCGTTTCTGCCGCCGAGCTGTGCCGCGCACATGGCATGAGCAGCGCCACGCTATACAAGTAGCCGACGAAGTCCGGCGGCATGGACGCGAGCATCATCAACGGCACGGCCTGCTTAGCGCCTAGGTGTTCAGTCCCGGCATCTGTTGAATCGGATCGACATTGAATCTGTCTGGCTCTGAAATCCGGAGTTTGCAGATGTACTCGTAGGGCGTGAGACCGCTGAAGGTCTTGAGGCAGCTTGCGAATTTGTAGGTGAAAAGGGGTCTTGTTGCACAAAGCCTTAATGATGATTAACTTAGCAAATCCAACGTGTTAAATCCTCGGCATACCGAAGCCCCCTCCCATTCGATATCACATGACGAACTGGTCCGACGACAATTTCGCGCTCCGCCAGCGAGGCGCACTCTCTGTCTGGTTTGATCGCGACACAGTCTGGCACGCCGGAACGACCGGTAAGCCTGGGCGGTCCGAGAGGGTCTCTGATGCAGCGGTCCAGGTACGCCTCACACTGAAAGGGCTCTTCGGCCTTCCGCTTCGGCAAACGGCCGGGCCGGTCGAAAGCCTGATCCAGATGGCCGGGCTCGACCGGCTGGTGCCGGATCATTCGACGCCGGGCCGACGCCAGGCGCGGCTCGGGTTGCAGATCCCGTACATACCCTGTCCCGTCCGAGGGCGTTTTGCCGGACCGTGAAGAGATGATGCTCCGGGCCAGCCAGTCCAGCCTCGCGGCAAGAAGCGCGGCGCCGCCCGAAGAACTGGCCCGAGGCGCCGACCCGACCGAGCCTAGAAGCCGACCCTTTCCGCGCCCTTGAGGGCCAGCATCTCGCGGGCCTCGTCGGGCGTGGCGGGGGCGAGCCCCAGGCCCTCGATGATCTGGCAGGCCTTGGCGACCTGCTCGGCATTGCTCTGCGCGAACTGGCCGGGGCCGATCCAGAGCGAATCCTCGAGCCCGACGCGGATATTGCCGCCCATCGCGGCCGCCATCGCGGCAATCGGAAGCTGGTTCTTGCCGGCGCCGAGGACGGACCAGATATACCGGTCGCCGAACAGGCGGTCGGCCGTGCGCTTCATGTGCATGACATCGTCGGGATGCGCGCCGATCCCGCCCATCAGGCCGAAGACCGTCTGGATGAACAAGGGTCCCTCGACCAGGCCTTCGTCGAGGAAGTGCTTGAGATTGTAGAGATGGGCCGTGTCGTAGCATTCGAACTCGAACTTCGTGCCAAGCGGTCCCAGCGTCGTCAGGATGTACTCGATCTGTCCGAAGGCGTTGTTGAAGATGATGTTCTTGTTGCCGACATAGTCGCGCTCCCATTGATGTTTCAGATCGGGAAAGCGCTTGAGCATCGGGAAGAGCCCGAAATTCATGCTGCCCATGTTGAGCGAGGCGATCTCGGGCCGGTGGGTCTCGGCCGGGCGCACGCGTTCCTCGATGCTCATGGTCGGTGCGCCGCCGGTGGTGATGTTCACCACGCAATCCGAGGCCTGCTTGATGACCCCGAGAAAGGGCGCGAAGGCTTCGGGCGACTGGTCGGGACGGCCGTCCCCGGGGTCGCGGGCATGCAGATGCACGACGGCCGCGCCGGCCTTGGCGGCCCCGATCGCGGCATCCGCGATCTCGGCCGGCGTGACCGGCAGGAACTCGGACATTGACGGCGTGTGGATCGCGCCGGTGACGGCACAGGTGATGATCACCTTGCGGGGTTTGGCCATTCTACGCTCCTGAGGTTTGGGTCGTTTCGGAAGCAAGGTGCCGGCGCAAGGCGGCAAGCCGCCTGTCGCGCCGGTCCTGGCGTCTGCGGATATCCTGCGGGTCGCGATCCCGGGCCCAGGACGCCGCGATCCGGCTGGCGGTCTCGACCGAGAACACCTCGCGTCCCAGCGGCTCGGCCACGATATCGGCATAGAAATCGCCATAGCGGGCGACATAGTCGACAAGCCCGTCCGGCGCGTTCAGGTCGATGGTCTCGATCGGGCCCATCAGCGCCCAGCGCAGGCCGAGCCCATGCCGGATCGTGGCATCGAGCCCCTCGACGCCGACCACGCCTTCGCCCAGAAGCCGCAGCGCCTCGCCCAAAAGCGCGCCCTGCAGCCGGTTCAGCACGAACCCGTCGCGTTCCCCGGTCATGCGCACCGGAACCTGTCCGATCCGGGCATAGATCGCCTCGGCCCGGTCGAGGGTTTCCGCCGCGGTCCAGGGGGCGGGACAGAGCTCGACAACCGGGATCAGATGCGGCGGGTTCACCGGATGGGCGACCAGACACCGGGCCCGCCCCCCCAGATCGGCGGTGAAGCGGGAGGGCACGATGGCCGAGGTCGAGGAGGCGATGACCGCCCCCTCCGGGCAGGCCGCGTCGAGCCGCGCGAAAAGCTCCTGCTTGACCTCGATCCGCTCGGGCCCGTTCTCCTGCACATGGACAGCCTCGGCCACGGCCTCCTCGAGCGTCGGACAGACCCTGACCCGGGCCAGCGTTGCGGCCGGATCGTCCAGCATGCCCTCGGCCGACAGTGTCTCGCAGAGCGTTTCGGTGTCGGCCCGAAAGCGGTCGAGAACCTTTGCATCCGGGTCCCAGACCCGCACCTCGTACCCGCCCCGGGCGAAAAGCGCGCTCCAGGACCGGCCGATCAGACCCGCGCCGATGATGGCCACCGTTTCCGTCATGGGTTTTCCTTTCTCAGAGCCAGAGAACCTTGCGGCGAAGGTCGATATCGGTCGCCAGCGCAGCAGAGGGGCCTTCATGGATGATGCTGCCCCGTTCAAGCGCCACCGTCCGGTCCGACAGGGTCAGCGCGAGATCGAGATTGTGATCGACGATGATGATCGACACTTCCTGCCGCAGGCGGTCGAAGGTCTCGAAAAGCTGCTCGACGACGGCGGGAGAGAGCCCCTCGAACGGCTCGTCCAGCAAGAGAACGCGGGTGTCGCCGGCAAGCGCGCGCGCCACCGCGGCCATCTGCTGCTCGCCGCCCGAAAGATAGTCGGCGGGCGTGTCGATCCGTTCCTTCAGGCGCGGGAAATAGGAAAAGATGCGCTCGTCGGTCCAGTGAACGCCATGGCCCTTCCGGCGCTTGATCCGGCCGAGCTCGAGGTTCTCGCCCACCGACATGCCGGCGAACAGGCCCCGCCCCTGCGGCACGTAGGAAATGCCCGAGCGCGCCATCTCTGCCGAGGACAGGCCGGAAACGACCGTGCCATCCAGCCGGATCTCGCCGCTGCCGACCGGCGCGATGCCGATCAGGGCCTTCAGCAGCGTCGACTTACCCGCGCCGTTCCGGCCCAGAAGGGCAAGGATCTCGCCCTGCCGCAACGCGCAGCTGACATCGTGGAGGATATGGCTCTTGCCATAGCTGACATTCACCCCGTCGAGGGAAAGCAGAACCTTGTCATGCGCCGCGCTGACACGGGGCCGCGCCGCCACCGCCGATGTGCCCGAGCCGATATAGACCTCCTGCACGCGCGGATCGGACCGGGTCTCTTCGACCGTTCCGTCGAGCAGGACATGCCCCTCGTTCATCACCGTCACGCGGTCGGCCAGCTCGAAGACACGGTCGATGTCATGTTCGACCAGCAGGACCGGGATGTCGGCCGACAACGCCTTCAGCAAGCGTCCGATGCGTTCGCGTTCGGCCACCGACAGCCCCGCCAGCGGCTCGTCGGCCAGCAGGATGCGGGGGTGGTTTCCAAGCGCAAGCCCCAGATCCAGCAGCCGCTGACCGCCATAGGACAGCGACGCGGCCTCGGCCGTTTCCATGCCTGCCAGCCCGGCATAGTCGAGGATCTGCGCGGTCTGGTCGTTGACCTCCTCGAGCCCCTCGGCGCGGATCAGCGGGTTCATGCGCCGGGGCGAGGCCGCCTGCACCGCGAGGCGGATGTTCTCCTTTACGCTGAGCGACGGAAACAGATTGGTGATCTGGAAGCTTCGGCCAAGCCCGGCCGCCGAGACCTCTTCGGGGGTGCGGCCCGACAGGGGGGCGCCGGCAAGCGTCAGGCTGCCCGCACTGGGTTCGTAAAGACCCGAAAGCAGGTTGAAGGCGGTGGTCTTGCCCGCGCCGTTGGGCCCGATCAGCGCATGAAGCGAGCGGTCGCGAACCGCGATGCTGACCTCGTCCACGGCCTTGAAGCCGCCGAAATATTTCGAGATGCCATCGGCCACCAAAAGCGGCCCGTCGACATGGTCGCTTGGCTTCAGGAAGGCCGGAAGCGGATGGGTCTCGGCCTTGCGCCCCGCCATCGCGGCATGGCTTTCGGGCGGCGGGCGCAGATGGCGCCGGATCTGGCCGGGAATGCCGATCAGGCCGTCATGGGCGAAGAGGACGAAGCCCACGAAGACGAGACCGAACCAGAACAGCCAGTTGTCGGTGTAGATCGAGAGATATTCGCGGAAGAGGATATAGAACAGCGCGCCCAGCGCCGGGCCGAGAAAGCCGCGCATGCCGCCGATCACGACCATGGCCAGCAACTCGCCCGAAAAGACCACGGACATGGGTTCGGCCGAGGTCATGCGGTTCTTGTAAAGCAGAAGCACGCCCGCCAGCGCGGTGATCGAGGCCGACAGCACGAAGGCCGCCAGCTTGTAGCGGTCGACCCTGTAGCCGAGGAAGCGCGTGCGCTGCTCGTTTTCGCGGATCGCCCTGAGGACGGTTCCGAGGGGCGAGTTGTTGACCCGCCAGAGCAGGACCAGCATGGCAAATGCAATGGCCGCGACGAGCCAGTAATAGGGCTCAGACATCTCGAAATCGAGGCCCGCGAAAGACGGCCGGTCGATCCCGCCCAGCCCGTTCTCGCCCCCCGTCACCTCGGTCCAGCGGAACGCGATCGAGAAACCCAGCGCGGACAGCGCCAGCGTCATGAGCGAGAAATAGACCCCCGAGCGCCGCAACATGACAGAGCCGAACCCCGCCGCGATCAGCGCCGTCGCGCCGACCGAGATCAGCAGGGGCAGCCAGAAGGCGCCTCCCATCGCCAGCGAGCTGAGCCCGGCGACATAGGCCCCCAGCCCGAACCAGGCGCCATGGCCGAAGCTGAACAGGCCGGTCCGCCCGGCAAGGACGTTGAGCCCCATGCAGGCCAGGCCGTAGACCACGACCTCGGTTGCCGATGTGAATGTCAGGCCCGCGGCCTGGATGGCGAAGGGCAGCGCGATCAACGCGGCGCCCGCGATCAGAAGCGGATGGATGCGGGTCATGGGGATCTACTCGAAACGGAGGATGCGTTCGCCCAGCAGGCCGCGCGGGCGCAGCATCAGGACGACGAACATCAACAGATAGATGGCGGCGGTGGACCAGGAGGACAGCCCGACGGCGACCAGCAGGCCCTTGGTCAGCCCCACCAGCACCGCGGCGATGATGACCCCCCAGAAGGATCCGAGCCCGCCGATCACCACCACGACGAAGGCCAGCGTGATGATCTCGGCGCCCATCGCCGGATGGATCGTGTAGATCGGCGCCAGCAGCACGCCCGCGAGACCGGCAAGCCCGATCCCGATCCCGGCCACGACCGACAGGTAGGGACGCAGCGAGATGCCCAGCGCGCCGACGATTTCGGGGTTCTGCACGCCCGCGCGCACGATCCGGCCGAAGGCGGTCCGGTTCAGCAGCACCCAGAGCGCTCCGACCGTGACCACGGCCACGACGATCAGGAAGATCCTGTAGCGCGAATAGATGAAGTCTCCGAAGAAGACCTGCCCGCGCAGGATCTCGGGCATGTTGAAGCTTTGCGGCGAGGCGCCGAAGATCCAGCGCAGCCCCTGCTCGATCACCATGGCGAGACCGAAGGTCAGCAACAGCGAATAAAGCGGATCGGCCCGGTAGAACCTGGTGAAAAGCGTGCGCTCGGTCGCCATGCCAAGCCCCGCCACGAGAAGCGGCACCAGCACCAGCGCCCCGAAGAACCCGGCGAAGGGCGCGATCGTGATCGCCAGATAGGCGCCGATCGCGAAGAAGGCCCCATGCGCGAGGTTGATGATCCCTCCCAGCGAAAAGATCAGCGACAGCCCCAGCGCGATCAGCAGATAATAGGTCCCGTCAAGCAGCCCGTTCAGCACCTGAGCAACGAATAGCCCCAACATGGCGGTGCGATACCTCCCCGTGTCCTGTCCCGGAAAAATCGGGCGGGCGGCCGATGCCTCCCGCCTCTGGCGCGTTCAGAGCGAGCAGGTCCCGCCGGTGACGCTCGTGGCCAATGTCTCGAGCGGCTGATCGGGTCCGGGCAGCGGATCCGAGGTGGTGAAGATGTCCCACTTGTTCTGCACCTCGTCCGCGGGCAGCGCCGTGATGGCGTAGATCTCCTGGATCAGCTGGTGATCCGACGGGCGGAAATAGCCCTTGCGGGTCTTCATCAGGTCGAATTGCGCCTCGGGGCTTTCCAGATAGTCGGCCAGCGCGTCGCCACCGGCATCGCCCGCCTCGGCAACGGCCCTGGCCATGATCAGCCCGGCATTGTAATCGCCCCAGGCCTGGTTTTCCGGAGGCTTGCCATAGGCGTCGACAAAGGCCCTGACGAAGGCCTGGCTGGCATCGTTCGGCACAAGGTGGTTCCAGACATTCGGCCAGGTGCCCCTGAAGTTCCGCGCCCCCGCCGCCCAGGCGGAAACCGTGTCGAAGCCGAAGCCGCCCAGCGTGAAGTCGAGCCCGAATTCGCCGTATTGCTTCAGGAAGTTGGTGATCTGGGTCCCGGCGAGGTTCAGCGCGACGACATCCGGTTCGGCCTGACGGATCTTCAGCAGATAGGACGAGAAATCGGTGGCATCGGTCGGCACCAGCTCGTCGCCGATCAGATTGCCGCCATTCGCATCGAGGAAGGCCTTCGCCGCCGCCAGAAGATCGTGGCCGAAGGCGTAATCCGCCGTCATCGTGTACCAGTTCTTGCCGTCGACAAGCCCCTTCCCGTCAAAGAACTGGCCCTCGGCATTCACATACATCGAGTTCTGGGTCTCGACATGGAACATGTAGCGGTTGCAGTCCTTGCCGCGCAGGCTGTCGGAATTGCCGCCGGTATTGACGAAGCACTTTTTGTAGCGCGCGGCGACCTGGCTGATCGTCAGGCAGGAGGCCGACGAGATCTCGCCGACGATCATGTCGACCCGGTCGCGTTCGAACATGCGCTCGGCCTTGGTCGAGGCGGTCTGCGGGTTGACGCTGTCCTCCATGATCAGCTCGACCTGCCGCCCGCCGGCGCCGCCATTGTCGTTGATATGCTGGACCGCAAGCTTGATCCCCATCTGCGCATATTCGCCGAGAGGGCCGAGGAAGCCGGTCGTCGGCGTCAGGTGGCCGATCTTGAGCGGCGCGGATTGGGCACGCAGATAGGTCGGGGCCGCCACGCCCAGCGCCAGACCAGCCGCACCTGTCCGCAGGAAGCCCCTGCGGGTCGAGTTCGTCGTCGTCATGGTTTCCCTCCCTGGAACCGTTCGTCGGATCACAACGGATCGGGGAACCGGTTCGATGACCGATATTCCGCCTCCTCCTCAGATCGAAGTTGCACTTCGTCCCGATTCGTTGTGATCTGAGATCACAGTTGCAGAGCAAACATCGAACCGTCAACCGGAGTGTTCGGATTTATGACCCAGCCGCTTGATCGAATCCGCCCGGTTCGTCGAAAGACGCTTTCGGATCAGGCCTTTGATACCCTGAGCGAGATGCTGTTATCCGGGGCGCTGCGTCCGCGCGACCGGTTGTCGATGCGCGATCTCGCGGACCGGCTCGAGGTCTCGATGATGCCTGTCCGCGAGGCGGTGAGTCGCCTGGCCGCCAGCGGAGCCCTCGAGGTCAGCCCCAAGCGGGCGGTCATGGTGCCCCTGATGACGGCGGCCGAATTCGCGGATCTGACCCTGGTCAGGATGCTGAACGAGGGCCAGGCGGCCCGGCTGGCCGCCGAGCGAAGCTCGAAGACCGAGATCGCGGGCATCATCGCCCTGGCCGAGCGGTTCGAGGAAGTGCTCGACCGCGCCTATGGCAGCGCGGCGGCCGTGGCGGCCAACAAGGATCTGCATTTCGCGGTCTACCGGGCAGCGGGCTCCGAAACCCTGATGCAGCTGATCACCATGCTCTGGCTCAAGGCCGGGCCGATCATCAATTTCGACATCGGCGTCGAGGCAGGCCTGCCCGCCGAACAGCAAAGCGCGCATTCGCGCGGCCACCATTCCCGCAGGCATCACCGGATGCTGTGCGAGGCGCTTCTGGCCCGCGACGGAGACACAGCGGCCCAGGCGATCTCGGAGGATATCCGCTTCGCCTCGGAATTCATCCGCGCCCATGCCGGGATGGATCAGCAGGATAGCAGGAGGAGGATCATATCATGAAACTGGATCTCGAAGGCGCGCGGGTTGTCGTGACCGCGGGCGCGCAGGGCATCGGCCGCGCCATCGTCGAGGCCTATCTGGCCGAGGGCGCCCGCGTGGCGACCTGCGACATCGACGCGACCGCGCTGGAAACGCTTCCCGACGCGGTCTTTCGCCAGAGAACGGATATGGGCGATGCCAGTCAGATCGCGGAGTTCATGACCGCCGCCCTCGATCATCTGGGCGGGCTCGATGTGCTGGTGAACAATGCCGGGATCGCGGGCCCCACCGGTCCGGTCGAAGACATCGACCCTGCCGATTGGGAGACATGCCTGTCCGTCTGCCTGACATCGCAATTCCACTGCGTGCGTCATGCCGTTCCGGCGCTCCGGCAAAGCGCCAACGCCTCGATCATCAACCTGTCCTCCCTCGCCGGCAGGGTCGGGTTTGCGCTTCGAACGCCCTATTCCGCCGCGAAATGGGGGGTGATCGGCTTCACGAAATCCCTTGCGATCGAACTGGGCCGTGACGGCATCCGCTGCAACGCCATCCTTCCCGGCATCGTGGCCGGAGATCGTCAGCGCCGCGTTCTGGAAGCCAAGGCACAGCGGCGCGGCATAGCCTTCGCACAGGTGGAGGAAGAAGCGTTCTCTCACACCTCCCTCAAGGAGTATGTTCAGCCCGAACAGATCGCCGACCAGATCCTGTTCCTGACCAGCCCGCGGGGGCGCACGATTTCCGGACAGGCGGTCTCGGTCTGCGGCGACTGCCAGATGCTGACCTGACCGGCGCCCGGGCCGAAACAGGGAGGCCGGCGGCAAGAGGGGGTCCCTTAGGCGGTCGATCGGCTTTCCGCGCGCCGTAACACCCGGATCCAACGCGCCCGGACCCTCTGCATCAGGCGCGGGGCGATTGATGCCGCAGGCGAAACTCTCTTGCGGGCCGAACCTGCGCCGCGCCGGTCATCAGAGTTCCCTTCGCGCGCCGGTGCTATCTTTCCCCCGGGTGGTGGAGCGACAGGCACCGCCTCTGAAACAGCCGCCATGCCGGGTCATGCGTGACCTCGATAACGGCGCCCCCGGATTGCCAAGCATTCGCCGTCAAGACCGCCGAGGGCCTCGTCCAGGAGCAAGATATCGGGCCTGACGCTCAACGCGCGCAAGAGCGCGATGCGCTGAGCCTGCCCTTTCGACAGGGTGGCCGCCGGTCGGTCCGCCATGCCCTGAAGCCCGAACCGTCGCCGAAGCAGCACGCGGAACGGTCGGGTCATCTCGTCGAACTGCGGATCGACCGCGCAGAATCCTTCGGTAACCGCGACCTGAAAGACCCGCACAAGCAGGGCCGCGACGCTGAAGATCACCGTCCAGATACCGCCCTGCGTCCAGAGAATGGCCAGAACCGGCCGGGGTATT
The DNA here is from genome assembly GCF_001633165.1 of Rhodovulum sulfidophilum DSM 1374. Lineage (NCBI taxonomy): Bacteria > Pseudomonadati > Pseudomonadota > Alphaproteobacteria > Rhodobacterales > Paracoccaceae > Rhodovulum > Rhodovulum sulfidophilum. The sequence goes on along the minus strand of NZ_CP015418.1, from coordinate 823,169 downwards.
CTCATGGGCAGCAGGCGCAAGGGAGCCAGAAATGCTCCGGCCCCGGGCGACCGGTGCATGATGATCCCCAACGGAGCGCCGACCCCGGTCGCAAGCGCAAGCCCGCCGACCATTCGCAAAAGGCTGGTGGCGAGGGTGCCGTTCCAGCACGCGGGATCGATCAGGAAGGCCCCGGCCACCGCGCCCCGACCGTTACCGGGTCGGGCGACAGAGCGGGCAGGCTGTGCCGGGCTGTCACCTGCCATGCAGTCACCAGCAAGATGCAGCCCGGCATCAATCAACTTGCCCACCGTCGGTAGGGCGCTGGCCCAAAGGCAGAGGCCGATTTCGGGCCTCTGCCTGCAGGTCTCATTCAGCCGGTGCAGATATCGTCGAGCGGAACTCGCCCCGATCCTTGGTCGCGAGGCTGACGACGTAGATCGCGAGCCATGCGAGCACAAAGCCGGGGATGATCTCGTACAGGCCGGTGGCCGCTTTCAGACCGGTAAAGATCCAGAGCCCGACGGTTGCGGCGCCCACCACAAGGCCCGCCACGGCGCCGGCTCCGTTCATGCGCGGCCAGGTCAGGGACAGGATGACCAACGGACCGAATGCCGCTCCGAAGCCCGCCCAGGCATTGGCGACAAGGTCCAGCACCTCGCTCTCTGGATCGCCTGCAATCAGTGCGGCGACAGCCCCGACCGCAACCACGGAAATGCGTCCGATGGCGACAAGGGTCTTCTCGGAGGCGCCCCTGTTGAGCACGAGCTTGTAGAAATCCTCGGCCAGGGAGGAGGACGAGACCAGAAGCTGGCTCGATACCGTCGACATGATCGCGGCCAGAAGTGCTGCCAGAAAGAAGCCCGTGATCAGCCCGGGAAACAGGTTGTCGGCGAGATAGATGAAAATCGTCTCGCTATCCTCGATCACCACGCCGTTGCGCTCGACATAGGCGCGACCGAAGATGCCGACGCCCACCGCACCGATGAGGGCGATGCCCATCCATGCCATGCCGATATTGCGCGCGGTCGCGACTGCGGCGACGCTCTTCACCGCCATGAAGCGGACGATGATGTGCGGCTGGCCGAAATAGCCAAGGCCCCAGGCCAGCAGCGAGATGAACCCGATGAGCGTCATGTCGGGGGTCCAGAGATCCAAGGAGAACCCCTCGACCCCGGAGAGCGTCTCCTGGACCTGGGCGAAGCCCGCGCCCTTTCCGGAATACAGCACGATCGCGGGCATGATGATCAGCGCCAGCATCATGATCAGGCCCTGGCAGAAATCCGTGAGAGACACGGCCAGGAAGCCGCCGACCACGGTATAGGCAAGCACGACGCCGAGGGTCAGCCAGACGCCGAACTGGTAGCTGCCATCGAAGGCGCTCTGGAAAAGCTTGCCGCCTGCGACGAGGCCCGAGGCCGTGTAGACGGCGAAGAAGACCACGATGATCACCGCTGAAACCATGCGCAGCATGACGCCCCGCGACGGGAAGCGATTGGCCAGGAAGGCCGGGATTGTCAGCGCGTTGTCATAGCGTTCGGTTTGTTCCCTCAGGCGCGGCGCCACGACGATCCAGTTGACGAGCGCCCCCAGGAAGAGGCCGATCCCGATCCAGGCTTCGACGAGACCCGCGGCATAGAGCGCTCCGGGCAAGCCCAGCAGCAGCCAGCCGGACATGTCGGATGCCCCGGCGGAGAGTGCGGCGACGGCGGGAGGAAGGTTTCGTCCGCCAAGAATGTAGTCCGCCGACGTCGCTGTCGACTTCCTGTAGGCGTAGATCCCGATCCCGATCATCAGGATGAAATAGGTCGTCAGACTAATGATGGCTCCTATGGACACGTGTTCTCCGATCCCTGTTTTATATAATCGTGGGGCCCTATCCGATCCCGTCGCGCACAAGCAATACGGGTCATGGCTTCCGACCAGGCTTGCTATGCACGTCACGGCTGGCTCGATCTCTTGTCGTACAAAAATCTCCGCAGGGTCGAGGGCTGGTTTGCCGCGGTGCAGGTCTTCCGTAGCAAAGGTCCGCATCTGCAATCTAGGAGCGAGCTGATGCAGACGCGGCGACCTTCCGGGATTCGCTCTTCTTATGGGCGGCTGGTTGGATGCTGCGCCCAGCATCAGTGCATTCAAAGGGCTGCCCGCTGCCCGCCGGCTGGCTCGCAATTCGCCAGGGAAGGAGGGATGCGGCACCGCCGCAGGGCGGCACGGGGCGCTAGCGGGACGAGGCCCCGATCCTCGCCTGGCGGCGGCTCGAGAAACACCGGGCGGCGCAAAGTGCCGGGCGCGCGACAGTATTTAGTGACTATCGCCTGCGGGTCGCCAAGGTGAAGCGCGGCTACGGCATGAGGGCCCGCGATCAGGCCCCGCCGGACTCGCAAGCTCACCATGTCTCCGGGAAGGACGCGGCATGATGGCGTGATGATCGAGCTTCGCGGCGCGCTTGCGGCTCTGCTTCGGCTTGCGACAAGTGCGGAGGGACTGCCGCAAACAACGACTGCCGCGTCCCCTGGTGTGGTGCGGCTAGAAGGCACTGATAGTATTGGGGTTCGGGGGCTCGCAACCGCCGCAACTTACCGGAGCTCAGCTACGCCGTCTGACTCCTTTTCCAGAAAATCAACACAGGTCGAATACTGTTGAAAAACGCGTTTTCGTGGCCGCAGAGTACCAGTTCGTTGGAAATCATTCCGATTTTCGGTGATCTCGCCTCTTAAGCGGATGATGTGGATGGCCCCTGCTCCCCCGGCGTCGCGATGCGCCATAGTGCAGTTGTCATCGACTGCTGAGAGAGGAGCCACCCAATGACAGTCAATACGGTCGGCCTGGATTTGGCCAAGGATGTCTTTCAGGTTCACGGGATTTCCGCGAATGGGCGCGTCATTTTCAACAAGACGGTGAAGCGCGCCAAGCTTCTGCAATTCTTCGAGGCCCTGCCGCCCTGCGTCGTCGGGATGGAGGCGTGTGGGTCCGCCCATCACTGGGGCCGCGAATTGGGCAAGCTCGGTCACGACGTCCGGCTGATGCCTGCGGGCTATGTGAAACCCTATGTGAAGCGGGGCAAGACCGACGCGGTCGATGCCGAGGCGATTTGCGAGGCGGTGCGCCGACCCACGATGCGCTTCGTCGAACTGAAGACGGAAGATCAGCAGGCGATCCTGGCGATCCACCGCACCCGCGATCTTGTGGTCCGGCAGCAAACCCAGATCGTGAACATGATCCGCAGCATCTTGCGCGAATTCGGCCACATCCTGCCGACCGGAGTGGGCGCCATCCTCACCTTTGCCAAACGCCACCTCGGCGGGGACCATCCCGACATGCCGGAACTGGCCAACGGTATTCTCGGGACGCTGTGCCATCAGCTGGTGGGCCTCAACACCCGGGTCGTCGGCTACACCAGGATGATCGAACAGCACGCCATGATGACGGCAGATGCCCGGCGGCTGATGCGCATACCCGGGATCGGTCCGATTACCGCCTCGGCCATCATCGCCACGATCGGCGATGCGAAACAATTCCGGACCGGGCGCGATCTGGCGGCCTGGCTGGGTCTGCCCCCCCTGAACAAATCCAGCGGCGGCAAGGAGCGGCTCGGGAAGATCACCAAGAAGGGCGACCGCTACATCAGGAAGCTGCTGATCGTCGGCATGACGTCGCGCGCCTTGATGGCCAGGAAGCATCCCGAGCGTGCCGATCTCTGGACGGCGAAGATGCTGGCCCAGAAGCCGTTCCGGCTGGCCACCGTCGCCATGGCCAACAAGGCCGCCCGGATCGTCTGGGCCATGCTGACGAAGCAACAGGACTACCGCCAGCCGGGCACCTGACCGCCCGGCCGGCACGAGTTGCAAGACGCTTGGACCGTGATGATGCGGAACGAAGTCAACCAAAAGCAAGGACACTCCGTGAATGTCAGCGGCCCGCGAGGTCGCTAAGCCGATTGGAACCTCGCTTGCGGAACTCATCAGGGCCAGTGGCATCCCGAAGGTGTCACGCAAACAGGCCGGACAGACGACTGTACTGACAATGGCGCCGCAAAATCACAATAAAGCTCTTGCAAAGCAGGGGCCATCCACAGAAGATATCTTCCTCCTCTGTGAAGGATAATGCTCCAAATTCAGGCTACCTCTTAACCGCTGCCGGAGTTTTTCAACACAATCGGCGGCAAGCTGCCGTTCGGGGTATTCGCAAGGCCTCGCCTGGACTTTCCCGGAGCGGAGGCGAGGCCCCACTCTGACGGCGGCCCGGCCGCAGGTGCCACGCGGCCATGTACACCTTGCGGGCAGGGCCCGCGCCGCCGCCGCTGCCCGGGCCGGAGCCACCGCCACCACGGGACCTGAACCGTCCGCTGCAGCGGCGTTTGCGGGCCTGCTCTCAGAACCGCGAGAACCGGTAGGGGGCGGGATCGACGAGCGGCACGGCGCCGGTTGCCAGATCGGCGGCCAGTTGCCCCGCCGCCGGACCGGTACCGAAACCATGGCCGGAAAAGCCGGTGGCGACTGTCAGACCGGGCAGCCGGGCCACGCTGTCGATCACCGGATCGCTGTCGGGGGTAACGTCGATCATGCCCGCCCAGGCCGCAGCGGTGCGCGCATTCTCGAAGACCGGCCAGGCCTTGCGCAACGCGGCAAGGGCCTCGGCGTTGAGCCCGGCATTGACCGGCGGATCCATGATCCGGCACCGCTCGAAGGGAGTGATCCGGCCCTCCCGCCAGCGTGTTTCCGAAAGCAGCTCGTTCAGGAAATGCCGTCCGAGCCCCGTCTGCACCGCCCCCTTCTGCGTCCGCAGGACAGGCAGGTAGCGCAGGCCGAGCCGCAGATGGTCGGGCGTGAGCGGCGCATCGAGCCGGCCTCGCTGGGTGATGGTAAAGCCGCCGTCCAGCCGCTTGCGGAAGGAGAAGTCCGGGCCGCCCACGGCGGTCTCGCAGGGCCCCTCCATCGGCGCGGTGCGCAGGACCGAGCAGACCAGCGGCAGCGTCGGAAGGAAGAGGCCGAGGTTGCCCAGAAAACGCCGCGACCAGAGACCTGCGGCCAGGATCACCTGATCGCAGGCGATCTCGCCGCGTTCGGTGACGACGCCCGAGACCTTTCCGGTGGCGGTCGACAGCGTGCGGACGGCGCAGTGCTCGACAATCTGACCGCCCTTTGCAAGCACCGCCCGGGCCAGTGCGGCACAGGCCATCGACGGTTCCGCGCGGCCGTCCGAGGCCGTGTGCAGGCCGCCGGTCCAGCCGCCCGTGCCGCCCGGCACGAGGTGGTCGATCTCTGACGGAGAAAGCGCCCTTGCGCCCAGATCGAGGGGCGCGACGGCCTTCAGCCAGTCCTCGTAGACCGCCATCTGTTTCCGGGAACGGGTGACGAACAGGATCCCCGCCTGCCGGTAACCGCAATCGGATCCGGTCCGCGCGGGCATCGCGACCCAAAGCCGGTCGGCGGCCTGCGCGAGCGGCACATCGGCGGGCGCGCGCGAGGTCTTGCGCACCCAGCCGAGGTTGCGGCCCGATTGCTCGGCCCCGATCCGGCCCTTGTCCAGCACGCAGACGGGAATGCCCCGCTCGATGAGCGTCAGCGCGGCCGAGAGCCCGGCGATCCCCGCACCGATCACCACGACCGTGGTTTTCGCGGGAATGTCGAGGGTGGAAACGGGAAGATCTGCAAGCGGTTCCATCCCTCAGCCCTCCAGCGTGATCTTCTGCGCCCCGTTCGAGGCGCCGCGGAAGGCGGTCACCTCGATCTCGACCTTGTAGGCGGTCGAGCCGAGCGGCGGGCAGGTGACGGTCAGCGCGGGATCGATGCCGCGGAACATCTCGGCGAAGATCTCCATCACGGCGGGAGTGTCGGCCGGTTCCTGGATGAAGACCCGTGCCGAGACGGTATCGCCAAGGCAGGCGCGAGCGCCTGCGAGCGCGCGCGAGATATTGGCAAAGACCTGGCGGGTCTGCCCGGCCACGTCTTCGGGGATCAGCTTCGTCTCCGGGTTCCGCCCGGCGGTGTTCGAAACGAAGATCCAGTCGCCCGCCGCGACGAGGCGGGAATAGCTGCTCTTCTCTTCCAGCGCATTGCCGGATTTCAGTTTCAGGATCTGTGTCATTTGCATTCCATCGGGTCAGGCGGGGGGCGGCGGCCCCCCGGAAAATATCAGCGCAGGACCGGTTCTTCCCAAAGGTTGAGCTTTACGCCGATGCCGCGTTCGACCGCGTTGCGGTAAACCACGGTGCCCCAGGCCACATCCTCGACGGGCATGCCGCCTACCGACATGATGACGATCTCGTCATCGGTCCTGCGGCCGGGAGCGTCGCCCGCGACGATCGCGCCCAGATCCTCGAGATCGCTCCGGGCCATCTTTCCCTCGGCGATCATGTCCATGAACTTCACGCCGATCACCGGGATGGTGGCATGGGCGGGCTTCGGCACTTCCTCGTACCACGCCTCGTAAAGCCCGGTATTGTCGAGCACCTTGCGGATGTCCCGGGCCTGCATCCCCTCGTCGATGTTGCAGACGGCGGGCATGGCCAGGAAGGCGCCGGGCTTCACCCAGTCCCGCCTGACGAGCGGATAGGTGGACGGATCCCCGGTTTCGCCGGAATTGCAATAGCTTACCAGGTCCGAGCCGCGCACCACCTCCTCGATGCTCTCCACGACGGTGACCGAGGTGATCTGCGGGAAAGCGTCGGCCACCCATGCGAGGAAGTCGTTCAGGCTCTTTTCGCCGCGCCCCTTGACCTTCAGCGTGTCGATCCCCGGACAGGCGGCCATGAAGGCCGAAAGCGTCGTCTTCGCCATCACCCCCGGGCCGAGGATGCCTGCAATCTTCGCGTCCTTCCGCGCCAGGTGCCGGGCGCCCACCCCCGGCACCGCGCCGGTGCGGTAGGCGGACAGGAGGTTTGCCGACATATGCGCCAGAGGCGCCCCGGTCTCGGTGTCGTTGAGCGTGAACATCAGGATCGAGCGCGGCAGGTCCTTCTCGCGGTTCGCGACGTTCGAGCCGTACCACTTGACGCCGGTGGTGCAGAACCGGCCGCCAAGATAGGCGGGCATCGCCATGAAGCGGCGGTCGGCGGTGGGCTTGGGCATCGTGGGAAACGGGCTTTCCGCAGGGAACATCACCATCGCGCCGTGGCTGTCATTGTTCGCCCCGGCCATCCGGTAATCGCCGGCATGCAGCAGGCCGAACATCTCCTCCATGCAGTCGACGCATGCGGCCATGTCGGTGACGCCCGCCTTGATCATGTCGGGTTCGGACAGGTACAGGAAGTCGATACGCGTTGCGGCGTTCATATCAGTATCTCTCTGTTTTGAAATGGAAAGTGGGGTCAGTCGAAGGCTTGGCCCAGGCGGGCGTAGATCTCGGGTTGCAAGCGCTTGATCCGAAGCGCCAGAAGCCAGCCCGACGCGGCAGTGCCGAGAACGATCACGGGGAAGGCCCGCACGGCCGGGTTTTCCGAGCCGGTCAGCATCGGCAGGTTCGACCAGACGAGACAGAAGGCAGCGGCCAGTCCGGCCGTGGCCAGCGCCGGGGCGACCAGGGTGACGAGCGGCGAGCGGCCGAAACTGTCGCGCCGGAAGAAGGCGATCACGGCGGCCGAGACCATGGTCTGCACCGCGACGATGGACAGGACCGCAAGCGCCGACATCCACGAAAAGACGACGCCGTAGGGGTCGGCTCCGAAGAGCGCGAAGAGACCGAGGATCGAGACGACCAGCGCCGCCTGGACAAGTCCCGCCACATGCGGCGAGCCATGATCCTGGTGGACCTTCGCCACATGGGCCCAGATCAGCCCCTCATGCCCCAGCGCATAGAGATAGCGGTTGAGCGTGTTGTGGAAGGACAGCAGGCAGGCAAAGAGGCTGGTGATGAGCAATATGTAGGCAAGCTTCACGACCCAGCCGCCCAGAAGCGCCTCCATCGCATTAAAATAGAAGCCTTCCAGCGAGGCGGCGGCCGCGGCCTGCGCGTTTTCCGGGCCGTAATACTGCACGATCGACCAGGTCGAGAAGGCATAGAAGGCGGTGATCAGGATCACGGCCGTATAGGTGGCCCGCGGAATGGTGCGGTCGGGGTTCGAGGCTTCCTCGCCGAAGATCGCGGTGGCCTCGAAGCCCACATAGGACCCGAGCACGAAGACCATCGTCACGCCCAGCCCCGGCACCAGCACGTCTGAGGGCCGGAACCCCGCGGCCGAGATCCCGTCCGGGCCGCCCCCATGCGCCAGGATGGCGATGTCGAGGACCAACAGGATCACGAGTTCCGCGATCATGCACACGCCGAGGATATGCCCCGAAACCGAGATGTGCCGCCGCCCCAGAAGCACCACCGCGGCGAGCCCGGCGAAGGCCCAGACCCACCAGGGCAGATCGAGACCCAGCGATGCGGCAAAGCCCGAGACGAAGACCGCGAAGAGCGCGAAAACGGCGATCTGGATGGCGAAATAGGCCAGAAGCGCCGTCAGCGCCCCGCCCAGCCCCGCAGGCGAGCCGAGGCCGCGCGTGATATAGGTGTAGAACGCGCCTGCGCGGGGCACATGCCGGGTCATCGCGGTGAAACCGGCAGAGAAGATCAGGTAAAGGATGCCCGCCAGGATGAAGGCGCCGGGGACGCCCGCGCCATTGCCGAAGGCGAAAGCGGGCGGGGTTGCGCCGACGACAGCGGTCATGGGCGCGGCCGCCGCGACAACGAAGAAAACGATATGCGCAAGCCCTATCGAATTGGCCTGAAGGCGGTTCTCGCCCTGTCCTTTTTCCATTCTACCGATCCCTGTTGTTGTGTTCTTAGGATCGGTCTGCAAGCCGCCGGACAATAGCGGCCATTGCAATCCGCGCCAAAAATCCGATAGTTTGCGCCAAAGCCGCCGCATTGGCCGCAATTGCAGAAATAAGTCCCCGATGAGCACCCCGCTGCCCGGAATGCTGTCTGTCAGGGCCCTGATTTTTGGGCCAATTTTGGAATGCTTTGCTGACGATCCGGGCAGTTTGGAAGCTCTGCTCGCACGCGAAAAACTCTCGCCAGAGATCCTGGCCGACCCTTACGCGGCGATTCCCCTGCAAAGTTATCTCTCGATCATCGAGGCCGCGGCGGATCTGGCGGGCGACCCGCTCTTCGGCGCCCGGCTGGGCTTTTCACTCCGGCCCGGCAATCTTGCGCCGATCGGACTTCGCGCGGTGCAGGCGGGCACGATCCGCGGGGCGCTTTCGGCTTTCGCGCGCTGGTCGGGGGCGCTGCAAAGCGCCACCCAATCGAGCCTCGAGAGCGAGGATGGAAACCTCGTTTTCACATACCGGATCACCGCGCCGGTCGTGGCGCCGTCGCGTCAGGATACCGAATTCAGCCTCGCGGGCATCTGCCGACTGATCCGCGGCGCCTTCGATCCGCGCTGGCGGCCGTCCGAGATCCGCCTCAACCATCCGCCAATCCCCGAGAAGACCCGGCTCGAGGCGCTCTTCCGTGCCCCGGTGATCTATGCTCATCCCACCAATGCGATCGTCTTTTCCGCCGCTGCGGCCGAGCGGGTGCATCGCACGGAAGATCCCGACATGATCGCGCTGATCGAACGGCATCTGCAGGATCTGACAGCCGGCGCCAGCCGTTCCGAAAATATCGTCGACCAGGTCGAGGCGCTGATCGATCTCTATCTCGGGGTGCGGCCGGTCGATCTGCGCACGATTGCGGCAGCGCTCCGGATGCCCCCGCGCAGCCTGCAGCGACGGCTGGCGGAAGAAGGGCAAAGTCTGAGCGCGCTCCTGCGTCTGCACCGGCAGAGGCGTGCCCGGAGTCTGCTTGCCGAAAAGGGCATGAGCGTCGAGGCGGTGGCGACGGCTCTCGGTTACTCCGACGGCACGAGCTTCTGGCGCGCATTTCGCAGCTGGACGGGCGATGCGCCGAGCCTCGGGCGAGAAACGCGGTGTCGTTGATCCATGCCCGGGGCAATTGCTCAGGTGGCAAGGCATCGACCCAGCGCTGAAAGCCGGCGAGCGGCGCGCGCTGCCAGACCGTCGCAGCGATGCGGGGCCAGTGAATGGCCTCGAGACAGGCAGCGTTCGAGGCAAATTCCATGCATTTCTTCAGTTCTTCGGTCGTCCCCAGGATCATCGGTTCAGCTCCGGCGGCTGATAGGGCAGTGACGAGTGGTGCAGGACAATGCGCAGAGTGCCGGTATCGTCCTTCTTGTAGCCAAAGCTCTTGTCGACCGTCGTGATTGCCCCGTGCCTGTTGGTCAGCCTGATCCAACCCATCCACATGGCGACATCCCCCTGAAGAAACGTGGCCGAGTTGATGTGCTGCATTGCGCGCCAGCCCATGATCGCGAAGCCGTTGTCGCGTGGATACTCGGAGGAATGGCCGCAGAAATAGGCCAACGCACCGGCCTTTGTCGGGCGGAAGGTCTGTTCGCCGCTGGCCATGGTCGGCTTGAACAGCACCGGCCCCAGATTGTAGCCATAATAGGCGTCGAGGTTGGCCGAGGCGACCTTGCCGGCCGCCTCGATGCCGCCCTCCTCGAAGGCCTTGGAAATGGCGATCTTGCCATTGCCCCAGGTCACGAGGGCCTGCTTGATGTCATCTTCGGTGATCGTCATGTGGGAATCCTCCTGTCCGAATGTCTTGCGGCCGGCCGAGGTCAATCGGCGCCCGGTGCCCGAGCCTCGGCAACCAGTTCCTGCACGCCATCCTCAACCGAAACCGTCCGGGCCTTCTGCGCGCCATGGCGGCGGATGGTGACCGCGCGCTCTTCGGCCTTCGTATTTCGCTGGCAGGCATTCTTGCGACCCTGGCCATGGGGGCGGGCACGGCCGCCCTCAACGCGATTGCCATTTTCGGCGGCAATGCCATCGGGCGCATGTCGGCGCTTGAGACCCGCCTTGGCCTGGCCGCCGCGCCTGGCATCTCCGGCGCGGCCCTGCGGATCGCGGGCGGCCTAATCATCATCGTCCTGACCCTTGGCTTCGGTCTTTGAGGCGGCGTTTGCCCGGATCAAAGGCGGCGGGCGCGCGGCCGGGCACCAAACTCTGGCACGATGGCGTGCGTACCGCTTCGGTCGCGACCTCGACCTCATCCGTTTCCGGGGCCTCGACAAGACGAACCGGAACCCCGGCGCTGTCGTGATAGATGTTGAAGATCATGGGCAGGCCGGATCTGGCGAACGCCTCTTTCACGACCTCCCCCACAGGCCCCGCCCCGATCGCACCCCAAAGATGCCAGTTCAGGGCCTTTCGGCTGTCGCGGTCGATGATCAGCACGAGAGCTGCCGTCGCCTTGAAAACGCGCCCTGGCAGGACTGCTCCTGCCCGCCTCAGTGCTGCCGGACCATGCGCGACACCGAAAGCGACAGCATGAACAGAACGGCGACGACGCAGACGATGGTCGGCCCGGTCGGCGTGTCGAAGCTGTAGGACGCCCGGACACCCCCGATCACGGCCCCGGCGGCCAGCACCATGGCAAGCAGCGCCATCTGCAGCGGCGACCGGCTGAACGGGCGCGCCGCGGCGGCCGGAATGATCAGCATGGCGGTGATCAGCAGCGCCCCCACCACCTTGATCGCCACGGCGACCGTGATCGCCAGGGCCAAGGTCAGGACCAGTTGCTCACGCTCCGGGTTCACGCCCTCGGCGCGGGCAAGATCGGGGTTCAGCGTCGCCGTCAGCAGCGCGGACCAGCGCCAGGCGATCAGCCCCGCGACCAGGACGGCCCCCGTCCAGATCACCGCAAGGTCGCCCGGCATCACCGCCAGGATATCCCCGAAGAGATAGGCCATGAGGTCGATCCGGATGCCCGTCAGGAACGATGCCGCCACCAACCCGAAGGCCAGCGCCGAATGGGCGAGCACGCCCAGCATCGTGTCCATGGCAAAGCCGCGCCCGCCCAGAGAAGATACCGTCAGTGCCATCGCCAGGGCCACGACCATCACCCCTCCGAAGATCGACACCGAGAAGGTCAGCGACAGCGCCACCCCAAGGATCGCGGCATGGGCCGTCGCATCGCCGAAATAGGCCATGCGGCGCCAGACGACGAAGCAGCCCAACGGGGCTGCCGCGACCGCAAGCCCCAGCCCCGCCAGAACGGCGCGCATCATGAAATCGTCGAGAAGGCTCATTCGGCGGCCCTTGTCCTGTCATGGTCGTGATCGTGGTGATGGGTGTAAAGTGCCAGTGCCCCCTGCGTGCCCTCGCCGAAGAGCGCCCGGTATTCCGGGGCCGAGGCGACATGGTGTGGCGCGCCCTGGCAGCAGACATGGCCATTCAGGCAGATGACGCGGTCGCTGGCGCTCATGACGACGTGCAGATCGTGGCTGACCATCAGCACCCCGCAGCCGCGGCGGCGCCGGACCTGCTCGATCTGACGATAGAAGGCGGCGACGCCCGGCTGGTCCAGACCCTGCGTGGCCTCGTCGAGGACCAGCAGCCGCGGTTCGCCCAGAAGCGCCCGGGCCAGCATCACGCGCTGCAACTGGCCGCCGGAAAGCGCGCTGATCTGGCGTCGCTCCAGCCCCGCGACGCCCGCCTCTGCCAGCGCCTGCGCGATCTGCGCGGGCCGCACCTTCCGGCGCAGCGACAGCAGGTCCGCAGCTGTCATCGGCAGCGTCGGGTCGATGGCAAGCCGCTGCGGCACATAGCCGATCCGGAGCCCGCGATCGCGCGAGATCCGCCCCTCCGAGGGCGTCAGCGACCCGATCAGCAAGCGCAGAAGGGTCGACTTTCCCGACCCGTTCGGCCCGACGATGGTGACGATCTCACCCGGCTCCATCCGCATCGAGACATGGGACAGGATCGTGATATCCCCGATGCGCAGGGAGACGTCGGCGAATTCGAAAAGGTCCATCACACGGCCCCTGCCGCGCGGCAATTTGCGCAGACACCGATGGCCTCGACCACGGTCTGTTCGATCAGGAATCCGGCATCGCGCGCCGCGGCGCCGAGCATGCCGCGTGAGGGTGCAAAGGTGGTTTCCTCGACGCTGTCGCAGATACGGCAGATCATGACGGCGGGATCGTGGGTTTCGCGGGGTTGAAGGCAGGCAACATAGGCGCTCAGCCGCTCGATCCGTCGAACAAAACCATGTTTCACAAGGAAATCCAGCGCTCTGTAGGCGATGGGCGGCTGGGACCCGAGACCATCGGCGTCGAGCCGTTCGAGAATGTCATAGGCGCCAAGCGCCTTCTGCTCGTCCAGAAGGATCTCGAACACGCGGCGCCGGGCTGCCGTGAAGCGCAGCCGGTTCTCGGCACAGAAGCTTTCCGCACTGGCCAGCCTTTCGGCCGTGCTGGCCTCTCGATCATGCCCGACTGTTCCGACTGCCTTCATCCTGTGCTCCGGGAAATGCCTATTGATATGTTATAGTATTGCATATACGCGTCGGACCGATGTTACAACATTACATGGAGCGCCACATGCGTCGCAATCTGATCCTCGGAACCGTTTCCGTTCTCGGGCTGGCCACGGCCGCCAATGCCGAGGTGCCGTCGGTTGTCGCGGACATTCCCCCGGTCCACTCCCTCGTCTCCATCGTTATGGGCGATCTGGGCACGCCGGGTCTGCTGGTGCAGCCCGGGGCCTCGCCGCATGGCTATTCCCTGCGGCCCTCCGAGGCTGAGGCGCTGGACGATGCCGATGCCGTCTTCTGGGTCGGCGAGGCGCTGGAGCCCTGGCTGGAAGGCCCGCTGGACGCTCTGGCCGCAGATGCCCATGTGGTGGAGCTGATGGAAACCGACGGCACCACCGAGCTGGAGTTCCGCGAAAACGCGACCTTCGAGCCCCACAGCCATGACCACGGTGACGAACATGCCGAGGCTGGGCATGACCATGACCACGAGCATGCGGAAGATCACGACCATGATCATGAGGAGCACGACCACGATCATGACCATGAGGGGCACCACCACCATGGTCACGACCCGCATGCCTGGCTCGACCCGGAGAACGCCAAGGTCTGGCTGGGTGCGATTGCCGCAGAGCTTTCTGAACTGGACCCTGAAAACGCGGCCACCTATGCGGCGAATGCCAAGGCGGGCCAAGCGGAGCTGGATGGCCTGATCGGCGAGATCTCGGCCGAGCTGGCCCCGGTGCGCGGCAAGCACTTCATCGTCTTCCATGACGCCTACCACTATTTCGAGAACCGTTTCGACTTCCCTGCCAGCGGCTCGATCACCCTGAGCGACGCCTCGGCCCCGAGCCCGGGCCGCATCGAGGAAATCCAGAACAAGGTCCGCGAACTGGATGTGACCTGTGCCTTCAGCGAACCCCAGTTCAATCCCAAGCTGGTCGCCACCGTCTTCCGGGGCACCGATGCGAAAGCGGGCGTGATGGACCCGCTCGGCGCGGATCTGGCCATCGGTGCCGATCTCTACCCGCACCTGCTGCGCAACCTTTCCAGCAGCCTCACCGACTGCCTGGAATGAAACCCGGCGGGCACCACGGCGACGCGGTGCCCGCCTCCATTGATCTGGCAGCGGCCCGGCGTTCGCCCCTGCCGCGATAGCCATGACCTCGGCACGGCAAATCCGGACAGCCGGTTTCCAGCGTCGCATCCGGATCGCGGTGCCACGTGCCCCCCGGGTAGCCCCCACTTGGAAGCACCTCTGACCGGCCATGGCATCCTGCCGCCCATCTGCGGCACCATGGCCGTGGCTCCGGCCGCAGCGCAAGGCCAGCCAACCGCTTGCTTGGCGGCAATCCGCAGCGTCTCATCCGGCGTGGTGCGATCCCTCAGGAGCTCCCCCCAAGTCCCGCTTCTGTTCGCCCCGCCTCAACCTCGACCAGATCGAGGAAGGCAACGACCTGGCCCCGCGCTTTGACGCTGACGGCCTGCTGCAGGTTATCACCACCGATGCCGACAGCCGCAAAGTCCTGATGATGGGCGCCCTCACCCGCAGCATCGAGACCGGCCGGGCGCATTTCTGGAGCCGCTCGCGGCAATGCCTCTGACACAGGAGGACACCAGCGGTCTGGTGCATCACATCGTCGGGATGCGGATCGACGACGATCAGGATGCGGCCTGGCTGCGCGTCCGCACCGATGGCGACGCCAACTGCCATTTCGACGATCGGTCGCGCTTCCATCGCAGCGGGCCAATGGGTCGACCCGAAGGAGGTCTATGGCGATGCCCTGCCGCCCACGCAGCTCTGACGCGGATCGCCGCTGGATGGAACGCGCTCTGCCCCTGGCCCGCAGGCGGATCTGGCCCCCTCTCCGGTCGGCTGCGTCCTTGTCAATGACAAAGCGTGGCAGGCAGAGGCCGAGACCCAGCCTAGCAGTCGGCTCCATAACAAGGCGCGGACGCACCCACGGCCGGGCGCGGAACTGCACGGTCTACGTGATGCTGGAGTCGTGCACCAACTGGGGGAGAACGCCGCCCTGTGCGGAGGCGATCATCGCGACAGGCATGGCGCGGATCGTGGTCGCGATGATGCAGGCCCCGTATCCGCGCATGCGCGGGTAGGGCCTTGCGCGTCTGCGGAAGGTGGGCATCGCCGTCGACATCGAAGAGGGGGCGGAAGCCGCGCGCGGGACCATCGCCGGTTTACTTCAAAGGGTGACGGCAGGACGATTTCGAGGTTGATCCCCACATCACCCACAACATGACGCGTGAGCAGATCAACACCGCCTTCGACCTGCTGCATGCGGGCAAGTCGATCCGCTCGGTCATCCACTTCCAGCGGGACGAAACGACGAAGACAAACAGCCTGCCCGGGATCATCGTCCCGGCCTGAACGTCATCGCAAGGAAAGAGAAAGGCCCGCCACCGGGGCGAGCCTCTTGCGGTTCTTTCTACCATGGTCGGCGGCATGACCGGGACAGAGAAGCTGCCCGCCCCCCCCCGGGGATCTACCAGCGTGAGGCGCCGACCGGTATTTCGATGCCCGTGGGCTGGTTCTGGTCAACCTCTTTCAGGACGTGGCTTGCGGGTTCGGCCACGGCATCGCGGCCTTTGGCAAAGCTCTGCTCGAGGACGATCTCGCGATAGGCCTTGTTCAGCGTCCGGGCGCGTTCGGGCGAAGGCATGATCAGCGTGGTGATGTCGTCCCGAAGGGCTGCCGCTGCCTCGGGCTTCACCGAACCGTCGGAGGCGATGAAACGCGCCTTGACCTCGGCGTTGTTGCGGAATTCGTCACCCGCACCGTTTTCCTGCAAATAGGTCAGCAGCTCGCGCCGGCCATCGGCCCGGACCGGGTCGGGGGTGCCTGCCAGCGACTTCTGCGACCAGTGATACCAGCCGCCCGCATGGGCATCGGCCACACCGAGCTTGCGCGGGAAGGAAATCGTGGCGTCGTCGGTCAGCCCGATCCCGCTGTGGCAGCCGATGCAGAACACGGTTTCCTCGAAGCTTTGAGGGCGCAGATCGCCCGAGGCATCCTCGATGAAGGCCTGATAGCGCCAGCCCATGCCGTTGGCGATGCCGGTTTCGAGGCCACCGTCGAACAGGTCGATCCGGTCGGGGAAGTCGTAGCGTTCCTTGGCCTCTTCGAGCCCGCCTTCCTCAAGGTCGGCATAGGTCTGCCAGCGGGTCTTGATACCGTAGCGGACCTCTTTCATCCGCGGCGCCATCACGGCCTCGCCCGAGGAAACGTCGATATAACGTACCGTGTGCAGGAACTCGGTCCCGACCGGGAACAGGCCCGCGGCCAGCATCTCGCCCTTCGCGGCGCCCACCCAGGACATGTCGCGCCCCTTCAGCGGCGCCCAGTCGAAGGTGACCTGCGTCGCGGTGCCGAGGGCACCGTCGCGGTCCAGATCGACGCCCAGACGGGCTTCATCGACCGGCGCAACCGGCACGTCGGCGCGCTTGATCAGCGCCTCGGCGATGGCAAGGTTCACCTTGTAAATCGTGGGATCGTAGCTGCCGTCCGTAGTGCTGCGGAAGGGGGCGGCCAGACGGATCAGCACGTCGTCGGTCGATCCGTTGGTGGGCCAGAAGACGCCCGGCAGGGGCACATAGGCAAAGGCGCGCCAGCCGGTGGGGGTGCCATCGGAAGCGTGATCGAATCCTTCCGCGTCGAAATCATAGTAGCAGTCGGGCACATAGCCCGCCCAGGCGCCATCGCCATCCTCGTCCCAGGCGGCCGGGGGAGGGGCAAGCTTGCGCGCCAGGGTGATCGTGCCGTCGGGATCGAAATAGTTGTCTTGCGCGACATAGGCGTCGATCTCGGCATCGGGGATCGCCGAGATCCGGGCCGAGCGATCGACGAAGAGGTTCGTCCAGGGGTTCTTCAGCGCCGGCCCCGGCAGGCTGTATTCGGTCTGCAGGTCGGCATCGCCGATGATGTAGTTCGGCGCGCGCGCCCGGACGTGGCAGGTGAAACAGGGGTTATGCGCATTGCCCTCGGCATCCATGGTGTCGGTATAGCATTGCGGCGGGATGTAGGCGGTCGGGTTCGACAGCCTGTGGCTGGCCAGATCCGCGGCGGCAACCGGGGTGGCGGCCAGCAGGGCGGCCAGGGCGGAAGAGAGGCGGCGCATGAAATACCTTTCAGCTGGAAAGGGAGAGGCGCGGCCGCCTCTCCCGAACTTGGCTCTGGCCTTACTTGCTGGCCGGGAATGGACCGAAATAGCCCGCATAGGCCATGGCGTCGGCCGGATCGGCCAGCTTGTCCGCGTCGGATTCGCCATAGGGGTGCTGGATCACGCCCATCAGGTAGCCGAAGCCGTTGATGTCGGGGTACCAGTAGGGCGAGGTGGTTTCCGAGCCGTAGGGCGTGGTGAAGATCCGGGTCAGCGCGCCCGAGGTCATGTTGTAGGCCCAAATCGCGTCATTCTGGTGGCCCGAGCCGGTATCCTCGCCGATGATCAGCGTGTCATGGCCGGTCATGTAGGTGAGGTTGTCAGGATTGGCGATGCCGTCGATTTCGCAGGTATTGCCCGCGAATTCGCTGTCGGCGCCATATTCGGTGGGCGTGCCCTCGACCAGCGGGGCCATGTCCTGCAGGACGAAGTCCGAGCCGATGGCAGCATCGGGGGCCACGCTCAGCTGATAGACGGCGCCGCACTTGTTCTCGGCCACCTGCACGCTGTCGGGACCGCCGATGTCGTATTTCGTTTCAGGCCCCATGCCCTTGGCGACCTCGGACATGGCCAGGAACATGCGGTTGTTCTCGGGGTCGAAGGTGATGCCCTCTTCCTTGCGCAGCTCGGTCGTGGCGCCCATCATCGCGGCATAGCGGCGGGTTTCCAGGCGCGAGGCGGCCAATTCCATGCCATCGCGGATCTTCAGGCATTCATGCCCCGAGGTGGTGTTGATCGAGGTGAAACCCTCGCCGCAGGTGCCGCCCTCGGCCGGATCAGCAGCTTCGAAGATGTCGAGGAAGCCGGGCTTGTCATCAATGATCTTCTTCACCGCGTCGCTGGTGGCATGGCCCAGATCGACCCAGTCCAGATCGAAGGCCCCGGCGCCCTCGTCCGAGGTCTGGGTCAGCTTCGCGGCATAAAGCGTGCCGGCGTCCAGATTGCCCGCCTCGTCGGCCACGAACATGTAAAGGCCCACATTGGTGCCGTCGTCGGTGATGTAGGTCGTCCTGCTGTCGGGCATCACATAGGGCAGCTCGATCGAGAGACGGCCCATGGCGTAATGCTTGGCGGCGGTGGCATTGCCGTCCTCGGTGACCGTCACCTCGGTCGGATGGCCGAAGCTGTAGGGATTGAACGCCGCGCGGAACTGGTCCAGCGTCATCTCGGACGGGCTCAGGCCGAAATAACGGGCCATCGGATAGAAGTAGTCGTCGATATCGGCCAGCTCTTCGGCCGCCGCAACCTCGCGCGCGTCGGGTTCGTATTCCTCGGATCCGATATGGGTGCCCCAGGGCGTCACCGACCCCGCGCAGGGAACCCAGAGCCCGCCCACATCCGAGAAATCCACCGGCTTGGTCGAGACCGGGGTCAGAACACCGGTTTCGGGGTCCTGAGACAGTTCGGTCAGGTACATCGCGCCGGGACGCGATTCGAAATGGCTGATCGAGAACAGCTTCTTGCCCACCGGCAGCAGCGACGAGAAGTCGGTATCGACCGAGATATGTTCCGAGCCGTCCTCGCTGCGCACCGGCTTGCCGGTCTTGTCGACCAGCAGCCCCCAGGTGCCGTCCCCGATTTTCTGCCCGCTGCGGGCAAGGATGTGATAGCCGATCTTCACGGTCTCGCCGCCGATGGTGACGCTGTCCGACGCCTGAACCGCGCGTTTCTGTGCGTCTGTCGTCGGGGCGGAAACGGAAGAGAATTCGAAGCTGTCGGCGAAGGCCGGGGTTGCAAGCAACGCAGTCGTCGCCAGCAGAAAAGTGATACGGGTCATCGAGGGAACCTCTGGGTTTGCATGAATGCCTTGAGGCGCGGCAAGAGGGTGCCACACACCGCCCCATGGACGGATGCCAGAAGTCTAGAAATGAGGGTTAACGAATTTGTGACGTTATAACCTGCGATCCCGCCAAGGGGGCATGACGGTACCGCAGGTGCGTCCTGTAAGTCATTGAAATCAAACTTTTTATTCTGGAAGGGCGTCGGTTGCGACCGGTTGGCTCAGCCTGGGCGGTCGGCATCGCCGGCCAGTCAGTCACCGGGCGCGTAGGGCGGGAAATGCTCGGCCAGATAGGCCACCACCACGTCGAGATTTTCCGGGCGGTTTTCCAGATCAGTCATCCGGACAATGAAGTCGCGCCATTGGGGCGCGGTGAGCCCGTCGCTGTCCACGATGTTCCGCAGGGGGTGGCAGCGGGTACATTCCTTGCGGATCACCTTGAGCCCTTCGCCCTTTGGCAGGGGGGCGGCCGCCCCGCCCTCCGCCAGCGCCCCGATTGCGCCAGCCATCGTCGCATATCGCCACAGTATCATCCGAGTCCCTCGGGGCCGTCCTACTCCGCGGAAGATGTCACCGGTTCATGACAACCTTCAGACATTGCGCACAGTAAAGCGCCTCAGTTGTCCACTTAACTTTCTTGAGTAACGAATGACATGACGGTTTCGATGGGGCATCGGGCTGCTTGGAGACGTGCAGGGAAGCCGAAGGCATAGCTGCCGAAGGTGTCGACGACCGCGTGCAGGTAGACCTTGCCGATCCCTTTCAGCGTGCCGACAAATAACGTGTCCGCAGAAAGGAGCTCGCCGGGAGTGCCTGATTCAACGTGTCTTTCCCGGAAGCAGGGGGTCTGCTTCTCGAGGAAGGCAGCCTGCGCGGCGGTGATCTCGATGGCCTTGCCCGCATGGGCCTCCTCGAGCGCCAGCCAGCGATCGTAGCGCGTGCCCAGAGCGTCGCCAGCGACTCGGACCGGTGGCGCCACGCTGGCGACTATTGAGTATCTTCTGGATGGTGATCGAGGAGACCCGCACGCCCTCGAGCGCCAGCATTGCCTCGAAGCGGTTGCAGCCATGGGCCGGACGTTCGAGCGCCAGCGCCTTGATCCGCTCGACTGTCTCGGCCGGGCTCGTTTGCGATGGCCACGTTCGATTTCGGGATGGTATTGCTGCATGACTTCCGCAGCGAGATCCTGCAACCGGGCCATGGTGCCGCGCCTGGACGCCTCGCTGACGGCCAACCCTATGTTCGTGTAGTTCCTGATCGTGAAATGCGCGTGGATCGTGCTTTCATCGAGGAGAACAACCAGAGCCTCAAGCGCGGTGTTCAGCTCTGCCGCGATGGCTCTAGCGAGGTCCCGGAAGACGGTATCGTGCCGGTCCGGCGGCAGGGTCCCGAACATCTGCGCCGCCTTGTGGCCGGTGCTGTCCACAAGCAGGTGAAGCGCGCCTCTGGAGCCGCGGTACGGGATGGTCATGTTCAGGGTCTTCTGCCGCCGGGACAGGGTGCTGAACTCCGGAACAGCCCAGCCCAAGCCGGACAACTCCAGCAGGCTCGCCACGAAACCGGTGGCCTGGAGGAGCGGCAGCCCGAGGAGGGCCTTGAGGGTCAGGCAGACCTGGATCGCGGCGTCGCTGCAGGCCTGCTGACGGCCACGCCTCCCCGACGGGATGGCCTACCATTGCATCGAGGGATCGAACCAGACGGTCAGTGATCCGCGCTGCCTCAAAGCCCGATTATAGCGACGCCAGTTGGTGGTCTTGTAAGTGGTCTTCGCAGGTCTGCTCATGCCGACTGGGTAGCACGCTACATTCGCGACACGGATCCACACTGCATTTGCGCAACAACGCCCGTCGCACGCATCAACCGCTTCAATGCCCTCTACACCGCCGTGATCGTCCGCGTAGCATGATCCCGAAGGGGAAAAGGGAAGTCACGACTCAAGCCTCCTTTCTGCAACAACGCCGACCAATAGCGCAAAATAGCCGCCCCTCATGCCCTAAGAATACATCTGCAAGGCTTGGGCTTCAGAGTCCGAAAGATTCAGCATCAATCCTCTCCGCCATATGCTGAGACTGAACAACGAGAGATTCCTTCCATTCGAAAATTTCGACCTATTATAAAATCATTTGACCAAATATACGCAACCTCAATCGAGGTGGAAAATTTATTTTTCCTCCGTGGAAGGTTGATCCGAAGAAATATGCATTTTGAAATCCAATCGAAGTTTTCCCTTATGCGCATAGTCGGGCGCACGTGGAACCAGAAGGGAACTTACGAGCTGACGGCCCGGCTGATCGAGATCTTTCAGCTCAATAGTCTCGACCACAGCGTTCACGCCGCTTTCACCTGAGCCGGATGCTGCCTTGACGTGGTGGATCCTGTGATCCGGCGGGTAGAATTTCAGCAAGTGATCCCGCAATTCCGCAACGGTTGTCGTTCTCGCGATTTCAAGATTCCTGCTGGCATCGGGACCACTTTTCACGCCATATACATTGGCCTGTGGCAACAAGAGGTTCGCAGAGGTGTCGGGGACGATTTCCATTGTGACGAAGGCCGTGGCCTCCCAAATCTGAAAGCCGAAAAAGGGCTCGATGTTGAAGCGCGACCAGATGCCGTCAAACGAGGAAACCGTGTTGCTGACATGGGCCCTGAGCCCGCGCGAGGCCGCTTCCTCGAGAATCAAATGCGCCGGCAAAGTGCCAACCATGGCGCTACCATAGGTGGCAAAGACCACCGGTCCGTCTGCCTCTGCCGCATCGAGCAGGGTGTCGACCATTTCCCGATAGGTTACCGAGCGCTTCTTGTCAGGGCCGTAGAGCGGCAGCAGGCTCTCCATTTGCGGTATGCCAAAGGCCGATGCGTCGATGGGTGGCACACCGAAAATGCGCTTGGCCTGCTTCATGACGGCGACGGTCTCGAGCGTGAAATCATTCGGCGCTCGCATACCATATCCCACCAGATACACGTCGGCGACCGGGACGACCAACTCATAAGGAAGCACAACCGTGCCGACCGTGTTCGGATCGCTTTCTGTCGGGGTAGTCCGGTTCATGACTTTCTCCTCCTCTGTGTTCGGTTATTGCGGCGCGGTCCATGTACGGACCTCGCCGAGGGTTACGGGCATTGTGTCGCTGACATCGATAGTGAAGCGGTAGACGCGTCTTGCGCGGCGGCTGTTCTCGGGGTCGAAGAAGCGCAGCTGGACGTCCCAGCAATCGCTGTCGAGACGGCAGAACGGGCTCTTCTCGACGTTGATCGTATCCACGGCCATGCCCCTTGACAGCGCGCTGGCAAAGGTCTGTGCCGCCTGGAACGCGTTCGTTGCCGCGAAATTCAAGGCCCGGTCGCGCGACATCGTACCCAGGTTGCGCAAATCGTAATAGATCTTGGTCAGGAACTCGCGGAGGTTCTCGGTGATGGTGGCGACCTCCGCAGCGCCGTCTCCATGCGCCTGCGCGGCGCTGACCGCGGCCTCCACCAGCTTGTTGACCTCCCAGCCATAAAGCCCGCGGATCTGCTCGATCTCGACGATCGGCACCACCTGTCCGGAATAGAGTTTCACCGACCGCCCGCTCAGCACGCCGGGGATGGCGACGCGCTCGATGTGAGCGGGGTCATCGTCTGCGGCGACCGAGCCGGTCAGCAGGCGGGTGAGCAGGCCGTAGATCTCGGCGGCGAACGAGCCGCTGGCTTCGAGCGCATAGATCGGCGTCAGTTCGAGGTTGAGCGTCCAGATCAGCGAGCGCGCTTCCGACGGGTTGTTCGCGAGATGGTCGACCATCTGGCGGGCATCATAGGGGTTGGGCGGAAGGACGGTGCCGTCGATCTCCTGCGGCGCCATCAGCTGCTTGAACGTGTCGCGCCGCGCCTCGGTGCCGAAATCATAGCCAAGCTCGCCAAGCGCATAGACCCGTTGCCGCATCCCGCCAGGAAGAGATGACAGAATCGGACCGTCGATCATTGCCAGAGGCCCCGATTGTGGAGCATTCGCCTGTTGCGGTGGCTTCGACTGTTCCGAGGCAGCTGTTTCCTGTGCTGATTGCACAACAAGAGCCGCCTCAGGGACAACGCTTTGCTCTGCCGCCGCCACTTCCGCCGCGACGCTCACACCCAATTCAGGATCACCGGACTCCGCGCGCTTTTTACAGCCGCATGCGCTGGCCTCGGCCCCTTCGCCATTCCGAAGCATCTCAGACATAATCCTTGTTGACCTCTCTATGTTTATGGCTCCGCTCAGAAAGCGGTCGCAATATCCGCTTCCGTCAGGCTTGTGCCCGGCTTCGCCTATGTCGCACTTATCTGCAGTGGAGATCAGCAACGCGCCGACACCCAGTGGATCCGGCTTGTGGCCAGCCGCCACCTGCATACTAAGCAGAACGGCCGCGACACCCGAAACGACGGGAGCCGCCATGCTGGAGCCGGTCATCTGAACCAGCCCGCCGCCAGGCTCGGCGCCCAGCAGGTTTTGCCCCGGCGCCAGAATTGCATGGCCTTTATACGCGGCACCCCAATTGCTTTGCGGAAGCGGCAAACCGTCGTCGCCAAGAGCGCCAACCGCAAGAACCGTGGACACTGCCGCGGGAACATGGTTGCAAAAGCAGCCGTTGTTGCCGACCGCAGCCACCACCAGGATATTCTCTTCGCCGCAAAGCCGGAGTGCCCTCCCAAGCGCATCCTCCGGGTCTCCCGACTGTGAAAACTGACCTCCGCTGATATTCACGATATGTGCGCCGTGCTCGACCGCGAGTTCGATTCCACGTGCTATTTCCAGTTGCGAAGAGCGGCGCGTTACGTCGGAAAAAGCCGGAACGTTAATTCCGGAACACCCTGGGGCAATCCCCGGTACCGGCCCTCCCGGTTGTCCGAAAATGAGACTGGCAACATGCGTTCCATGACCAACACTGGTTCCACTCGACAAGTCCTGCCAAACATTGTCCAGACAGGACAGCTGCGCACCGTGAAATACCGGGTGATCAAGGTCGACGAGGCCGTCGACAACGGCCACGCAGATCTCTGGCAAGCCCGTCGACTTTCGCCAAAGCTCCCGCACACCGGCAATTTCTTCGACTTTGACCACAGCGCGCAGCTTTCCTTAGCAATGCCGCAGATCAGGCTTCGTCTTCAAAAGCCAGGATGATCACGACCGTCGTATCGGAGAATTCAGCGCCATCTTCGCCAACAGCCGCGCCGGCATTCACGCGCTTCACCGGAACGGAGAGCTGAGGCTCAACGCTTTCCATCAGATTTTTGGTCATATTTTGCTCCTCAATTGAAATTGATGCACCCTCCGTTTCGAAAGGCGATCATGCTATGTTGAGAGACATCAGGCCAATCTCGAGGCCAGAAAATTTACCGGAAAAGGACCACCGAAAGGCAATCGTCAGCTTCAATGCTCAAGCCGACCTGACGGGTTAAAGGTAACACGCAAAAGGTGTGCGGTCTACAAGTAGTCACGCGAAGGATTTGGACGCATCAGCGAACGGCGATGCGCGTGGAGCCAGGGGCCGAAAAGACTTTGAGGTGGCTATTTGGGGCAATCTTCATTTTCGGACATCAGTCTCTGGATTTATTTATTTCAAGCTTTTGGCCTGTTTCAGGCGTCGCAAGGAGACCTGATCGATGAGCATACCCTATTGGTTGGCTTCTCTGCCCCCAAGGGAGGATTTGGGCCCATAAAGAGGAACGAAACATGAGCCAGAGGACTCACGAATCCGATGAAGTCCCGGCATACTCAGGCGGGTGGAGTTGCTGGTCTGTCAGGCCGATTCGTCGCAGAGGCGTGACGTGCTCCCCTGAACAGTCCGCGGTTTGAGGTTAGCCTGTTCTCCAAACGAGGAGACAGACGATGCGGAAAAGCCGTTTCAGCGAAGAGCAGATCATTGTCATCTTGAAGGAGCATCAGGCCGGGATAGGTGCCAAGGAACTGTGCCGCAAGCACGGCATCAGCGATGGCACCTTCTACAAATGGCGCTCGAAGTATGGCGGCATGGAAGTGTCCGAGGCCAAGAGGCTGAAGGCCCTGGAGACTGAGAACGCCAAGCTGAAGAAGATGCTGGCGGAGCACATGCTCGACGTCGCCACACTCAAGGAAATGCTGGGAATGGGAGCAGGCGAACGCCACGCGTTCGAGTGAGCCTGCGGACGCTTCTGAAGCCCGGTGCTCGGAGACGTGCCGTGGACTGGGCCATGACAGAGAAGAACTATAACCAGCGGAGGGCGTGTGCCTTGGCCGGGCTTGATCCGCGCGTCTATCGGCGAAGGTCAAGCAGGCCGCAGGACCAAGGGCTGCGTCAGCGTTTGAAAGAGTTGTCCGGAGAACGCAGGCGGTTCGGTTATTCGACAGAGCTGCAGCGTGATGCGTCAATCGAAGATCAGATCCGGGCCTACCGCACCCAGACAGATCGCCAGGGATATGAGGTGGTGAAGGTCTATTTCGACCGTGCGGCATCGGGTGCGAGCCTGATGCCGCCGGGGATCCCCGAATTGCGCATCATCGACGATGAACTCTGGCAGGCGGTACGCAGCCGCCAAGGGGCGCTGATTTCCAGAGGAACGCGGGTTCCGGTATGGGACCGGCGGCGGCCGAGGTTCCTGTTCTCGGGCCTGATGCAATGCGGCGGCTGCGGCGGCTGCGGCGGCGGATACGCGAAGGTCAGCCAGGACGCCTCCGGCTGCTCCCGGGCCCGCAACAAGGGCAGCGCCATCTGCACGAACATGCGGACGATCAAGCGCGTGGATCTTGAGCGCAGCGTCCTCGATGCGCTGGAACACCACCTTATGGATCCCGGTCTGGTGGAAGCGTCCTGCAAGGAATACACGGCCGAGCGCAACCGGCTGCAGGACGCGGCCCTGGCCGGTCGAAGCAAGCTGGAAAAGGAACTGGCGCGCGTGAGAGGCGGCCACGCGAAGCTTGTGGACGCGATCATGGCGGGGATCCCCGCGGAGCAGGTAAAGGACCGGATGCTGGCGCTCGATGCGCGGCGCAGGGAGTTGGAGGCGGCGCTTTCCTCGGTCCCGCCCCCGGCCCCGTCCGGTTTCACCCGTCGATGGCGCTGACTTAAGGCAACCGTGATCTGAGCAATTGAACCGCGGCACGATCACTCATCACCATCGGAATCCGAGCGAGGCTGAAACGGTTCGTCGTCCGCCATATTGGCAATACCGGGTGCTCGCGCACTGACCGACATAGGTTTTGTCGAACAGGTTGCTTGCATTGACCCTCAAGCTCAGGCCTGCAAAATCGGGACTCAGGTTCTCGAAATCATAGCGGAGTGAGGCATCGACCAATGTCGTTGCCGGCAGATCCATGCGGTTGGCCGCATCGCCGAAACGCCCGCCGATATAACGCACACCAGCGCCGATTTCCAGGCCAGCCAGCGGACCACCATCCGGGAAGGTGTAGTCGCCCCAGAGGCTTGCTACGTGATCCGGTATCTGAGCCGGAACGTTCCCCAGATAGTCGTTGCTCTGTGTCACCTTGCCGTCCATGTAGGTGTAGCTGGCTTTCACGTTCAAGCTGTCGCTGAGGGCGGCGACACCTTCCAGCTCGATACCCCGTACCCTGGTTTCGCCGGTCTGGACATCGAATCTGGTATTGACGGGATCGGTCGTCGTGACGTTCTGTTGGGTCAGCTCATAGGCGGACAGGGTCACGAAGCCGTCGAAGCCGACCGGCTGATACTTCACGCCGATTTCAAATTGCTCGCCGGTTGTCGGCTTGAAAGCTTCTCCGGCGAAATCGCTGCCGGGTGTCGGCTCGAATGAGGTCGAATAGCTGGCGTAAGGAGCGAGGCCGTTCTCCGCCAGATAGACTACGCCTGCCCGCCACGTGAATTTCTCGTCATCTTGGTCGACGACCGTGTTCGTCAGCCGGTTCCGGGTCGAACTGCTGACGACGTCGTAACGACCGCCGAGCGTGAACGCCCACCGCCCCAACCGCATCTGGTCTTGCAGGTAAAAGCCGGTTTGATGCTGATCTGTCTCTTCACTGCGGGTGGTCGGCGGCATTGAAACCGGCGCGCCGTAAACCGGGTTTTCGATGTCCAGGCTGGAGGCGGCCGCCGTACCGAACCGGAAGGCGGAGTCTATGTATCGGTAATCCAGACCCACCATGAGATCGTGGGAGACACGTCCCGTTGTGAACTCCGCCTCGGCCTGGTTGTCGACAGCGAAGGACTCGAGGGACTGATCGACAAAAGAGCGTTTGCGCGGCATGGTCGTGCCGGCCAGGGCGGCACCGGAATAGCTCACATAACGGTAATCCGCGTCCTGCCTGTCAAAACGAAGGTTTTGCCGGACCGTCCAGACGTCATCGAAGTGATGTTCGAACTCGTAGCCGATCGAGCGCGACGTGCGAATGAATTTGTCGAACGAGGGTTCGCCCGCGTAGAAACTGGTCGGTATCTTTCCGAAGGATGCTGACGTCAGTGTGCCGACCGGCGGCAACACGTTGACTTGGTTCCCAAGGTCCTCACGAAGATAGCTCCCCAGAAGCGTGAAGGTGGTATCGGACGTTGGCGTCCAGCGCAGGGAAGGCGCCAGGTACTGGCGATTGTCCCTGCCGTGATCGGTCTGGGTGCCGCTATCGCGAGCCAGGCCGACCAGCCGGTACTGGAACTTGCCTTCCGCGTCGATTTCTCCGCCGAAGTCGAACGAGCCCTGGCGACGCCCAAAGGTGCCGACCGAGGTGTTGATCTCGCGAATGGTCTCGGACGTCGGCTTCTTGCTGACAAGGTTGACGAGACCGCCCGGAGCATTTTGCCCGTAGAGCACCGAAGACGGTCCCTTCAGCACCTCGATGCGTTCCAGGCCGAACGGTTCCGGCCGTCCCAGGCCCGCGAACCTGCCTTTGCTCAGCTTGAGCCCGTTGAGGTATTGGGCGGAATCGAAGCCGCGGATCAAAGTCTTGTCGTATCGCAGATCGGCGCCACCCCAATAGTCGCCGAGGACGCCGGAATTGTAGCGGATGGCCGCACCGACGGACTGAACCTGGCGCGTTTCCAGCTCGGCCTCGGTGACCACGGAAATGGCTTGCGGTGTCTCGATCAGTGGCGTGGCTGTCTTGGTGGCGGCGCGCGACGTTTCGGCCACATAGCTGTCCGAATCCTCCCCCTCACTTGTCAAGACGACCGGCGGGAGCACGACGACATCATCCTGCGCCCGCGTTTCCGAGGCTGTGGACATGAGGTTCAGACTGGCGATCAAAACAAGAGCGAACGCACGAAAATGACCCACGACACCTCCTAATATACGATAAATTTCAAGGCTTTGCGCCTTTGCCTCAAGCGTGTTGCACCCCCCATAAGAACTATGATTAAAACAGTCAAGATTACAAAGGGCATCGGAAACGCGCGACGATGAGTGACATGGATACGATTACGCGGCGTGGTTTCGTTTGCGGCGCGATGGCGCTTGCGGCCCCGGGTCTTGCCAGGGCGAACCCCGGTATCGTGGTTCGCGATCTCCTGGGCCGTGAGGTCAGGCTTGCGAGGCCGGCCAAGCGCGTCGTGCTGGGGCAAGGGCGTTTTCTCAGCATGATCGGCATGGTTCATCCGGATCCAATCGCAATTCTTGCCGGCTGGGCTGACGATCTGAACAGGACGTTTCCGAACGAGGCCGAAGCATGGAGCAGCCGGTTTCCCGCGCTCAAGTCACTGCCCGTCATCGGCCGGCGAGTCGGCAGCGACTACGCGATCGAAAGGCTGCTGATGCTTCAGCCAGATCTGGTGCTGATCAGCCGTTTCAATGCCGGACCGGTCGACAACGACGGGAGCACGTCCTTCATCCGCAGCCTCACCCAGGCGGGTCTCACTGTCGCGGTGGTCGATTTTGCACAGGATCCGCTGAAGGACACGGTTCCGAGCCTTCGAATCCTCAGCCAGTTGCTCGGGCAGGAAACACGCGGCGAAGACACGATTTCCTTCTACCAGGCGACGCTGAAACGGATCACCGGGGCGTTTGGCGATCGATCCAGAGCCCCCACCGATCTGGTCTTCCACAGCCACGCGGGGGTGATGCCCTGCTGCGCCAGCATCGCACGGGGCAGCTTTGCCGATCTCGCCGCCCTGGTGGGTGGCCACAGTATCGCGGCTGACGTGTTGCCGAAAGCGGTCGGTCCCATCAATCTCGAATACATGCTGACGCGCCAACCTGATGTCTATGTCGCAACCGGCGGACTGAAAGGGGACGCCGCAGGCGGTATCTCCATCGGTGCGAACGTCACCGAAGCCCAAGCGCGCGAAAGCTTGATCCGGATCGTCTCGGATCCCGGCATCGCGGAACTGAACGCGGTGCGCAACAAGCGCGCCTACGCCGTCTGGCATGGTCTCAATGAGACGCCGCTGCATCTGGTTGCTCTCGAAGCACTGGCCGGCTGGCTCAACCCGGGCATCAAGGATGGTTTCGACGCTCGAAAGACGCTCGCCGCATTTCGCAAGCGCTTCCCGTTGCTCCCGCAGGACGGTGTCTACACCGTTGCCCTCGATCTCTCAGCATGAGCGGACCAGATGACCAGCCGTAAGCTTACCGTATATTCCACCCGCCACCGCGAATTCACGCAGTTGTTGGCCGACGGTTTCCGCCAGGAAAGCGGGGTCGAGGTGACGATCCGGGACATCAAGTCCGACGCAGCTCCGCTGATGCAGGAGGAAGGACCTGATTGCCCCGCCGATATCGTGCTCACGGTCGATTTCCGACGGCTCCTGAAACTCGCGGACGCCAACCTTGCACAGCCGGTCAGATCCGGCACGCTTGATCGACTGGTGCCAGCCTACCTGCGCGATCCCGAGGGCCGCTGGTTCGCGCAATCCATGCGCGCGCGCCTCATCTTCGTGGAAAAGTCGCTCGATGTGACGCGTCTCGACTATGACGACCTCACAGACCCGCGCTGGCGCGACCGGATGTTCATCCGGTCGGCTGACCACATGTTCAACACGGGTTTGATTGCCGCCTACCTGGCCCGTTACGGGCAGGAGAAAACCAAAGCCTGGCTGGCGGGCATCGCCGCCAACAACCCGCTGGGCAATGGAGGTGATCGGAACGCCGCGCGGGCGATTGCCGAGGGGCGGGCCTTGATCGGTGTCGCCAATTCCTACTACTTCGGTGAAATGCAAGCTGGCGCAGGTGGTTCGGAGCAGAAGGCCTGGAGCGAAAGCCTGCGGGCCATTGTGCCGACATTCGATGACGGCCGAACCCCGATCAACATAACCGGCGCCGCTGTCGCAACACATGCACCGCATCGCGAAGAGGCCGTCGCCTTCCTGGAGTACCTTGCCGGAGACAATGGCCAGCAGATCTACGCGGACGTCGGCTACGAATACCCTGTTTCGGAGAGGGTCGCTCCGAATCCCATCATCCGCAAGGCCGGTGAACTTCGGCCGGACACCCGCCCCTTCCCGGCTATCGCGGCGTTCAGCGAGACGGCCGAGGCTTATGCCCGGAACAGGCCGTGGAACCAAATTCGCATGAAAGACCCCCTACTTTGAGACATTCTCTGCAGATACCGGCCGCGGCTCGGTCACTCGCTCAAGGTTATGCCAGTTTCGTCAGATACAGGTTTCTGATCCTCATCCTCATGCTTGGGCTGCTGGTCATCGCGTTCATTTGCGATGTCTTCACAGGACCGGCCGCCTTGTCACCCGGCGTCGTGATCACCGGCCTTCTGGATTCCGCCGGGTTGCCGAGTTCGATGCACTACATCCTGTTCAATGTCCGCCTGCCCTATGCGGTGATGGCGATCCTTGTCGGCGCGTCGCTTGGATTGGCGGGCGCGGAAATGCAGACGGTCCTCAACAATCCGCTCGCCAGCCCCTTTACGCTGGGTGTCTCCGCCGCCGCTACCCTCGGGGCCGCTCTGGTTCTGGTGACGGGCCTTTCGGTGAGCTGGCTTCCGCAAGAAGCACTTTTGCCGGCAAGCGCTTTCCTGTTCGCGGCGATGGCCGCACTCCTCATCCACGTGCTCGCGCAAACGCAAGCCAATGGTGCCGACAGCGTGGTCCTGTTCGGTATCGCCCTGGTCTTCGCGATAAACTCTGTTGTGGCCCTGCTGCAATTTCTGGCCGATGCCGACACGCTGCAACAGATCGTATTCTGGGGCATGGGCAGCCTGGGCCGGACGACCTGGCCGAAAATCGCAACCGTGGCAGGCGTTCTGATCGTTGCAGTCCCCCTGTCCTTGCGAAATGTCTGGAAGCTGACTGCTCTTCGTGCTGGCGAGGCACAGGCTGAAAGCCTGGGGATCGATACGAAACGGCTTCGGCTGACAGTAATGTTGCGCGCAAGCCTGTTGGCAGCTGTCGCGGTCTGTTTCGTCGGCACGATCGGTTTCGTCGGCCTTGTCGGGCCGCATATCGCGCGGCTGCTTCTGGGTGAAGACCACCGCTTCTTCCTGCCAGGCGCTGCGTTTGCGGGAGCGCTGATCCTTTCGCTGGCGTCGATCGGGTCCAAGATGGTCATTCCGGGAGTGATAATCCCACTCGGTATCGTCACCTCGATCGTGGGAGTCCCGCTGTTCCTGTCGCTGCTGATCGCCAGGGAGCGTCATGCATGACAGGTCTCGCAATCCACAATCTTTCAGCCGGTTACAGGCGCCGACCGGTGATAGAAAACCTGTCACTCTCATCGGTGGCACCAGGATCACTGGTTGGCCTTCTCGGCCCGAACGCCTCCGGCAAATCGACGCTTCTGCGCGCCATTGCCGGCCTCGGCGCAGGTTCCGGCCGCGTCGAGTTGAACGGCGTGGATCTGGCGGCCGCCGACCACAAGACTCGCGTCGAGACAATCGGTTACCTGCCCCAATCCTTGCCGCCTGCCAGCCCTCTGCTGGCTTACGAAGCGGTGCTGGCCGCCTGCCGCGCGGTCAGGGCGCTGGATACGCCAACCGCGGAACAAACCGTCGAAAACGCATTCTCCGCCCTCGGCATCAGCCATCTCGCACTCGAGCGCATGGATCGGCTGTCGGGAGGACAACGTCAGATGGTTGGCCTTGCTCAAGTCACCGTACGGAACCCGAAGCTTCTGCTGCTTGACGAGCCCACCAGCGCGCTTGATCTGAAATGGCAACTCGCGGTGATTAACGCCGTTAGAGACCTCCTGCGTGAAACCGGCGCCATCGCCATGATCGCCATCCACGATATCAATCTCGCGATCAGGTCCTGTGATCAACTCGCTGTGCTCTCGGAGGGCTCGCTGATCGCTTTCGGCCCCCCGGAAGAGGTGATTTCTTCCCCGGTAATCTCCCGTGCTTACGGGGTCCCCGCTCGTATCGAGCATTGCGCCGCAGGCATCCCATTGGTTCTGGTGGATCACGCAACGCCGTAGGTTGTCGGCTGAAACGCTCGGCGTTCAGTCCCGGCATCTGGTGGATCGGATTGAGGATGTGACCTTCCCCCGCAATCAGGGCCGGGTTGATCCAGGATCTTCCGGTTGGATTTGAGTGTTGAGCGGCAGCGACATTGAGATCCTGCTTGCCCAGATGATACTTCACCGCGACCAGCCGCGGCGGCTCGTGGCTACGACGGAAGGAAAATACTAGGCGGCAGTGATTTCGCCGCGTTGGCCCCGGTCCGAGCGGGTGGCCGTTGAGATTTCGCCGCGTCGGCTTCGCTCATTTCGCCAGGTCATGACCGTCAGGAGGGATCGGCCCGCCGGCAACTGCCGACGGGCCGGCAGGATCAGGCGCGCTCGCCGAGGGCTCGGATGTGGGCGGGCAACCGATCATGGCTGCCATACATGAAATGAGCTTCCATCCGTTCGGAGTAGCGGCTGGCCTCGGTGGTGCGCCCCACGGCCTCGGCCACCTCGCGGATCAGCATCGGATTGGCCCCGCAGCAGACCCCCAGGTAATCGACCCCCATCGCATGGGCCTCGCGGGCGAAGGCGCCGATCTCGTACCGGCTGCATTGAAGCGGATCGAGCGCGGTCGGGAAGGTCCGGCCGTGGGGCGCGGGGCAGGAACAACCGGGATCGGAGAGATTGAAGAAAGTCGGCTCTGCAGGCGTGGTGCGATAGGGAACCGGCAGCGCGCCGACATGGCACGAGACGGCGGCGCGCACTTCCTTGAGCCATGGCAGCATCGTCTCTGGCCCACGGAAGCAGTTCAGCCCGACCACATCGGCGCCGCCCTGTTCGAGCTGCTGGCAGGTTTCAACGATGCCGACGCCATCCATCATCGCGTTCGCGGCCATCGGCGCGATCGTGAGGACCACGGGCAGGCCGCTGGCCTTAGCAACCTCAAGCGCCAGAAGCGCCTCGCCGGCATAGTAGAAGGTCTCGCCCACGATCATGTCGGCGCGTTCCTCGACGGCCCAGCCGACCATCTCCTCGAACATGGCACGAACCTCGGCCTGCTTGCCGGCATCGACGGGGTCCCAGATATTGGTGTTGGAGATGTTGCCGGCCATCAGGTTGCCGGGCTGCATATCCGCGACCTCGCGGGCGATGCGCAGGGCGGCGCGGTTCAGCGGCTCTAGCAGGTATTCCTTGCCGATGACCCGCATCTTTTCGCGGTGGCCGTTGTAGGTGAAGGCCTCGACGATGTCCGAGCCGGCGTGCTGGAAGTCGAGATGGAGCGCGCGCAGTGCCTCCGGGTGATCCAGCGCGACCTCGGGGACGAACTCGCCCGCAGCGAGATAGCCGCGACGTTCCAGCTCGAACAGGAAGCCTTCGGCACAGATGACGGGGCCGGCGTCGAGCGCGGCGGTGAGCGGGTTGGCGGTCATGACCATGATCCTTCTTCAGAAGTGACGACCATCGTT
Source organism: Rhodovulum sulfidophilum DSM 1374 (assembly GCF_001633165.1). Classification (NCBI taxonomy): domain Bacteria; kingdom Pseudomonadati; phylum Pseudomonadota; class Alphaproteobacteria; order Rhodobacterales; family Paracoccaceae; genus Rhodovulum; species Rhodovulum sulfidophilum. Next base: position 789,177 of record NZ_CP015418.1, on the reverse strand, counting down.
GGGGGAGCGCCGAGTCTGACTGGTCGCGGGCCGCGGTCCGGCGCAATTGATCCTCGGATCGGCGCGGGGCGCGCGCCGACTGTCTCAGAGGCGGGAACGTCGTACAGCTGCGCCTCCGCGCCGTCGCGGTCGGGGCAGGGCAAGATCAAGGCGGCGGAGCGGCTTACGCAGGGAGGCCCGGATCAGTTCGCAGAACACCGCGACGGCCGGTTTCGATCGCTCCAGATCCATGGCCGCGATACAGGCGTAGATCGCCTCGTCCTTGTAGGGCGCGTTGCCGGGCATCGAACCGAGCCATTGCATGTAGCCCAACTGTCCCTGTTCCCGGGCCCGTTCAGGACTTTCGGGCGCCATGATGGGTCCGTTGATCGTGGTGTGAAGATGCATTGCGCCCTCCGCGCGAATGGGGCGGAGTCAACCGGCGGTAGCAATAGTCTCAGGACGGCATGGTCCATCTTATCTGCTCCTCGTCCGGGGCACCCCGCCCGGGTTGGTATCGAACAGATGGCAGGTCTCCTGACTCGCGGGTCGCCGCTCCCCCGATCCTTCCCGGGCCTTGCTGCCCAGTGGTCGCTTCGGGGTCGCTCGCCGCCTACAGTTGCGGGGGCAGTCACGGCGTTGGGCCTAAGCCCGCACCGCGTTCCCTTTTAAGGTTGGCCGGACATACCGGATAACCACCATCTACTGTACCATGTCTGGGTCTCCTTGTCGGATCAATACCGAATATAGCTGGTTCAGTGTCGCGGTCACCTGCAATTGGAATGGGCTATGTTACGCAAATCGGCTTGGAGATTTGTTGCTTGAATCCAGAGTGATAGCTGGGAGGCGTAAGCGACTATTACCGCCGACCTACCAGATCAAGAACTGGCGGGCCTATAGCCACGCCAGGTGGTGGTCTTCGCAGGTCTGCTCATGCCAACTGGCTAGCACCCTGGATTCGCAACATGAATCCATACTGCATTTGCGCAACAACGCCTGTCTCAATGCTTCATTGCAGGACGACCAGTTCGTGGTCTTGTCGTTTTCGGGGGGGGCAACTGCTTATGGTCTCCCCGCTATCGTGCTGGATTCAAGTAGTGACTCCCCAGAGGCGATTTGTGCAACAAAGCCATATGAGCCAGAACCGCTCCAACGCTTCATCCTGCGGCTCGGCTTCGACCGAACCCCACGGCTAGCAACAAAGCCACCGATCCGGCGCCGAGAGCGACACCCAGAACGCCTCCATACCCAATCTGAGCGGCCATGGCCGCACCTGCAGACATGGCCGCAATCGCGGCGAATTGTCCGGACGTAAACTGCAAGGTGAAATCCGTGGCGGCGCTTTGCGGCGCGGCGCGGTCCATCATCATGGTCGCCATCACGACCGAAACCGGATTATAGCACAGGAAATAGGCGATCGCACCAAACGCCGCTGCTTGTGTGAGCCCCCAGGCCGGCAATAGAAGCGCTGCGACACCGGTGATCTGAAGGCCCACCCCCATAACCAGCGCGTCGCGACGACTGAGGCGATGCATGAGCCATCCGCTGATCAGGGCAGCGACGAGACCGGCAATGGAGCCGAACACATTCACCACCAGGCCGATCCGGGCTGGCCCCCATCCCTGATCTACCAAAAGCGGCATCAGAACAGCATAAGCCATTCCGCTCGATGCCGAAACGAGCAGGACTATTCCCAACCAGCACCTCTGTCCCGGCTGCCACCAGAACACCGTCATCCTGCGATAGAGCTTACCCGTCGCATCCCCGTATCTCTGCCAGGCGGGTTCCTCGAAGCCAATGAGCTGAACCGCGGGAATCGCCGTGAGAACCGCAAGGAGTGTCAAACAGCCTTCCCAACCGATCTGGGGGTAGAGCATCAAAATCAGACCGCCTCCCACCATATTTCCCACCAGGCCACCAGCGATCTGCAATCCGTTCCCCAAACCACGGCCGGTCTCTGGCAATAGGCGACATGCCAGCCCATCCACGGCGATGTCCTGGGTCGCGGCCAGTAACGCCACGCCAAGACAGAGCGCATAGACGAGTGGAAAATCGTCGATCACATCGAACCTGCCAATTGCCAGCAGAAGCAAGACCAAAAGTCCCTGCGTCAACAGCAGCCAGCCGCGGAAATGGCCGCCTCGGCCGATCGTGAAGCGATCTATCATCGGAGCCCAGATCAGTTTAAGCGGCCAGATCAGTCCCAGCATGTAGACCAGCCCCAATACATCGAGCTGGGCTCCCTCGGTCCGAAGGATTGCCACCAGGGCGACCACGAAAAAGTTAAGGCCGAGATATTGCGTCGAGTAGAGGCTTGCGAGAAGAGTCCATTGACGCATGCCCAGGACATCGGTGCCACCCTCACACCGCAAATCATCCGCCATGATCAGAACCTGTGCGTCAGGCCGACGGTCACTGCGCGCCCACGGGCGATCCCACCATAACTCGCGCCACTGTCAGGTGCATAGTAGCCGTAAAGCTCGATCTGCTCATCCAGCAGGTTCTCCACGGCGACATAATACTCGGTTTGCCCTTGCGTCAGCTCCAGTCGCATATCGAGCTTGTGATAAGGGTCGAGATCGAAATGGTTCTGTGGGTCAGCTGGGCGGCTCCCGACGAAACTATAGTCAAGCCGCGCGTCAAGAATCGGATTTGCAAGCCCTAGAAACGACTGCACCGTTCGCCTGTAATTCGTCGAGAGATGAGCGGTCCAAGGGGCGACATCGGGCACCTTGTTTCCGGAATTGACATCCCCGTCGCCGATCCCGAATACATTTGAGGTGATTTCGGCATCGACATAGCTCACACCGGCCGAAATGGAAAACGCGGGGCTGGCATGCCAAGTGCCCTGAAGCTCCAGGCCGCGGCTTTTGGTATCGGCATTCAGAGTGCTGACGACATAGGTCACTGAATCGTAGCTCAAAAGGTGATTGTTGTCGACCTGACTGGCGAACAAGGCGCCGTTCAACTCCAGTGCGCCATCCGCGAAAGCAGTCGAAAAACCGACTTCAACAGTGTCGTTCGTTGCACCATGATAGGGGTCGCTATCGGCCGGTTGTGTGGCGTAGATATTATAGCCACCCGGCACATGACCACGCGCGATTTTTGCGTGGAGCGTGGTTGCAGGAAAGACATCCCAGGACAGGCCAAGCTGCCCCGTCAGAAAGTCTTCGCTACGCGAGCGGCTCTCATACACAATCGAGCTGCCGCCGTGATAGGCGCCATCGTAGCTGGACTCCGTCCAGTTTTGCCTCAGCCCGGCACTCAGATCCACCTCGCCCCCCAGAGGGATCGTCACGTTGCCGTAAAGCGCATAGCGTTCACTTTCGAAATCGCGGAACGTCGCGCTGGACGTCCCGTATGTATTTCGCGGCGTATCATAAGACCCATCGAAATGCTCAAAAGAGGCCCCGATGACCCAATCGAATGGGGCCCCTTCCGAGGACGCCCACCGGATGTCCTGATTGAAGACCTTTTCCCGCGCCTCATCGATATTCCAGAACTCTCCCGGTGTGCCATAAAGGGCCTCGTAGAGGATCCGGTCATACGCCGCGACCTCTGTATTATCGCCGGTCAGATAGGAGGTGAGCGAGGTGATCCGGCTCCCCCCGAGATCGTGCGTAATCTGAAGCGATGTGCGATCAATCGACTTTTCGACCTGATCGTAGAGGCCCCGGGGAAGATCAAGCTTGCCGTAGCGATCATAGGGCTTGAGCATGATCAGATTGGGCAATGCCTCTATCTTCTGGTGCTCATATGTCAGCAAGGCCGATGTTCCCTGTTGCCCCTCCCACAGAAGCGAGCCACGGAACGCAAACTCCTTCGGGTCGCTCACCGGCCCGCCCGTCTGCAGGTTTTCCACCCAATGTTCACTGCCAGAATAGCGGAGGGCCACCCGACCGCTCAACGTCTCGGACAACGGCCCACCCACGGCCCCTTCCAGAAGGTACTGCCCCTCCTGTCCGATCTCGCTGCGCAGATATCCTTCCTGCACACGGCTCGGTTTTGCAGTGATCACATTGACAGTCCCGGCCAAAGCCGCAGCGGAGGATTTCGTACCCTGAGGCCCTTTCAGGACCTCGATCCGCTCCGCGTCGAGTGTTCCCAGCGAGATATGCCGCGCGCTCAACGGGCTGCCGTCCAGTGTAAATGTTGCCGCACTGTCATCGAGGCTCATGGGATACATCGACCCGACACCGCGGATGTAGATAGTCGAGAGGTTCGTTCCCCCCGACGAGTTCACACCAATCCCGGGGGTTGCCCGCAGAACATCTTCGAAATTTCGCAACCGCCCCTTTTCGATATCTTCACCCTCATGCACGGAGGAGAAATTGAGGGGATCATCCTGCCCGTTGATTGTGATCGGATCGAGTTGAACAACCCCCAGGAACTCGGATGACACCTGCTCTTGGGCCTTGGCCATGGGGGGCAGGAAGGTGACCGTGCTGATCGTCAGGATCACAACGAGGCCCCGCGGACGGGAATAAGGGCGTGCTGGCAAGTGCATAGGACGTTTCGGGCTCCATGACTGTGATCTCACGCGGGACAAATCAGATCACGCCTTGCCGTGCCGCCCGATTTCGATCAAACACAATCCTGATACAATCAATCAGGTATAATTCCAAATGGGGCAGGCGATGGGACATGCATTTGGGGAGGCGCGTGGTTTCATACCGGTTTCCAAGGCCTTACGTGACACCGGTCTGTTCCACCCCACGCAGGGCCGTCAATGTCGAGCCGTCTTCCTCAAGTTGCAGGACGGGGTAGACCTCCTTTACTGGGCTGGCAGTTTTCAGGGCGGCATGGAGCTGCCGCTGAAAGACGACAGCGACCGTGTCAGCCTGAGCTTCACCACGAATCTCAAGGGCACTGCCTCGCGGAGCTTCACTGACAAGCCAGACGCCGTCCTGCCTGTGCGATGCAACACGGGTTCAATAGAATATCGGCCAGGGCGCAGTGGCATCTACCGGCAGAAGGGGGCGCTCGAGAACCTGACGATCATGGTCGAAAACAACCTGTTCAACCAATGGGTGGATGATGACGACACCGAGCTTGTAGAGCTCACCAAACATGGCGGCTCAAGCGGGGGTTATCTCGGGGGAGAGCTGTCCGCCGTCATTCATATGCTGAACCGCGAGCTTGCATTTCACGATCGTGACCAGCCATCACAACGCCATCCGCTTTGGTTCCAGGCACAGGCGCTATCGATCGCAGGCTTGTTTCTGGAATGTCGGACGCCTTCGCGCGTCGAAAGCGTGAACCCCGATTTGAGACGTCAGCTTTTGCACGCGAGAGATTTGCTTCTGGCGGATTTGAGTGCTGCGCCCAGTATTCCTGCACTTGCGCACGAGGCTGGTCTGAGCGCCCCCTCACTCACACGCGGTTTCAAAAAACTCTTCGGCACGAGCCCCTACAAACTGTTTCAGCGAGAGCGAATGCACGCAGCGCACCATCGACTTTCGATCGGACGCGCTTCTGTAACTACGGTCGCGGCAGATCTCGGCTATATTAATCTCAGCCATTTTTCGGCAGCTTTTCGCAAGGAGTTTGGAGTGTTGCCAAATAAAATGAACCGAAAGGGATGAAAGCATAGACCCGCGTCTGGCCTGTCCGCTGAAAAGTGGTCCTCCCCGAAGTAGGCTTTCGAGCTAAATGGAGGACGAATGAATGGGCCAGAAGAGGGCTGTTATTGCACAATCGAAGAAATCAGCGGCTGCAGCGGCTTGTACGAAGGGTTCCTGCTCGCCAAGCAGCGCAATGTCCGGCCTCGAGAGCCACTCGGCGACGCGAGATCCTTCGATTATACAACAAAGCGCAGAAGAGGCACAAGCCGGAGGAGATCGGCGCGAAGCCTAGGCAGGTCGACTTGCTGGTATCGCAGGGTCGATCAGTGGCGGAGGCGGTGCGGTCCATCGGGGTGACGCAGTTTACCCATTACCGCTGGCGTGCTTGACTTACCACTGAACTTTCATCCAGCCGCGACCGGAGCCCAATTTGTGTTTACGCCGGTTGGCGCAGGTTGAGCAATCGCCCGACGCGCGGAGCTTTCGTCTCGCGCAGCAGGGCGGGCGATTGCGGTGATCTGGGTCCGCGCTTAGGGTCAGGGCCCATTGATTTGGTTCGGCGTGCATGATTCACCGTTCGAAAACGAGTGGTGACCATGTCTGATCTTTTCTGGTTGAGCGACGCACAGATGGCACGTCTGGAGCCTTACTTTCCGAAGTCGCATGGCAAGCCCAGAGTTGATGATCGACGTGCTCTGAGTGGCATTATCTTCATCAATCGCAACGGCTTGCGGTGGCGCGAAACCCCAAGGGAGTATGGCCCCCACAGTTGTAGGGGACCGTGGCCCCAGCCGCCGGATGCGCTTTACGTTCACGGCATGGCCCTCGTTCTGTAGGTGCCAAGTCATCTGCTGGACGCCGTAGAACGGCGTTTCCAGGAATTGCCGGTCGATCAGTTGCATAAGCGCCAGGTTCACTGCGGTCTCGCCCTGCGGTGTGTAGTAGAACGACGACCGCGAGATCGACAGCGGGCGGCATTGCTCACCGACCGACAGCGTGGGCTGAGAGCGTTCGATCATCCCGCGCCTCACTTGCCGGTCCAGGGCTTGAGCTTTCGTGACAAAAAATCGTTGGCGACTGCCAGTTCCCCGATCTTGGCGTGCAGCGACCGCGCCGTCTCGCCGTCGACCTCTGCCTTCTTCTTTCCGCCGCGTTCAAAGATGTCCGACGCCCCCTCGAGCAGCGCCTTCTTCCATTGATGGATCATGGTCGGATGCACGCCGTATTCCGCGGCCAGCTCCGACACGGTGCGCTCGCCCTTCACGGCTTCCAGCGCCACGCGAGCCTTGAAGCCCGCGTCATGGTTCCTGCGTTTCGACATGCTCCGATCTCCTCGTTCTTGGAGACCAGCAGACGTCAGATCGTAGCTTACATCACTGTCCGATTCTCGGGGAGGAGCTCATACCTCCAAATCAGAGGTGACGGCAAAGGCTCGGAGCGGACCTGCGGCGGTGCAGCATGGCCTTGGAGCGCCTCGGGCCGCCCGCTCGGGCGCGCTCTGCCGATAGCCGCCGTTCGACACCTCAAGCCCGCGCCGTCCGAGGATCACGGAAGCGGCCGTTCATCGCGGTTGCAGCATGCCCTGTAGACGCCAAGGGACGGAGTGGGCTCCCATTACAGTCCCTGGCGATCCTCCCACTCGGCTTTCAATATTGCATAGATGAACTCATCGCCCCAAGTGCCGTCGAACCGGTCGTTCTGTAGAAGGTGGGCTTCGCGACGAAACCTCAGCCTCTCGACCACACCGACAGAACCTGCATTGAGCGGATCTAGGCGTCGATGATGAGCCGACACATAGACCGGATACAAATCAGCGATATCTGCAGCCACGCCAAAAGCTCTTGCGAACAGCAGTCGGCACATACATTCCCGCCCTTCGTAGCAGGGCAGATCGTCATGCTGCGCCGGACGTGAACGGTATCGCCACCGTGACACCCGCCATCTGCAGCCTTCAGTCAAAGCGGCAGCTATGGTCTTGGCCGACCTAAAGGGCCCGCTCTTGGCGGGCCCTTTCTGATTGCTTTGCTGACTCTGTCCCTTGCAGAGGGCGATCACGCGGGGACGATCACACCCGGCAGATTGTTGTTCAGCATGGTTTCGCTCGGCTGGAAGTGGATGACCGACCGGATCGACTTGCCGGCGTGCAGCAGGTCGAACGCCGTGTTGATCTGCTCATGCGTCATGTTGTGGGTGATGTAGGGATCGACCATCCACGGGAACCGCGAACGCGGCACCGGCATCCTGAACAACGAGCTCTACGTGGGCAGGCAGGTCTGGAACCGGCAGAGCTATGCCAAGGACCCGATGACCGGCAAGCGGGTCAGCCGGATGAACCCGGAAGAGGAGTGGGAGATCACGGAGGTCCCCGAACTGCGCATCGTCGACGATGAGCTCTGGCAGGCGGTACGTAGCCGCCAAGGGGCGCTGATTTCCAAGGGGACGCGGGTTCCGGTATGGGACCGGCGGCGGCCGAGGTTCCTGTTCTCGGGCCTGATGCAATGCGGCTGCTGCGGCGGCGGATTCGCAAAGGTCAGCCAGGACGCCTTTGGCTGCTCGCGGGCCCGCAACAAGGGCAGCGCGATCTGCACCAACATGCGGACGATCAAGCGCGTGGATCTGGAGCGCCGGGTCCTGGATGCGCTGGAACACCACCTGATGGATCCCGGTCTGGTGGAAGCGTTCTGCAAGGAATACACGGCTGAGCGCAACCGGCTGCAGGACGCGGCCCTGGCCGGTCGAGGCAACCTGGAAAAGGAGCTGGCGCGCGTGAGAGGCAGCCACGCAAAGCTTGTGGACGCGATCGTGGCCGGGATCCCGGCGGAGCAGGTAAAGGACCGGATGCTGGCGCTCGATGCGCGGCGCAGAGAGTTGGAGGCGGCGCTTTCCTCGGCCCCGGCCTCCGGCCCCGTCCGGTTTCATCCGTCTATGGCGCTGACTTACCGGGACCGGGTGGGCGCACTGATCCGCGGTCTCGGGGACGCCGCGGGGATGGAAGAGGCGAAGGAGGCGCTTCGGGCGCTTGTGGACCGGATCGTTCTGACACCGGCTGCGGAGGGGGAAGGCCTGACGATCGAGCTTCACGGGGCGCTGGCGGGTCTTCTGCGTCTTGCGACAGGTGCGGAGGCCCTGACGCCGCCGACAACGGCCGGCACCCCGGAAGGGGATCGGCTGGAAGGCATTGATAGTCTTGGAGAATTAGTGTTGGTTGCGGGGGTAGGATTTGAACCTACGACCTTCAGGTTATGAGCCTGACGAGCTACCGGGCTGCTCCACCCCGCGCCAATTCTGCGCTTGGCGAGAGCCATGCGCGTCCGTCCCATGTCTTTTTGATATAGGGACGGAACATCGAACAGAGAGTTATATGGCTCTTTCTAGGTTTGGCGGCGACCTACTCTCCCACGTCTTGAGACGCAGTACCATCGGCGCGACGGCACTTAACGGCCGGGTTCGGAATGGAGCCGGGTGTTTTGCTCGTGCTATGACCACCAAACCGAGGAAGAGCCATTCTCCAAGTCGCGTACACTGGGGTTGTGTTGCTGATGACCAGCATAGCTTGGCTATTACTGGATCAAATCAAGCCTATCGGACAATTAGTACCGGTCAACTGAACGCATTGCTGCGCTTACATCTCCGGCCTATCGACGTGGTGGTCTACCACGGTCCTCAAGGGATACCTTGTTTTGAGGGGGGCTTCCCGCTTAGATGCCTTCAGCGGTTATCCTGTCCGATCATAGCTACCCTGCACTGCCGTTGGCACGACAACAGGTCCACCAGTGGATCGTTCACCCCGGTCCTCTCGTACTAGGGGCAACTCCTCTCAAGTATCCTACACCCACGGAAGATAGGGACCGAACTGTCTCACGACGTTCTAAACCCAGCTCACGTACCTCTTTAAACGGCGAACAGCCGTACCCTTGGGACCTGCTCCAGCCCCAGGATGAGATGAGCCGACATCGAGGTGCCAAACACTGCCGTCGATATGGACTCTTGGGCAGTATCAGCCTGTTATCCCCGGCGTACCTTTTATCCGTTGAGCGATGGCCCTTCCACTCGGGACCACCGGATCACTATGGCCGACTTTCGTCTCTGCTCGACTTGTCAGTCTTGCAGTCAGGCTGGCTTCTGCCATTGCACTCAACGAGCGATTTCCGACCGCTCTGAGCCAACCTTCGCGCGCCTCCGTTACTATTTGGGAGGCGACCGCCCCAGTCAAACTACCCGCCACACAGGGTCCCGGATCCGGATAACGGACCGCGGTTAGACATCAAGCAGGAGAAGGGTGGTATCTCAAGGGAGGCTCCGCCAGAACTGGCGTCCTGGTTTCAAAGCCTACCACCTATCCTGCACATCGCATGCCTGATGCCAGTGTGAAGCTGTAGTGAAGGTGCACGGGGTCTTTCCGTCTAACCGCGGGAAGCCTGCATCTTGACAGGCAATTCAATTTCGCTGAGTCGATGTTGGAGACAGCGGGGAAGTCGTTACGCCATTCGTGCAGGTCGGAACTTACCCGACAAGGAATTTCGCTACCTTAGGACCGTTATAGTTACGGCCGCCGTTTACCGGGGCTTCAATTCGAGGCTTGCACCTCTCCTTTTAACCTTCCGGCACCGGGCAGGCGTCAGACCCTATACGTCGTCTTGCGACTTCGCAGAGCCCTGTGTTTTTAGTAAACAGTCGCCACCCCCTAGTTTGTGCCCCCGGCCCATGGTTGCCCACGAACCGGGCCTCCTTCTCGCGAACTTACGGAGGCATTTTGCCGAGTTCCTTCAACATCGTTCTCTCAAGCGCCTTGGTATGCTCTACCAGTCCACCTGTGTCGGTTTAGGGTACGGTCTGATGGAGGGCTATTTCCAGGAACCGCTCAGCGGCAAGACCAATCCGATAAGGTCTCACCACACCTGCGATCCGTCACATCCTCCTGGCCCACGAATATTAACGTGGTTCCCATCGGCTACGCTTTTCAGCCTCGCCTTAGGGGCCGGCTTACCCTGCTCAGATTAGCTTTAAGCAGGAACCCTTGGACTTTCGGCGTGAGGGTCTCTCACCCTCATTGTCGCTACTCATGTCATCATTCTCGCTAGTGATCGCTCCACCGGTGCCTCACAGCCCGGCTTCACAGCCAAACCCGTTCCTCCAATCCGCCCGAGGGCGGTAAGGAGGAGTGGGTTTTTTCACACTACGCTCCGCTACCACTGCATATGCAGTCCTAAGCTTCGGCTCGTGGCTTGAGCCCCGTTACATCTTCGCCGCAGGACAACTTATTTAGACCAGTGAGCTGTTACGCTATCTTTAAAGGATGGCTGCTTCTAAGCCAACCTCCTGGTTGTTTTGGTCGTCCCACCTGCTTTCCCACTTAGCCACGAATTGGGGGCCTTAGCTGTAGGTCAGGGTTGTTTCCCTCTCCACGACGGACGTTAGCACCCGCCGTGTGTCTGCCATCTAGTACTCCCGGGTATTCGGAGTTTGGTTAGGATCAGTAAGCCTGTGGGGCCCCATTACCCATCCAGTGCTCTACCCCCCGGGGTATTCGGATGACGCGCTACCTAAATAGCTTTCGCGGAGAACCAGCTATCTCCGAGTTTGATTGGCCTTTCACCCCTAGGCACAACTCATCCCGACCTTTTTCAACAGGTGTGGGTTCGGACCTCCAGTTAGTGTTACCTAACCTTCATCCTGGTCATGCCTAGATCACTCGGTTTCGGGTCTGATCCCACGAACTCGACGCCCATTTAAGACTCGCTTTCGCTGCGCCTACACCTATCGGCTTAAGCTTGCACGTGAGACCAAGTCGATGACCCATTATACAAAAGGTACGCCGTCAGGACTCGAGGTCCCTCCGACTGCTTGTAGGCGTTCGGTTTCAGGTACTGTTTCACTCCCCTCGTCGGGGTGCTTTTCACCTTTCCCTCACGGTACTGGTTCGCTATCGGTCAGCAAGGAGTACTTAGCCTTCGAGGGTGGTCCCCCGATCTTCAGACAGGATTTCACGTGTCCCGCCCTACTTAATACGTCCGATCATGCTTCCCATACGGGACTGTCACCCACTATGGTCAGTCTTTCCAGACTGTTCTGGTCACATTCACGGCTCGGCTGGTCCCCGTTCGCTCGCCACTACTAGGGGAGTATCTGTTGAT
>NZ_CP015418.1:600000-772500 GCF_001633165.1 Rhodovulum sulfidophilum DSM 1374 | reverse complement strand
CCACCAGGACCAGTTCCTCGCCCGCCCCATCAATATATTGCGCCATCTCGGCCTCGATCTCGGCCTCGTTGCGAAATGCGATATGACCGCCGAGAGCTTCGGAACTGGCCTGAGTCACCTGCGTCATCAGCCGGTCGACCGACCGGTCCACGAGTTGCAGGGTCGAACGTACCGACAAGGTGATGAGGAGCGCCGCGACGATAGCAATTGTCAGGGCAATCAAACCGGCGATCCGGACGAAAACCGACGAACCGAGAGACTTCGTACGGGTGCTGGGGGAAGTGGCTTGCACCTTCATTCTCCTTCGAAAGGCGGATCAGAGGAACTCTTCCGCATCGACCGCGACAGTCATCGCGCCGATGGGTCTTCCGGATGCCGGGTCGACAAGCGTGAAAGAGATCTGTGCCTGATATTTCATGCTCGACTCGTCGAATTCGACCTCACCGAAATGCATGCCATCCGGGCCGACACCGAACGTCTTCTGGTATTTGGCCTCGTCGCCCTGCCAGTAGTCGGATGGAACGCTCGATGTCGCCACATTCAGACCGCGGGCATCCATCACGATGATCTCTGTCACCGCCCCTTCCAGAGCCATCAGCTGCTCACGCAAAAAATCCGACACCGGATTGCGGGTTACAGATTCGATCAATGGCTCCGAAACGGCGCCGATTTCGGCGACCCATTGCCTGTCGAGCCGGTCGATATCGTCCTGTGTCATGTCGGCAGTCCGCGCATTCTGTGCGGCAACCGCATCGAGGATCTGCGGAGCACCGGACCAAGACGTGACGGAGGCCTCGTAGAAGGCCCGCATCTGGGAATCGAACTCACCGGCCTGGACGGCGCAGGCATAGCCTCCGCCCAAGAGCACAAGACACACGACACGAAGTGCGAGCATGGGAAACCTCATCGATGGAGACATCGGCCACGGCCGGAAGCCCCTGGCGGCACCTTACGCAGCGTTACCCCAAAATCGCTGAGCGTTTCTTAAACGACCTCGTTTCGCATAACCGATTTCCAGCTGCGACGCCGGAGCGGCCCGACCATCCATCTTTTCGCTTCCGGCGCACCGAAGCCCCCCGATTTGAGCACCGGACGTTTTCCGTAACATCCTGATGCATAACCGAAACGGGCCCCGTCTTCCCCGATCGAGACAGCGCGGCACATGGCGGGCCAGCTTGCAGCGGCCGCTCGCAGTATTTCCTCTGCACAGGATTAGCTGCCTAAAATTCGACCGAAACGGGTTGCCTCCGCTACGTCCTTTTTGCGGCCACAGCCCACGGAACGAGCAAATAGATGGGAGCCCGGGAGAAACTGAGCTATTCTTGAAAAAATCCGATAAAAATTTACAAAATTTTGACCTGCGGCCTGCCTCGGCGTTGTTGCGAAAATTTGCATATGGGCTGCAGGGACTCTGTTACACAAAAGAGCTGATGGCGGTGGTTTCCCTTTCCGCGGACAGACCTATCCCACGGCCTCTGTGACAGGGATGCCGAGCGCGGTGTAGCGGTTCAGAACGGCGATACGGACCTGAAGCTCGGCGACCTGTCGGTCGAAGTCCCGTGCCATGAGGCGCTGTCCCAGCAGTTTCACACAGTGCATCTTCGTCTCGACACGGCTTCGGCGGTGGTATCCGCTCCATCGTCGCCAGAGGGCACGACCGAGGTATTTCGATGCCCGCAGTGCTTCGTTTCGAGCGACCGCGCCGGCGGTGACTGTCTTCCACGGTTTGGCGTTCTTGCGGGGCGGAATGACAGCGTGGGCGCCGCGGTCAGCAATGGCATCGTGGCATTTGCGGGTGTCTCAGGCACCGTCGGCGGTGACGCTGCCGATCTGCTCGTGCGCCGGGATCTGTTTGAGCAGGTCGGCTAACACCGGCGCATCGCCGATGTGGCTACCTGTGATCTCCACGGCCCGAACCTCCAGCGTTTCCTCATCAATCCCCAGATGGATCTTGCGCCAGACGCGCCGTTTCGGGCCGCCATGCTTGCGGGCGTGCCACTCGCCTTCACCCTCGACCTTGATGCCATTCGGCATTGTCCTCGGACCAATGGCGGTCAATGCCTCATTGTCGAACAGCAGGTGCAGCGGCCCCTTGAACCCGCGATACGGTATGTTCACAGTCAGGGTCTTCTGGCGGCGGGACAGGGTGCTGAAGTCAGGCGCCGTCCAGTCGAGGCCAACCAGCTGCAGCAGGCTCTCGACGAAGCCGGTCGTCTGCCTGAGCGCCATGCCGAATAGCACCTTCATCGAAAGGCATGTCTGAATGGCAGCATCGCTGTAGGTCTGCTGGCGGCCACGCCTGCCTGTCGGAGCGGCATCCCAGCTCATCTCGGGGGCGAACCAGATCGTCAGCGAGCCCCGGCGCTTGAGCGGGTGCGCCGGTGGGCTCGGACCAATGGCGCCCTCACCGGCTTACTGTAGGCTGGCCAGTTCCTGGTCCTGTAGGTCGGGGATGTGGGTCTGCTCATGCATCCCAGCTACCGCACTGGATTCAAAAGGTGAATCCCTCACAGGATTTGTGCAACAGAGCCACAAGGAGCAGGAAACATGAATGCCCAGAACGGAGATGTGCAGCAGACACGACCTAACGCGAAGCTCATACGCCTGCTGGTCGGCACCATGCTGGATCGAGCTACTGGAACGCCATTGGTCCGAGAGACAATGGCAGGGATCATGCTGAAGTATTTGCTGCGCAAGACTGGACGACATTGACCAGGCAACGAGAGGCTGCGCTCCGGGTGATAAAGAACCATGACGTCTCACCGGGCCGGGCCTGCAGACTGAGGAACCGATAGCGTGAAGGTCATGCCCCGCCCAATAAAAGTAGGACACCCACCAGGTAGCGGGAGCGACCTGAGAACCTTCAGCGAACTAGAAAATCAGCGTGCAGCGCACCGGCGGCCTTGATGCTTTTCAGAATGTCAATCATATCGCGCGGCGAAACCCCGAGTGCATTGAGACCGGCCACAACTTCGGAAAGCGAGGTACCCTCGTTGATCTCGGCAAGGCCGGTCCCCGGCTCTTCTTCAATCGCGGCCCGTGTTCGCGGAACGACCACCGTCTGACCCTGCGCAAAGGGATTCGGCTGTATAACGAGAGGTTCTTCCTGAACCCGCAGTGTCAGATTGCCCTGAGACACCGCCACCCGCGAAATTCGCACATCTTCGCCCATCACAATCGTACCCGACCTCTGATCGACCACGACTCTGGCCTTCTGCTGAGGCTCGACCATAATACCTTCGATCCGTTGAAGCGCATGCGCAGGCGACGGCGCGCGAGTAGCAGCGATGTCCAGCATGACAGTGCCGGAATCGAGCATGCGTGCGACCCCGCGGCCGTAATCGTTGTTGATCGCCGCCTCGATCCGCCCCGCAGTGGTAAAGTCGGGATTACGCAGCGCCAAACGAAGCCGCCGAAGCGATGAGAAGTCGAAATCGATCTCGCGCTCGACCCGTGCGCCGGAGGGGATAACACCGGATGTGGGAACACCTTCCACGACCCTTGCCCCGTCACCCTCTGCCGACGCGCCTCCGGCAATCACCGTTCCCTGTGAGACGGCGTAAATCTGTCCATCGGCGGCGTTGAGCGGCGTCATGACAAGCGTTCCGCCCAGCAGGCTTTTTGCGTCGCCAATCGCCGAGACGGTCACGTCAATCTGGGAACCCGACCGCGCAAAAGGCGGCAAGCTGGCCGTCACCAGAACGGCTGCAACATTCTTGGGACGGAATTGCTCTCCGGTAACGTTGACACCGAGCCGCTCGAGAATGTTGGACATGATCTCTTCGGTGAAGGGCGCGTTCCGGATGCCGTCACCGGTCCCGTTAAGGCCGACGACCAGGCCGTATCCGACGAGATCGTTGCCGCGGACGCCGTCGAACTCCACCAGATCCTTGATGCGGATCGGGGCTGCGAATGCCGGAAATGCGACAAGCAAAACGGCGAGAAGGAGGGTCAGACGACGGATCATGGCATATAGTTCGTGAAGCTAAGGCGCGCCAGGCGCGCGGTGACCTTGTAGAGCGTTTCGATCTGTGCCTCGACAGCATCCATCTCTGTTACGGTTTCATAGGGATCCACGCCGAGGACACCCTCGCGGGCGAGCACCAGCATCGTCCGGTTCGCGCCGTTCTCGGTCTCGATCGTTTCGATCTTTTCCTGGCGCACCCCTAGCAACGCTTGTAGCTCGGTGATCGAGCTACGGGCAGTGAGAAGCCCCTCGCCTGCGGATTCGGCCAGCAGAGACCGAAGTACCGGATTCCCCGACAAGACCGTCTCATCGGCCAGCAACGCCCCGGTGGCCAGTGATTTCAAGACATCGCGAACCGCCGGATCCAGCGCGGTGATATCGATACGGACGGTTTCCGTCTCGCTGAGGCGAACCGGTCCGACCGAGGCCGTCGATCCCTGATAGGCAACAGTGTCGAAACCACCGGGTGTGTTGAACCAGTCGTCGATGGCGGTCTCGATATCGGTGACACTCGTCAAACCGCTGACCGTCGTACCCAAAGCAGAGAGGATCGTATCGGCGCTGGCGAGCGCTGGAGAATCGGTGGCCTCGCCCGCGAACAGGCTCCGGCCGGCGAAGCGGGTGTTCAGCGCCGCGACGACCTGACGGAACTGTTCTTCAGCCTCCTGCCCCGCCGCGGCAATCATGTTTCCATGCTGTCCCGACGACCCATTGATCAGGCTCGAACCGATTTCCTTCGCGGTATCGCTGACCACTCCGAGCGCGGCCTGCATCACCTGGGCGGTCGATTTGGTCTCGGATGTCGCAAGGTCATAAGCATCGAGCAGCGTAAGGCTGCGGTCGATGGCCCCAAGCGGGCGGAAATCGCCCCGTACACGGGCGGCCGGATCGGCGGTGACCCCGCTGACGAGCTCTTCCGTAAGGCGCGTAAACTGTGCCTTGACTTCGGCATTGCGGATGCGAAGTCCAAGTCCCTGAGCAAGATCTCCCATGGAAATTAAAGACATGACCTAGATCTCCAGCAACATGTTAATCAGCTCGTCGATCGTCTTCATCACTTTCGCGTTGGCGGCATAGGCCTCCTCGAACAGCATCAGCATCTGCAACTCGTAATCGGTATCGACACCCTCGGCGAGTTCGGCCTCGCTGAGAGCCGAAGCGCGGGCAGAGCTGAAACTGGACTGCTCGATTGCAGTCTGCGACCGAACCGAAATTCCGGAGACCACTTCGGAAGCGAGATCAGCCATGGTGAAGGCTTGAGTGGTATAGGATCCCGAACTCGGAGCCCGACTGGCGGTCAAGGCGTCGCCCATGGAATTGAGAAGGCTCGCATCTCCGACCGGGCCGGACGCCCCCGCCATAAGCCCGCTGCGAAGGCGCCAAAGCGCACCGCCTTGATCCGGGTCGGCAAGGAGGTTCACCCCGATCCGGGTGGACAGCCCGGTTTCGGCGTCAGGATCGGAGACGAGATCGAAAGCCGCCCCGAAATTAGTGAACAGTCCCGCGTCGCCTGCTCCAAGCGAGGCATCGACTGCCGGATCCTGGAATCGCTCAATCAGGTCGCGGGCAAGCGCGTCGAGATCGGTCTGCGCGTCGACCGCAGCGATGTCACGTTGCCCGAAAAGGGCTTCGAGACTGCCTCCCCCCATCGCAGCATATGTGCCCGAAACCCGAACCGGTCTGCCATTCATGGTCAGACCGCTCAGCGCACCGCCTTCGACCGTCATCTCTGGAACGATCACCCCGGCACTGACGAATTCGAACTCCGCCGGCGGACCGTCGATCAGCGCGGCACCGTTTTCGGTGTAGAGGGCGACCATGCCGTTGTCGCGCGCGATCTCGCGGACCGGAACGATCCCCGCGATCTTGTCGATCAGGATCTGACGCTGATCGACAAGGGCACTGGCATCGTTGTTATAGGAACGCTGCTTGCGGATTTCGGTGTTGAGTTCCGCGACCTGCTGAAGCGTCTCGTTGAGGGTCCGGACATTCGAGACAATGCCCGCTTCGGCATCCATCCGCGACTGCTGGATGTCATCTGCCGCCTCATTGATCCGCCCGACCAAGGTCTGCGTGGTCGCCAGAACATCGGCAAGCCGCGCATCACTGTCGGGTCGGCTGGCTGCCGCGACCAGAGCCGATTCGAAGGCGGAAATGGCGCCGGAAATCGAGTCGGCACTATCCGATATCCCGAAGGCCGCCTCGAGTTTCGACAGACCGTCGGCGCGCGTTTCGGCCTCGGCCGAAGCCGCATCGGCAAGGCGCCGGTCGGCGATCAACTGATGGTTCACATCGCGTCTTACGCCGACCACCTGCACACCGCTGCCCGAAGTGGACACGGTGTTGGGCGTCGTTTCCAGAACGCGCCGTCCGTAGCCTTCGGTCAGCGCGTTGGACACGTTCGACGAAACGACCTGGGCACCGCGGGAAGCGGCATTGAGGCCGGATAGGGCGTTGGCCAGGCTGGCGCTCAGGCTCATATGTCACCTCCTCTTCCCGCTGCCGGGACGGATTACCTTTTGATATTGGTGGTTTCCTGAAGCATCTCGTCGACGGTCTGGATGACCTTCGCGTTCGACGAATAGGCCCTTTGGGTCTGGATCAGTTCGGTGAGTTCCCCGGCCACATCCGTTGCCGATTCTTCGAGCGCGAAGCTCACGACATCGCCGGTCGGCCCGTCGCCGGCATCCCACATGAAGAACGAGCCGCTGGTATCCGACGGGCTGTAGCACTGGTTGTCATGGGCATAGAGACCGTTCGGGTTCGACACATCGACAATCGGCACCTGGTAGAGGGTACGGGTGATCCCGGTGTCGAAGTTTGCCCTGACGAAGCCGTTCGAGTCGATCTCGATCGAGGTCATGTTGCCGACCGGGAAGCCGTTCTTGGAGATGGTGGTCGGGCCGTAGCTGTCCGAGAGCTGGGTCATGACCGACCGGCTGTGCTGGGCACCGATATTGATCGACATCGTGTCCGAGTTGGGGCCGACCTGCACCGTCAGAATCCCGGTCGCCGAATCCCAGGCGCCGCCCGAATTGGTCGCGACGCTTTCCAGCGTCCCTCCATATTGCTGGGTGTCGGAGAAGACGAGATCGTAATCTCCGACGACCGCCCCGGTCGACGAGTCGGTCAACGTCATGTTCCAGCTGTTCGACAGGCCCGCGACCGATGTGTCGGGAGTATAGGAGATCTCGATGCTCTGCGACGTCCCGAGATTGTCGAAATACTCGACCGACAAGGTCAGCGGATTACCGGTGGCCGAGGCGGAATCGTAGGCCGTCTCGGTGGCGGGCAGGTTGACGCCGATCGTCATTTCGGTCGTCGGTTCGGTCGCGAACTGGTTGGTCTGGATCTGGATCGGCACCAGATCGTCGGTGGTATCGCGCGAATAGGACGGGATCGATCCATCTGCATCCGCGGGCCAGCCCATCAGCACGAGGCCGGTCTTGGTCTTCAGAAAGCCGTCTTCATCGGTCCGGAACGATCCGGTGGTGGTCATGTACATGGTGTAGTTGCCGACATTCGAGATGAGCTCGGATTCGGTCATCACCGGCAGGAAACCGCGGCCGCGAACGGCAAGGTCGGTGGCATTCGCGGTGGTCAGCAGCGCGCCGGGCTGGTCGATCAACCGCGTGGTCGTGGGACGGACACCGCCGGCGGAATAGGTCCCCCGCGACGAGTTGATGACCATCGAATGGAAATCGGCCTCGGCCGACTTGTAGCCGTAGGTCGAGGAGTTCGCGATATTGTCGGAAATCGTCGCCAGGCGGGTGGCGTTTGCCGCGAGACCGGCCACGCTTGCGTTGAGCGAGGAAGAAATCGTCATATGGGGGCGCCTCTTTGCTGCTGTTCCCGTTGCACCAGAGGTAAGGCCTTTGTCTTTAACGCGGCCCTAACATTCAAAATTTTCGCTAGTTTCTCAGATCGGACCTCAGGAGCGTCAGTTCGAGCCGGTTGTTGCGGACCGCCATCGGCCGCGAGATCGCGGGTTTGCGGTCGGCATATCCGGTGACCCGCTCGATCCGCGCAGGCGCCACGCCGATATCCTCAAGCATCTTGCGGGCGATCTGGGCATGAAGGGTGGAAATGTCCCAGACCGGATTGTCGACCAGAACGACGGGCCGGGCGCTGACATGACCGGCCACCGACACCTTGTTGCGCACGATGGAAAAGGCGGCCCCGATCACCTCCATCAACTCGTCGAGAACCTCGGTCGGGCGGTCGCGATCGTCGAAAAGCGGCACGCCCTCGATATCGAACAGCTCGATAACGAGGCCCTCATCGGTGAGCCGGGTCACGATATGGCGCATCATCTGCTCGCTCAGGAGCGTCTCGCCGCTCTTGCCATTGAGCATCTCCGCGACTTGCTCGAGCGCCTGGATCTCGGCCTCGGCATTGGCCGACGCCCCGCCCTCATCGTCCTTCTGCACCTGCGGACCGCTGCCGATTTCGCCCTTGGCCTGACGGTCGGGCGAGGGGCTGGGCCGGGTCGCGCCGGTACCCTGCTGGACAAGCGTATCCTCCGAAAAGATCGAATCGCCGCCGAACGCGCCTTCTCCTCCGCCGGACACGCGGTTCACCGGAATCGTCGGATTGAAGTAATCCGCGATCCCCTTGCGTTGCTTTTCTGTCGTCGCGTTCAGCAGCCACATCAGCAGAAAGAAGGCCATCATGGCCGTCACGAAGTCGGCATAGGCAACTTTCCAGGCACCACCATGGTGCCCGTCGCCTCCGACAACCTTCTTCCGTTTGATGATGACTGGCGCGTTGGTTCCAACGGCCATAGCACCACCTCGATTCACCCACCCCCAGCTTTAGAGCGCGGACATGAACAGGGGATTAATCCGGAAAAGTGGCATAAATCGGGTAAAAGGCCGCACGTCCTGGCGCCGACCGAAACAGATGCCATGCGGCTCGTGCAACGGCAAAGGACGCTCGTGGACGCCGTCCTGAAAGGTGGTGCCTGGGGGCGGCAACCTAAATAACTGATTCAAAATTATTAATGCAGGTTGTGGGGGATTTTTGGGTGACGCAGAAGGGCCGCGCCCATGTGTGAGGAACCCACACCGATCCGCTGACAACGGCTACGCACAGGGGGTGGTGCCCAGATCCTGATCCAGATGTGCAAGTCGTGCGCACCGCGCTTTTCGCAGGATGATTCGGGGAGGAAGGGACTCTACTGGAGCGAGACCGAGGCAAGCCATTGAGCGGGAATCGTTTTATCCTGTTGAATCAGAATGAACTTTTCGATTCAATGGCAAGAACTTAGGAGATTTTCTGAGGCTGCGAACCGAGCCGCCGGGAGGGCTGATTGCGCTACAAAAAGGCGCCTATCTTGGAGGCGGTGCTCCAGTTCAGCTGGTCGCCTTCGAAGTCGCTAGACGAACTGGAGGCGGTGCTTTCGTCCCCTGCCTTTGAGGATTTTGAAGAACCGAAGTCGAGGTTCCAGATCGACGCTACGGTCAATGTCGATGAAGGTGCGTTTTCGCACCGTCAGCGGCGGGTCGGCTTTGAGATCGCTCTTCGGAACGGTTCTGAGATAGTCTTTTTGGAAGAACAACGGCTCGTCTTCGTACAACGAGCGCCCTATGACCGTTGGGAGCATTTCTCTCAGCGCGCATTAGCATTGCTCTCCCCAACCGTCTCAGCCTTGAGGGTCGACGAATTTTCGCGGGTGGGCCTGCGGTTTGTTAACCGCATCGACATTCCCAAGCCGTCAATCAACACCGACGAGTATGTGACGGTCAGTTTCGACGGTCCTCGTCATGATCGTGGGGTCATAGAGGAATTCCAGATGAGGGTGGTGAAACCCACCGAGAAGGAAGGGATTCACTACGCTCTTGTCCTTGCGACGACGGCATCTCCGCTACCCGGTCACTCCAGCATTTTGCTGGATATTGACGTCTTTACGCGCCGACCAGTGCCCGCCGACGACGAAAAATTGATGCGCACGCTAGGTGAAATTCGGAACGAGAAGAATGAGATATTTGAGGAGTGCCTCACCGATGAGGCGCGAGCGCTGTTTGGAGGAGTGGAAGAATGACCTACGTCGACATGGGAGTTTCCCCCAGAGGACCACTGGTTTCTGGGCGCGCCTTTGACCGAATCAATGAGTTCTTCGGGCTGCTCGGGCAGAGAGGCGGGGCCGAACAGATTGAGGCTCAAGAATCCCTGGCTTCCTCCCATCTGAGTCTGCTGGAACAACGACTTCGGTACGTCCAACACAAGATCTCCGAGATTTCAATGCACTTGCCGAAGGGTTTTACCGCTGGGTTGAACCGGCAGTTCGCGAACCTGATGGACGAGGATGCGTGGGAAAACGAAGACGAACTAGTCAGCCCAAATGCGCTGGCGACCTTCATTCTAGTGCTACTCAGCACCAAGACGAGTCGACGGCCGGGCATAGGTACCAATGGTCGGGGCTCAATCACCGCATCTTGGACCGAAGGTGATAATCGACTCACAATCGAATGCCTGCCAACCAAGCGGGTCAGCTTGGTATTGTCGCGTGGATGTGACAACGGAGAAATCGAGCGTGCCGCCTTCGACCCGATGCGCCCAGAGCGTGTGAGCGATGTTCTAGCACCTTTCCATCCCGAGGTTTGGTTTGACGGCTGACGGCGACGATCTTCCAGGCCCCAGCCGGGTGGTTCGCTACGTGCCATATGGCAGGATGCGCAAGGACGAGGATGATAATTTCCTTGGCCCGTATCCTTCGGCTTTCGAAGAGCGTGCGGTGGATGACTACCTCTCCGTGACTTGGTGCGAGTACTTCGTCGGTTCGGACGACGAGCAGCTTCGGTGTTCCGTTGAGGCAATCCGGAGCAGCAACATGGATGTCAGACCAAAGGCGTGCTTCTGCTTAGCAAATACAACCGATGTACTTGCGGCCATAGACGACGCGGGCAGCAACGGTCGAGCTGTGTACCATCCTGAAGGGGACAACGACGCGCACGCAGGCATCTATGGTATCGCCCCGGAGGAAGCTAAGTTGCTTGCACGCCTCGCTGACGAGGTGTGGTGCGCTTTTCTCACCAAGGACACTGCCAACGCGCTCCCTGAGAGCGGATGCGCAAAATCGAACGATGTCGAATAGCGAAGTGGTACATCAAGAGGGAAAACTAAGACTATATTATGTAACGGATATTCAAATTTGCGGGGTATTTATGAGGGATTCGCGGTTGGGGCGCAACCATGTCTGTTTCCCCCACCCAACCGCTGCCACTGGCTCCGCACCGAGGACGGCGCCGAGTTCCTGATTCTTATATGTTGCGGCGCGGCAGCAGGCGGCCCGTGCGACTGCAGCTGCGATGTGCCTCAGCGCGCATAACCCGGAAGGTTGCTCTTGCGTTTAATATTTCCCCCCTCTAATGTGAGGGTAAATATTAAACGATGCAGGCATGGCAGCTTTCAACACCGCGATCACAGACAACCCACACGACGCCGAAGTGCGTCTCGCCGACTTTGGTCTGACACCAATGCAAATTCTCACCATTCGAGACTCTGCCCGTGCAGCCGCAGACGATGCAAGCCCGCTCATGCCCCTGAACGCTCCGGGCACACTGGCCTACATCCGTGGGGTGGAAGCCCTACGTGCTCAGTTGCTGGATGGTGAATGGGTGATAGACCGTACCCTTGGCGTCGAAGCAGTGATCAATCGCGAACTTGGAATCCGCATCGGTTACCAGAACGTCGACAAGGCATGCGATCTTGTTTTCAAGCCGATACCGCGTTCGGTGAAAGGTCCTGCCTCTGAAAAGATGTGCAGCTTTCCCCTCTTTGACTACTACGGAATGACTCTCGAAACCGACCATGACAGGGTTCCCCGCGATGATGTAAAAGACCCCCACGGCGATCAGGTAACGACGTACTTTGTAATGGTGGGTGAAGACGGAAGCGTCGAGCTGTCCAGCCCCATCATTGCTAATCGGAGGTACTCGGACTTCCGGGAACGCATCTTTGTGGATCGCCTAGACGAAGACTGGGAAGACCGGATTGAACCTGATAGCGAGCCCCTCGACGACTTTGACGTGCCGGTAAGCATTAAAGACAAGACATGATGTTCAGCGCAGAAAGACTTAGGATGGCCCGCTTTAGGCGGAAGCTGTCCGGGAAGGGACTCGCAGAAGCTGCGGGCCTCACTCCTGTTACTGTGTCTAAGGCAGAGAACGGGCACCAGCCCGACGAAGCCACGGTGCAGAAACTCGCGGACGCGTTAGACTACCCCGTCGACTTCTTTTTCATGGAAGCCCCGGAAACCCTCGAAACGAAAGCAGTCTCATTCCGGAGTCTCAAGAAGATGAGCGCCGCAGAGCGCAACGCGTCCTTGGCGGCGGGGTCGATTGGGATCGCTTTCTATGACTGGATCGAACAACACTTCAACCTGCCAGCACCGGACCTGATCGACCTGAGCAAGGAACGTGACCGGCCTGAGGTCGCCGCACGTCTTTTGCGCCAACATTGGGGGCTTGGTGATCGCCCGATAGGGAGCCTACTCAAACTCTACGAATCGAAGGGTGTCAGGGTTCTTTCCTTGTCGGAGAATACACCAAACGTTGACGCCTACTCATTCTGGCATGCGGAACGCCCCTACATGTTCCTGAACCAGCGCAAGACGGCGGAGCGCTCGAACTTCGACTCCGCGCACGAACTGGGGCATCTTGTTCTTCACTTCCACGCAGCGCGGCAGTCGGCGCAGATAGATGATGCTGAAAAGCAGGCGGACCAGTTTGCGTCTGCCTTCTTGATGCCGGAAGCTGACGTAAAGAGCCTTTTGGGACACGTCTACAGCGTTTCGCAGATCATCAAGGCCAAGCACCGCTGGAAGGTGTCCGCTATGGCTTTGGCGACACGGCTGCACGGCCTAGGGATGCTGAGCGATTGGAACTACCGATCGATCATAATCGAACTTGGGCAGCGAGGATACAGGAAGGGCGAACCTGTAGGTGTGGAGCGTGAGACGTCCACGGTTCTACGAAAGGTTTTGGCGGCGCTCTGGAAGAATGGGATCACTCGGTCTGAAATTGCGCAGAAACTGAACCTCCCTTGGGAAGAGGTCGAAACGCTAATTTTCGATTTGGCAGGGCACATGCCATCGCGCCCAGAGGCCCCCTCGCTGCGCTTGGTGAGATAACAGACTAGCCGCGCCAGACCCATTCTGGCGTGGCCTCAACATTCTGGTGGTGTCGGGTTTCAACCGCCACGAGCCTCAACGCCCCCTGTGAAAGTCATGAGGCTAACCATACGACCAGCCCGAAGTGGACGACGGCTTCACCCTTCCGTCTTACCTGGCGACCCTTGGTACGGGCGGAAAGCGGTCGTTCGTTGCAGGCGCGTAGGCACCCCGGCCGTCTCCAGGAAGCGGACATCCAGCCGGGAACCCGGGCCGGACCCGCTTGATGGACAAAGAGCGGACAGCGGCCATTCTCAACGGGCGCCCTTAATGCGCAATTTCACCAAAGGAGTAATCAAAAAGTAAACTAACCTTCGTCACCTCAAGCCCAACTAAACGCAGTTTCATAGGTCAAGCTCTACTGCTGGTTGCTTATCCTTAAATCTATATATTAAATCTGTCTTGATTGCCTCAGGCAAGGAAATCCAGTTTCCTTGGAAGCAGCTGATGTTGATATCGTTGATGTTTTCAGCCGTGTCATGGAAGACTTCCACGGCCGACCCAACGGTATCTATATCTTCGACCAATTCCTCGGGGACGGTAGCGGATGTTATCGAGTGAAGTGCAGTCCCGTGGGCAACGCCCGAGAGAATGACGTAGCAATCTTCATTCCGGCGACTTTTGTGCGACGTTAGTGTCTTGAAACGATTCTCGAACTCAGGATAGAAGTCTTTAAGGTATTTCTTGTTCACTCCAGGGAGATTCGGTTGATTCCTGAAACTCTTCACTCCGCGCCACTCCACGGGATGATCTTTATAATAGAGAAACTGTAGGCTTAATTCGTAGTGCGCGCGAAGAGAGAGGATGGCCGGTCGAACCAGGCCAATCGCCAAAAGAGACACTGCTTCTACAGCCGTGCCATATGCCCCTTTCAACAACAGATCGCAGTGCCTGTTATCGCTGTCTTCAAGATGCAATGCAGCCCAAGTTAGGGACAAAGTCATATGACGTTTGCATTCGTCGGCCAGAGGAGCATTCGTGCTGACTTGGCCCGAAACCGTTTCAGCAAAAGCTTCATACTGTTGTTGAGTCACCGTAGCTTCCAATCAGAGCCTTTTCCCTCGTAACGCTCATGCCTGATCTTCATTGCTGCATGGTAGATCTCAGATTCAGAAAAGCGCTCTGACATTCTTTTCAGCCAGACTTGAAGACCTCTCCGGGAATCAAAGCTCGGAACCTGCGAAGGTTCTCGCGCGCCGTTCTGGGAAATACTTTCCGTGAGTGCATCCACAAACTGCTGGACAGTCAGCCGAAGCTCTCCCTTCCTGATTCGATCAAGTTCTCTATAAAGACCTTCGGAATTGACATCATAACTTGATCGCTCACGGGAGCTCTCCAATATCAACGATATGGAATTCTCTACCTCATCCTCGATATCCCGGATTATGTCTATAAATGTAGTTGGATCGGTATCGCTTACCAGATCATGAAGTGATCTGATGTCTCTTTCGCTGAGGCGGGCCATCGCAATTGCAGAAAGTGCTCTGCCAACACCCTTTTGTGCCATTCTAATTACCCCAAACTCGGTTTGAGATCTCCGATACAATCTTTCCAATTTCCGTCTTTAGAACTCCCGAATAGGGCCCCCCTCGATCAGTAGCAAAACCTGTGTAGCTCGGGTCAGCCGTAAGGTGTTTACTTTGAACCAGGCGATTTACGAGGACCTTGGGGCCAAATTTCTCATGTGCTCTTAGCTCTACTTCTACCGGGGATGCTGGGTCGTGACGCTGCACCCCATTTATCAGGATCATATGATCTGGCGACAATCCAAGATGGTCAAATAGTTGGTCCACCAAGCCAACACCGAGAACCGAAAATTTGTCCAACTTCACCGGAGATAGAACGCTTGTGGAGTTCTCAAGTGCGCACTTCGTTACGAACGAGCTGCTCGGGTTGCAATCGAGGACAATTAGGTCGTAGTCCTTTCGAGCTTGGGAAATGAACCGCTTGAAGTAGCTTCCTGCACTCTTCAGCTGGCTGGCGCTGTCAATCATCGAGTATTTTACCAGCTCGAATGACCCAGCCAGCAGATCGATCCGTGCCTTTTTCCCTTTCCCAATTCCCCTCAGCACAGTAGCAACATCTGCGGCCTTAGGTGGCGGCTGATCTGACTTCTTTACCTTGAAGAAATCTTGCGACGGCAGCGGCTCGAAGCACGACATAACCGTATTGCCCTCTTCAATCACCTCATCATACTTCGACTGCGTAATTACCGATTGTGTGAGGTTGTATTGAGCGTCTAAATCTACCAGAAGAACCTTCTTCTGTAGTCGTTGATATAGAACGCGCATCACATGAGCAGACGTGGTAGTCTTGCCGACACCACCTTTCATGTTCAGAATCGATATTACCGGAGCCAACATCGTCAAGAGCCTTTTTTCGCCTTGCTCTCTACATACATCCAACCGAGGTCAATTGAACACCAGAAACTCGCGTTTGCGGCCTGACACCGCGCCTATGCCGGTCAACGCCACCCATGTTAGTCGAGCGAAAGAGCGTATGGCTACATCTGCAAAGGCTTGCAGGTGATGCGAAGACCGTGCGTCCACGACGACCGGTTGGAATGTCCGCGGATCCGAGCTCGAGAACCCGAGCGATGCTGCCCGCTGATGCGAACGGCGGCATCGGGGTAGCCGCGGTGCCGCGGATGCTATCTCGATGTAGGTCGGCTTAGGGCCGGGTGCGTCGATCGGAACGGGCATTGTTCCTCAGCAAGTGATGCCTGCAATCTGCGCATCGCTGCCGTTCGTTGAGGGCACAGCGAAGGTCGTCTCTCCGCCGCTTCTGCGTAGTGGCGTCAAGGATACCGGCATAATTCTGCCAACGACCTTGCGTCCACGTACGCCGAGAGCAGCCTGGGGTTGCCAGATCGAGGGCAGCCTCACTACCTTGGCGGGAATTCGAGAGGGTATTTCATGAGTGGCTTCTTCCGTCAGGACGCCCGCATGGGCCGGATTTCCACGGTGCTGGGGCAGGACGTCCTGGTGTTGCGCCGGTTCGAAGGCACGGATCACCTGAACGCGCTGTTCGACTATTCGGCCGATTGCCTCGCTGCCACGGCCGATGTCGATTTCGACCGGCTGATCGGGACGCATGCCACTGTCACCCTCACCACGAAGGAAGGCGAACGCCCCTTCGACGGCATCGTCACCGAGGCGCGCTGGCTGGGCTCGGGCGACAATGGCCATCGCTACCGGCTGCGGCTCCGGCCCTGGGCTTTCCTCGCGAGCTTGAGGCGTAACCAGCGGATCTTCCACAACAAGACCGTGGTCGAGATCCTGACCGAGCTGCTCTCGGCCTATGCGGATGCGGGCGCGCTGACGGTGGAACTCGCGAACGATTACCCCGAGCTCGAATACACCGTGCAATACCGCGAGAGCGATCTGGCCTTCGCCTGCCGGATGATGGAGCGGCACGGGATTTCCTATCACTTCCGCCACGCGGATGGCGGTCATGAGATGGTGCTGACCGACCAGGTCGAGGCCCATGACAGCATCGGCGCGCGGCCGTTCCGGCCCGCCGAGGGCCACCATCAGGAGGAGGTCTCGCATTTCCGCGCCTGGCGGCCCGCGCGACGGATCACGACCGGCGCCATCCGGCTGACGGACTACAATTTCAAGACCCCGGTGGCGGCGATGGAGACCGACCACCTGGGCGATGCCGCCTACGAACAGGGCCAGATCGAGAGCTTCGACTGGCCGGGCGATTACCTCGACCAGGGCCGCGGCCGGGTGGTGGCCGAGCTGCGCGCCGCAGGCGAACGCGGCCAGGACCGGCGCTTTGAGGCCGAGGGCGATATCGCGGCGCTCGGCGCGGGTCTCCGGGTGACGCTTTCGGGCGATCCGGTGCCCGGGACCGGTGGCGAGTACATGTGCCTGAGCGCGCGGCACTCCTACACCGCCGACAACTATGGGTCAGGCGGGTCGGACGATGGCGACGGCCGCGCCTATGACGGGCAATACGTCCTGATGCCGGTCGAGGCGCCGCTTCTGCCCGAACAGAAGACCGCGCGCGCCGATGTGAGGGGGCCGCAGACCGCGACGGTAGTCGGCGAGGGCGAGATCGACTGCGACGAATACGGCCGGATTCTGGTGCGGTTCCACTGGGATCTCGACGAGGCCTGGTCTATGCGCTGCCGGGTGTCGCAAAGCTGGGCCGGCGCGGGCTGGGGCGGGATGGTGATCCCGCGGATCGGCATGGAGGTGGTGGTCGAGTTCCTCGACGGCGACCCGGACAAGCCGCTGGTCACGGGCTGCGTCTATAACGGGCGAAATAAGGTTCCCTACGACTTGCCCGAGAATAAAACGCGCGCGACACTCAAGACAGATACCCACCAAGGCACCGGTTTCAACGAACTGCGCTTTGAAGACGAGAACGGCCGCGAGGAGGTCTACCTCAGGGCCGAGAAAGACCTGAGCCTCCGGGTGCGCGACAACGCGGTGTCCAATATCGGCGGCCTCAGCGTAGAAAACATCGACAAGGACAAGTGGGAGATGATCGGCAACGCGCATACCCTCAGGGTCGGCAAGGACTACAACATCGACGTTGGTTTCGAACGCGACTTCGGTGGCAGCTTCGGTTATCACAATCTCGGCGACGATGGCTTGCAAAAATCCATTTTCGGATACGATTCCAAGGGCTTCGATCTGGGCGAAACGGGCGACTACCGGCTGAACGTGAAAGGCACGATCACCCAGACCACGCAGTCGACCTTCACCCTGCGCGCCAAGGACAGCACTCATATAGAATCCGATCAGACCTTGCGGCTGGAGGCAGCCCGCGACTTCGACGTGAACGCGGGGCGCAACCTTGATCTCACCGCCACCCGCAGCCTCGTGGGCGCCGCCGCCGACTTCATCAAGATCGAAGTGGCAGGGGTATCGCTCACCATCTCGAAGGACGGTTGCGCCCGGCTACGCGGCACAAATATCGAGATTCATGCCGACGACAAGGTCGACATCCGGGCCGGAAATGAGATCCGTCTCTCGGCTGCGCGTATCGATCTGAACTAGGAGGGCGGCGATGGCGCAGGACCATGCACCCGTAAGCGACGTGACCGTAACCTACGAGAACGACCTCGGGGGACAGATTACGATTACTATCGATGGAACGGATTTCGTGCTCTCCGCTGCGCGCGCAAGGCCGGCGCCTTTGGTACGGCAGGCGCAAGAATATGCCGGCACAATTGCCTCGTCGATCTGGCACCAGCCCACCGACGTGACCACCGGAGCGTTCCTGCTCGCCACCCTCGGCGGCACCTTCGACGGGATTGCACCGCAAGGCTCCCGCAACGCGCGCGCGGTGATGAGCCTGCCAGTCGAGGCTTTCGGAATGCTGCGCCGTGATTGGAGACAGTTGCGGCTAGAATTGCAGATGCTGCTGGTCTACCAGCAGACCGACCTGCGCGGCCGGATGCTGCTGGCGAGCGGCACGCGCATTGCAACCGGCATGACGGTGACCCCGTGGATATTCTCGCTTGGCGGGCGGGTGAAAGGCTATGCTCTCGCCCGCGGGGCAGCCACCTTCGCGTTGGCGACATTGGGAGCGGTCTACCGCATGAGTATGAGAATGTACGAGGCCAAGCTGTCGGTGATGGATACCGGCCCCTACCCATTCCTCGCGGCAATCATCTCGGGCGAGGAACGCATATTCCATCTCGCCCGCGAGATCGGCATCGACAGCTATTTTGAGATCCGAAATTACCTGCGCGACCATCCCGAGGCGATCCAGCTTGAGGATACCGAGTTACGTCTCGTGCAGAAGGCGATCAACTGGGTATTCGATGCGCTGGAGGATCCGGCAGGCTTTACCGACAAGGTGGAGGAATGAGCCGATGATGCGGTTCATCAGCAAGGGCGGTTACTTCGTATTTCTTGCGATCCTGTCGGTGGTCGCCGGGGTCGTGCTCCCGGTCACCCTCGTGTTCGGGGCCTTTGCGCTGTGGGACCACGACTATCTCAATGGCATTGCCCTGCTCGGCTTCACTCTGCTCGGTCTCTACCTCACCCAGTTTGCCTTCGATTACCGCAAGAAAATCGGCCGTAATCGCGACGCGTCCGGGCCAGATGGAGCCGGACAGGACTGACCCGAGAAGTCAAGGAAACGCTATGCCAGCAGCGACCCGCCTTGGTGACATCGGCTCCGGCCACGGTTGCCACTTTCAGCCGAGCCCGGCCACCGGGGCCTCGAGCGATGTCTTCGTCAACGGCATCGGCGCGGTACGGCAGGGTGATGCTTATGGGCCGCATACCTGAGGTGTCTGCCCGCAACCGCCGCACGGGCGCGCGCGGTGAATTGGCTCGGGCACGATATTCATCAACGGCAAGCCTGCTGGGCGCATCGGCGATGCGATCAACTGCGGAGGCAAAGCGGCCCAGGTTCGGGCGATGTGTTCATCGGTGACGGAGCGGACAGTCACGCTTTCCGCCCCGAGCGATCAATCCCTTCCAGACGGCGCGGCGAGCTGCTGAACGGCTGCTACAGGGAAACCGCGCAATCCGCGGCGTCGAGCACGAACGTCAGTAGTCCGCCCAAACTTCCAGGATCCTGCTGAAACGGTTCCGAGGTGGGGTGAATGTCCGCCCTGGCGAAGCTCTCAGGTCCGGCGGCGCGTGATCGCTTCCGCGATCCGCCGCCCGATCTCGCCCGGCGAGGGGGCGATCCATCCGATCAGCGCGACCAGGACGATCCAGGGCGGGATGACATTGACGATGACGGTCTCGACGCGGTCGGCGCGGAGGCGGTTCTCGGATTGCTCCTGGCGGATCTCGCGGGCGCGGGGCCGAAGGATGGAAGGCGCGTTCTCGACCTTCTGCCCCTGGACGTTCTCGGCCCCGGCCTGGACATTCGCGGCGACGTTGGGGCCGAGCGGGACCGGCAGCCCGCCGCATCCGGCCAGCAGCAGCGCCGCGAGGAGCACCCTCATGCGCCGCCCCAGCGGAACGGCACCTCGGCCGGGATCCCGTCGAGCCCCTCATGGCAGAGCTGGCGGGCCTTGTTGCGGCGGATCAGGAGGCCGCGAATGCCCTTGCCGCCCGCAAAACGCCAGCGCGGGAGCTCATTGCAGGCGCCGCGCAGATCGCCCGCATTGAGCTTCCGGATCAGGGTCGAGCGCGCCGCCGCCCCAAGGCCCACATTATAGGCCCAGTCCAGAATGCCCACATAGCTCCGGTCCGGGATCCGGTCCTCGAGGGGATCCGCGATCAGCCGGTCGAGCCCGGCCTCGACCTCCGCGAGCCGCCCGGCGAACATCGCCCGGCACTCGGCGGGCGTGTAGCTGTCGCCGATCTCCACGCCGCGGGTTTCGCCGAAACAGACGGTCGGCACGCCCACGATGTCGAGATAGGCCTCTGTCTTCAGGCGCCGCGCGCGCTCGACATCGGCGCGCCGCTGAACACCGTGGTCGCGGGCGGCGTGAAGCAATACCCGGTGGCGGCCTTCCTCGCGCAGCAGAACGGCGGGCCGCGCATGGCCGCCCATGCCGGGCATGACCCGCGCGCGCCCCTGTCGACGGTGGCCGCCAGCGGCAGCCACCAGACGCCGGTCGCGGCCTGGTTCGCGAAATACTACGGCACCGGCGACGGCGCCCGGATGGACGCGCCCTGCCACACGGTGACGGTCAAGGACCGCTTGGGGCACATGCAGGCCGATCTGGCCGCGCCACCCTTCGCCCGGGAACACGAGGCGAGGGCGCGCGAGGTAGCCGAGTTCCTGCGCGCCCATGGTGCCTGGGACGGCGGCGAATTCGTCACGCTCGAGATCGACGGGCAGAGCTTCGTCGTGATCGATATCGGCATGCGGATGCTGAGCCCGCGCGAGCTGTTCAACGCGCAAGGCTTCCCGCCCGACTACGTGATCGAGGGCACCTGGGAGGGGCTCGACAGTGACGAGCCCACCTTCCGCCCGTTTTCCAAGGATGTGCAGATCAGCTGCTGCGGCAACTCGGTCTGCCCGCCCGTCGCGGCCGCGATCATCGCCGCCAATTGTCCCCACCTGGCCGCGCCCCGGCAAGCAGAGGAGGCCCATGATGCCGTCTGAGACCCTCACCCGCAGCTTCGGCCGGTTCGAGGCTGAAGCGACCCCGGCCGAGGCCCGGCTGATCGTCCGCGATGACGGCAAGGACGTGATCCGGCTCTTCGGCCGCGACCTGATCCGCAGCGCGCTTCTGGGCGGCAGCTGGGCACCGGACATCAAGCGCGCGCTGCGCTGGGGGCTCGACCGGATCGAGGCCGAGCTCGGCGAGGATCTGCGCTATCGCGCGGGCGTGATGGCCGCCGTCAAGCTCTGCTGGCGGCTGCGCCTGGCCGACGATCCACGCCGCGCGGAGCGGCTTCTGCTGGGCGATCCGGAGGCCGGGCAACCGCCAGCCGAGCCCCGGATCTGCCCCGCCTGTGGCGAGCTGGTGACTGACAGCCTGGGATGCGGCGGCGGTATCTGCCGGGCCTCGGACGCCTTTCCGAAGCCGGTCGAAGATCCCGCGGACAAGGCGTTCCGCGAAGCCGTCGCCGAGCTGGTCGATTGCGCCATGAAGGAGGGAAAGGCCGATGCCTGACGTGTTTCGGACGCTTTGGGCAATCGCAGGCGCTTTTGGTTTTGCAGTCCTCGCCCGCATCGGATGGGAGTGTGGCGGGCGAATTATCCGGGCGTTAACCGACACTGATCCGCTGGTAAGCGAGGCAACAGTCCGCGGCGGGCCACGCATTCGCTGGTTCACGGACAGGACCGGCCGGATCGTTCACATCGAGCGTGTGGAGGGCCAGGACGATGGCTGAACCGCAACTGATCGTCATTGACCAGAGCCGCCTCGACCGCATCGAGGAAATGCTGCGCGAAGCCCTGAAACGGCCCGAGCCGCCGAAACGCGAATGGGGCACAGTCAGCGAGGCGGCCCGGCACTACCGCGTCACGGACAGCACGGTGCGCCGCTGGATCTCGGACGGACGCGTGGAAGCCCGTGGCGTCGGCAAGGCCCGGCGCGTCCGCCTGGACTAGCCCAGCTTCTTCGCAATATCGGCCGCCGTCTCACGGTAATAGGCATTGAGCAAGATGGACAAATCGCGGTGCCCAGAGATCTTGGCGAGCGTCAGCGCGTCGACTTTCGCCGATAATCGCGTGAGGGCGAACGCACGGCTGTCGTGGAACCTCAGCCCCTCGACCGCGGCCTTGCCCCTGACCTTGCGCCAAAGCGCGTCGATTTGTCGGGGCGTCAGTCCGAACACCGGTGACATCTTGGGCAGCGCCTCAAGCAGCGCGACGGCCTCAGAAGAAAGCGGCACGTCCCGCGCATGCCCGTTCTTCGTCATCGGCAGGCGCGCCACACGCGCCTTGAGGTCGATCCGGTCCCATTCGAGGCTGGCGATCTCTCCGGCCCTCATGGCTGTCTCGCACGCGAACCGGAACGCATGGAAGGTTCGCCCCTGGGCCGTGGACAGGTCGTCGCCAGCCACATGGGCCAGCCGGTCGATTTCATCCTGCGTCGGCAGCCTATCGCGCGGCGGCGGCTCGGCCGGTTTGCGCACGTCCTCGATGGGGTTCGCGGATAGCAATCCCCACTCTTTACGCGCCCGTGTCAGAACTGCGCCGAGCAGGTTCATTTCCCGCCGCACAGAGGAGGGGGCGACCTCGCGCAGACGCCGGTCCCGCCAGTCGGCAAGGCTGGTCGCTGTCAGGTCCCGCAGGCGGACCTGGCCTAGCCGATCCGCCGCGATGCTCTTCAGGCGCAGCACCTCCCAGCGTTCGCCGCGCTTGGTCGGGCTGACCTCTCGCGCATACCGGATCAAAACGTCGCCGAAGGGCTGCGCGCTTGCCTCTTTCTCTGCGTTCTTGATCAGATATTCTTGCCGGGCGGCCCAGTCCTGTGCCTCGCGCTTGATCTCGAATACCTTGGATCGCCGAATCCCGTCGCGCGCGACCTGCGCGCGCCAGCCAGCCTTGTACCGGGTTATACTCGCCACCGCCATTCCCCACATGCGTAGTCCGTGGGGAGCAAGATGCGCGAAACCGGCGCGCATGGGCAAGTATGGGTATGGCGTGGGGACCGTCGCGGCCCTTTGTTTGCGGGGTTTTGCGCAACTATGCGCGTGTGTGCGTTTTGGAATGGTGCCCGGGGGCGGAATCGAACCACCGACACGAGGATTTTCAATCCACTGCTCTACCCCTGAGCTACCCGGGCATGGGTGAAGCGCGCGGCTTCGGGTGGCAGGTGTTTAGGCGACAGCCGGGGGGCTGTCCAGAGGGTCCGAAACGATTTCGGGGTATTTTTTCGCAACCTCCGACCGACCGGGCTCAATGCCGCCATGACGGGGATGGCGGGGGCTCGTCATCGGGCTCGGTCGGTTCGGCGGGATCGCCGGGAAGGGCATAGCCACCGGTCAGCCAGCGGCCCAGATCGACATCGGCACAGCGGCGCGAGCAGAACGGGCGGTAGGCCGGGTCGGTGGGCTTCTTGCAGACGGGACAGGTCATCTCGGCAGCGTCTCGGTCAGAGGCAGGCGTTCGCGCTTGCGGGTCAGTTCGGCATGGCCGAGCGGGGTCCAGCCGACAAAGGTCGTCTCGACCGCATCGGCGCGGAAGGCGGCCTTCATAACCTGTTCCAGCGCCACCCGGTCCTTCTTGGGCATCGGCGCGAAATCGACCACGACCTGGCCTGCAAGGCCGCGCAGACGCAGCAGGCGCGGCAGAGCGCGGGCGGCGGCGATATTGGCCTTGAGCCCGGCCGCGGGCGAACTGTCGGAACCGGTATTCACATCGACCGCTGTCAGCGCACGGGTGGGCTCGACATGGACGCTGCCCCCGCCCGGCAAGGTTTCGGGACCGGAAAGCGCGTCAATCGCCTCGAGAACCCCGCGGGTGGCGAAACATCCGGCGCTGTCGTCCAGCTCATCCGGGCCGGGCCAGTCGCGCCAGGCCAGCGTATGGGCATCGGGTCCGTCGAGGAAAAGCTCGGGCGCACCATCGGCGGGTTCGGCAAGGATCGCGGTGGCCAGCGCCAGCTGCGCGGCGATGTCCTCGGCGACAGCCTCGGGATCGGCGAGCTCGGCGGCCGAGCGCAGGATCGCGCCAAGCCCGTCGGGTGCGCCCGCCATGCCGTCATGCAAAAGCTCCAGCAGCCGGTCGCGGGCGTCCTCGTCGCGGATCGCGCGCGAGACGTTCAGCCCGGGCGCCTCGGGGGTGAGGATCGCGTAGCGGCTCTTGAACAGGAAACGCGGCGTGACCGGCACCGCCTTGCTTTCTTCGGCATAGCCGGTGACCTGCACCAGCAGGCCCTGGCCCGGGCGCAGACCGCGGGCCTGTTTCAGGAAGGCGCGGGCGCCGTCGGGCAGGCGCAGGAAGACCCCGCCCTGGCCCTTCATCTGGCGGTCGACGACGCCGCGGAGGATCGCGCCCGGCATCGGGCGCTCGTCCGGCGGATCGATCAGCAGATCGGCAAGCCGGCCGTCCTCGAGCAGGGCCGCGGCCTTCCGGCCGCCGATCTCGTCAAGCAGGATGCTGCGTCCGTTCATATGCGCTCCGCGTCCAGAGGATAGCCCGCGGCGCGCAGAAGCGTCGCGGTTTCGGCCAAAGGCAGGCCGACAACAGCCGTGAACGACCCGCCGATCCAGGGCACGAAGGCCCCGGCACGGCCCTGAATGCCGTAGCCGCCCGCCTTGCCCTGCCACTCGCCCGAGGCGAGATAGGCGTTGATCTCGGCATCGGTCAGCTGCTTCATGCGGACCTGGGTCACGACGTCGCGCTCCCAGATCCGGTCGCCCAGACGCAGCGCGACGGCGGTCACCACCCGGTGCCGCCGGCCCGACATCGCATAGAGGAAGGCCGCCGCCTCGCCCGCATCTGCGGGCTTCCCGAGAATGCGCCGTCCCAGCGCCACGGTGGTATCGGCGGACAGCACCAGTTCGTCACTGGCGGCGGCAACCGCGCGGGCCTTCTCGGCCGCCAGCCGGATGCAATAGGGACGGGGAAGCTCACCCCGATGGGGCGTTTCGTCGATATCGGCGGGACGCACGTCATCGGGGACCACCCCGATCTGCGCCAGAAGCTGTTTCCGGCGCGGGCTCTGAGAGCCTAGGATCAGCCTCAAGGCTTACTTGAAGCGGTAATTGATCCGACCCTTGGTCAGATCGTAAGGGGTCATTTCGACTTGAACCCGGTCGCCGGCCAGAACACGGATGCGGTTCTTGCGCATCTTTCCCGCCGTATGCGCGATAATCTCATGGCCGTTTTCCAGCTCGACCCGAAACGTCGCATTCGGCAGGAGTTCCTTCACGACGCCGGGAAATTCGAGCATTTCTTCCTTGGCCATGGTCACTCCAAAAAGGGGCAAGCCCGGAAGGGTTCCGGGCGCGCATGTACATGCGCCCGATCAGGCAATAATTCAAGTCGTAAATGCGTGAAACGGAACCCGGACCACCGTGTCGCTGAAAAGGCTCTGTTCAGGCCAGTGGGCGCGGTTCAGGACCTGCCCGGCGGTACGGACCCGGGCGATCTCCGCGCGGTCGATTTCGGCATAGACCCAGCCCGGCGCATTCAGCGCGCCTTCGGCCAGAATGCCGGTCGGGGGAAAGCCGGTATCGGGCGGGCCATAGATGGCGGCGGCACCGATATTGACGTCGACCGCCGGGCACCAGGGC
This sequence comes from Rhodovulum sulfidophilum DSM 1374, assembly GCF_001633165.1. Lineage (NCBI taxonomy): Bacteria > Pseudomonadati > Pseudomonadota > Alphaproteobacteria > Rhodobacterales > Paracoccaceae > Rhodovulum > Rhodovulum sulfidophilum. The sequence continues at coordinate 746,735 of NZ_CP015418.1, read as the reverse complement.
GCCTCGCCCAGGATCGGCGACTGGACCACGACGCATTGTCCTTCCAGCGCGCGGGCCATGGCACCGATCCTGACCCGCCAGTAACCCGCCAGCGTGTCGGTGCAGGAGGGCACAAGCAGGATCTCGGCCCCGGCCTCGACCAGCGCACGGGCCAGCAGCGGGAATTCGCAGTCATAGCAGATCAGCACGCCGATCCGCCCCAGCGCGGTATCGAACAGCGCCAGCGGCCCGCCCGGATGGACGTTCCAGTCCTCGCGCTCGAAGCGGGTCATGATCTGCTTGTCCTGATGCCCGGCCTCGCCCCGCGGCCCGAACAGCCGGGCCCGGTTCACCGGGCGCGTGCCCTGCCAGACCGGGGCGCTGGCGCCGAGGATATGGACGCCATGTTCGCTTGCCAGCCGGGCGTGAAGGGCCGAGGCCTGCTCACACCGGGCCGAGACCGCGACCAGCGAGGCCTCGAGATCGGCCGCTGCGGCCGCGCCGTCGAGCATGGCCAGTTCCATCGCGCCATATTCGGGAAAGACCAGCAGATCGGCGCCTGCCCCGGCGGCCTCGGCGACCCAGGCGGTCAGCTTGTCCTCATATCCCGCCCAGCTGTCGAGCCGGTCGATGGGATAGGCGGCGGCGGCGATCTTGATGGCGCCCGCCGTCATAGCTCCCGGATCCAGAATTGCAGCCGGTGGCGGGTCGGGGCCTCGTCGTCGATATCCTTCCAGTCGAATTCGGCAACGACGCCGGGCAGGGGCGCATAGCCGCGCTTGCGCCAGAACCCGTCAAGCGGCCGGTACCCTTCGGGGCGGCGCGGATGGTCTTCGGGGCGGATCACGGAACAGAAGGCGCTGTAGCGGCGGCCGAGCCTGCGACCCTGTGCCTCGCGCGCCTCGAAGAAGGCATGGCCCGCGCCCTGGCCGCGCCAATCCGGCAACAGCACGCTTTCGGCACAGTAGAAGATGTCGGACAGATCAAGCCCGCTGTCCGCGAAGGCACCGGCAAAGCCCTCGGCATGATCCTCCATCGGCGTGCCGGTGGCTGCACCGACCAGCTGTTCCCCGGCAAAGGCCCCGACAAGGATCGCGCGCGGATTGTCGCGATAGCTGGCCATGTAGCGCCGTTCGTAGTCGCGATCGCCGTCATAGAGATAGGGCCAGTCGCGGAAGACCGCGATCCGGAGCCGGGCGAGATCGTCCAGCGCGGCCTCGATCCCGGCGCCGGTCAGGGTCCGGATCCCGAGGCTCATCCCGGGGCTCATCTCGGGGCTCATCGCACCTGCCCCAGCCAGTCGGCGAGGTTGTAATAGGTGGTGATCCGGGCGATGCGGCCCTGCCGCAGGGTGAAGAAGGACCCGGCGGGCAGCCGGTAGCTCTGGCCCCGGGCCTCGGGCAGGCCCGCATCGATTTCCAGATAGGTGCCGTTCACGACGAATTCGGCGGCGGCGCGGTCGCCCTCGTCGCCGGTGAAAATCACCAGATCGGTCAGGGTCTCGCGGTAACAGCGCGACATGTGGGCGCAGAACTCGGCGAACAGCGCCTTGCCGCGCCGGATCCGGCCTTCGTTCACATGATGTTCGACATCCTCGGTCAGTTCGGCCAGCATGGCCTCGGTATCGCCCGCATTGAAGGCGACGAAATAGCGGGCGATGGTGTCGCGGGTCACGTCACGGGTCATGGCGCGTCTCCTCTGCGCGGCGGGCCGAAACGGCCGGTCAGCCGGTCCACGATCTGGTCGCGGGTCTGGCGATAGGCCGCAAGCTTGTCGGGCCGGCTCTCGCCCAGCCCGGTCGGGTCGAGCACCGGCCAGTATTCGACCTCGAGATGGTAATAGCGCGTCAGCTCCTGCGCCCGGCGCAGGCTGGCGGGGCTGAGCGCGATGATCAGATCGAAGCCCGACAGATCGTCGCCCCAGTCTTCCATCTCGTCGAAGGAGCGCACCCGGTGGCGGTCGAGCTTCACCCCCATCTCGTCGCAGACGCTGACGGTGAAGCCGTCGATCTCGCGGTCGTTATGGACGCCGACCGACTGCACATAGGCGCGCTGGCCATAGAATTTCTTCATCAGCCCCTCGGCCATCGGCGAGCGGACGGAATTGTGGTCGCAACAGAAAAGTACCGAGGAGGGCAGCTGCCCGGTCACCTCATCCCCCGTGATGCAGAACGCAGATCAGGGTGAAAAGTCGTCTTGCCGTGTCGATATCGAGATCCGCCTTGCCCTCCAGCCGTTCCTGCAACAGCCGGGCCCCCTCGTTATGGATGCCGCGACGGGCCATGTCGATAGCCTCGATCTGGCTGGGCGGCAGGCGCTTCACCGCGTCGAAATAGCTTTCGCAGATCTGCCAGTAATCCTTCACCGCCTGCCGGAACGGCGACAGCGACAGATGGAATTCGGCCGCCGGGTCGCTGGTCTCGGTCCGGACGTCGAAGACCAGCCGCTTTTCCCGGATCGACAGCGTCAGCCGGAACGGGCCCGCCGGGGCCGGCCGGTCCTCGCGCCCGGGCAGGGCGAAGGAATTGTCCTCCATCAGGTCGAACAGCGCCACCTTCCGTTCCTGCTCGATCTCGGGCGTCGGCGGCGGCATGTTCGAATCGTCGAGTTCCACATGGCAGAGGCGGGCCGTCATCATGGTGCATCCTCGTTCAGACGGTCGAGCCGGGTACGGATGGACAGGCCATGCGCCTCGAGGCTTTCCGAGATCGCCAGCCGCTCGGCCGCGGGGCCGATGGCCTTCAGCGCCTGCGGCGTCATCTTGGCCAGTGTCGTCCGCTTGATGAAGTCATGCACGCCGAGACCCGACGAGAACCGGGCCGAGCGCGCGGTCGGCAGGACGTGGTTCGGTCCGCCGATATAATCGCCGATGGCCTCGGGCGTCCACTGGCCGAGGAAGATCGCGCCGGCATGGGTGATCTTTCTCGCCAGCGCGTCGGGATCGGCCACGCAGAGTTCAAGATGCTCGGGCGCGACCCGGTTCGAGAGGCAGGCCGCCTCGTCGAGATCGCGCACCGTGATCACGGCGCCGAAATCGCGCCAGCTCGCGCCCGCGATGGCCCGCCGCTCGAGCGTCTCGAGCCGGCGCTCGACCGCCGCCGCCACGGCGCGGCCGAATTCGGCATCGTCGGTCAGCAGAAGCGCTTGCGCGCTTTCGTCATGTTCGGCCTGCGACAGCAGGTCGATGGCGATCCAGTCGGGGTCGTTGTCGCGGTCGGCAATGACCAGGATCTCGGACGGGCCCGCAATCATGTCGATGCCGACCTTGCCGAAGACCCGCCGCTTGGCCGCCGCGACATAGGCATTGCCGGGTCCGGTGATCTTGTCGACCGGGGCGATGGTCTCGGTGCCATGGGCCATGGCCGCGATCGCCTGCGCGCCGCCGATCCGGTAGACCTTCTCGACCCCAGACAGCCGCGCCGCCATCAGGACCAGCGGGTTGGACTTACCGTCCGGGGTCGGCGCGCAGATCACCAGCCGCTCGACCCCCGCCACCTGGGCCGGGATCGCGTTCATCAGGACCGAGGACGGGTAGGAGGCAAGACCGCCCGGCACGTAAAGCCCCGCCGCCGAGACCGGGGTCCAGCGCCAGCCCAGAGTCGCACCCTCGGGATCGGTCCATTGCGCGTTCTCGGGCATCTGGCGGACGTGATAGGCCCGGATGCGCTCGGCCGCGAGCTCCAGCGCCGCGCGTTCCTCGCGGCTGACGGCGGCGCAGGCGGCGTCGATCTCGTCGGAGGTGAAGGCCAGCGTCTCGGGGGTCAGCTCCAGCCGGTCGAATTTCGCGGTCAGCTCGATCACCGCCGCATCGCCACGCGCCTTCACATCGGCAATGATCGCCGCGACGGCGTCGTCCACATCGGGGCTGTCCTCGCGCTTGGCGCCGAGCAGAGCCGAGAATTGCGCATCGAAATCGGCGGATGTGGTGTCCAGGAATACCGGCATTGTGGTCCTCGCAAGCTTCACAATGCTGCATAGCCGCATTTTGACGGCGGGTGAACCTCCCCAAATATACGAGCGCCGGACTGTGTCAGCTGTGGCGCGGTGCCTTGCCCGAGGGCGCGGCATAGGGCCGGGTCACGTCGGTCAGCGTCACTTCGAGACATTCGACATCGAGCGCGACCGCGCCGTCGCCCGCCAGCGTCAGAACCACCCGGCCGGTGCCATCCGCGCCCGGCTCGAAGCCGACCGACAGAAGCGACAGCACCAGATCGCGATCGGTCCGGTCGATGCCCTGGCTTGCGACATGGGTCACGTCCTCGACGGTCAGCACCGCCTGCACCCGCTCGAACGGGCGACCGCAGCGCTCGGCCGCATCGCGGTCTTCCCAGCGGAACCGGTTGACCAGGGCCGCGAAACGGCGCCTTGGCCGGTCCCAGCGCATTTCCGTCGCGGGCAGGATCGCATCCTGCGCCAGCGTCGAGATCACCTCCAGATCGGCTTCCGTCACCGCCATCAGATGGAGCGGCGCCTCAGCGCCGTCCTCGAACCGGGCATCTTCCGTCATTCTGCACTCATCCGTTCGATATGCGCCCCGCAGGCGCTCAGCTTCTGCTCCACTTTCTCGTAGCCGCGGTCGAGATGATAGACCCGGCTGACAACGGTCTCTCCCTCGGCGGCAAGCCCGGCCAGGATCAGCGAGACGCTGGCCCTGAGGTCGGTGGCCATCACCGGCGCGCCGCGCAGCCGTTCGACCCCGGTCACCGTGGCGGTCCCGCCCGAGACATCGATTCGCGCCCCCATCCGGATCAGCTCGGGCGCATGCATGAAGCGGTTCTCGAAGATCGTCTCCTCGAGGCGGCTGATGCCCTCGGCGGTGCACAAAAGCGCCATCATCTGCGCCTGAAGATCGGTCGGAAAGCCGGGGAAGGGTTCGGTGGTGACATCGACCGCCGAGACCCGGCCGTTCTTCCGCGCGACACGGAGGCCGCGCCCGGTCTCCTCGACCGTGATGCCCGCGGCATCGAGCGTCTCGGCGAAGGCGGGCAAAAGCTCGATCCGGCCACCAAGACAGGTGACGTCGCCGCCGGTGATCGCGGGCGCCAGCATGTAGGTGCCAAGCTCGATCCGGTCGGTGACGACCCGGTGGGTGGCACCGCCAAGAGCCGTGACGCCCTCGATGGTGATGGTGTCGCTGCCCTCGCCCTCGATCCGGGCGCCCATCGCGCGCAGACAACGGGCCAGATCGACGATTTCGGGCTCGCGCGCGGCATTCTTCAAGACCGTCGTGCCCCTGGCCAGCGTCGCCGCCATCAGCGCATTCTCGGTTGCCCCGACCGAGACCTTGGGAAACTCGAAAACCGCGCCCTTCAGCCCGCCCGGCGCCTCGGCATGGACATAGCCCTCGCGCAGTTCCAGCTGCGCGCCCATCGCCTCGAGCGCCCTCAGATGCAGGTCGACCGGCCGCGCGCCGATGGCGCAGCCGCCCGGCAGCGAGACCTCGGCCCGGCCGTGGCGGGCCAGCAGAGGGCCCAGCACCAGGATCGAGGCCCGCATCTTGCGGACGATGTCGTAATCGGCGCGGTGGCTGGTCAGCCGGTGGCTCGACAGCGCCAGCACCTTGCCCCGATGCAGCGCCGAGACCTCTGCGCCCAGCGACTGCAGCAGCGTGGTCATGGTGCGGATATCCGACAGCCGCGGCGCATTGGTCAGGGTCAGGGGCTCGTCGGTCAGCAACGTCGCCGGCATCAGCGCGAGACAGGCATTCTTGGCGCCTGCGATCGGGATCTCGCCAGTCAGCGGCGCCCCGCCCCGGATCATGATCTGGTCCATCAGTTCTGCTCTTCCTGCCCTTTGGGCTTGTCTTCGCGGGCCCGGGCCTGGGCCTTGCGGCGTGCGAGGTTGGCTTTCAGCGCCTGCTTGAGGCGCTCTTCGCGCGTCCCGGACGGCTCGCGCCCGCCCGTCTTGGGGGTTTTGCCTGTCATGGCGTCCCTAGTAGCGCAGGGGCCAAAAACCGTCCAGATACCGCTTGCGTCCTCCGGAATTTGCGTCTAATGAGCCGCCCACCGGGACATGACGGACCTCAGGGTCCGGCGGTACCGTCAGAGTGCTGCTGTAGCTCAGTGGTAGAGCACTCCCTTGGTAAGGGAGAGGTCGACAGTTCAATCCTGTCCAGCAGCACCACCTAAACCACTGAAAACCCGATATTTCCCCAAGAAACCTAAAGCCGCACATCATGCAGAACGAAGCATGAATTTGCGTCGCCTAGTGGCAAGAAATTGGCAAGTTGAATTGGGAACGAAGGCGAAGCCACAGCGGACATCTGACCGCCTGATCCGATCACGCCTGCTTAGATCAGTGTCAAGTTAACCCGCCGCTTCCGCGATGCCCTCGATCCGCCCGGCATTGCACCGGGCGGTACCGCACAGGCGAACTGCCAGGCGTCAATGAAGGGATTGTCGGTCGTGGCCGCCAGCCGGACCCGCGTCTTCACCCCGCCGCCGCCGCGGGTCTCGTACAATTCCTCGGTCATAGTCGGCGCCGAGACCACCGGTTTTGCGGTCGGCGAGGGCAGGGTGGGCACGCCGCCCGCGGGCTTGGGCATCTCCTCCGAGGTCCGCCAGTCGAAGATGGCGGGGCCGGTCTCGATGCAACTGAGCGTCACGCGGACCCCGTCCTCGCCGATATGGACGGTGCGGCCGGTGACCTCGAAGGTCTTCGCCGTCCAGCCCCGGCGCGGCAGCGAGACCCGGATAGTGTCGCCGAGCCGCACCGGCCAGGCGGCAAGCGAACAGGGCAGCGTGACCTGCTTCTGGCGGCGGCCCTTCAGGAGCGCCAGCTTCATCAGCCGCTGGCCGCGGGCAACGCCGGTCTCGCCCGGCAGCTCGCCCATGTCGAGCACCAGCGGCTCGCCATTGTCGGCGGCGATATAGGTGGCGCTGTCGAGCACCGGCAGGTCGGTCACGACATGCTCGTTCTCCGGATCGGCATATTGCGCCTTGGGCACCACGTGATCGCACTCGGTGGCGGGCGTGACGCGCCCCCTGCGCAGGCAGGGCTGGCACAGCCAGCTGTCCCGCTGCATCACCCGCTTGCGCAGCGCCTTCCAGCCCCTGCCGTAGCCCCGCTCCGACGCGCTCGGTCGGTGTTGCGCCACTGGCCTGCCATGGCTCAGCCCATGTCGCCGGTGACGCGCCTGTCAGGCTGCCTTCTGCCACCCGGGATGACCATCGGCTCTCGGAACCGCCAAGGCCCGCAGCGACCGCAGGCGCACTCCTCCCGCCATATGCTGCTGAACGGATGACGTCTCACCAGGACCATCAGCCCGCCGCATTCGCACTTGCTTCCGGTCATTTCGGTCTCCCGGTCTGATCGGGGTGCATGGTTGGCGGCCAGACTCTGGCATTGCCGCAGGTCGGGCCTGCTCGCCCTTCGGAATGAGGGGGACGAAACGGGCGAGGTATGGGCGAGCGCGCATGTGACATTTAGATCACTTTATGCTTGCATGGCCCGAGCGCGTGATCTATATTTCACTCATGCGTTACGAAATTCACCAGTCCGCCGAGTTCTCGAAATGGCTTCGCAAGCTGAAAGACCGCACGGCGCAAGCCCGCATCGCGATCAGGATCGCCCGGCTTGAAGCTGGCCTCATGGGCGACGCCAAGTTCTTCGACGGCATCGGTGAACTTCGGATCACCTACGGCCCGGGATACCGCGTCTACTTCGTCCAGCAGGGCGAGACGATCATCATCCTGCTCTGCGGCGGCGACAAAGGCTCCCAGCGCCGGGACATCGAAAAGGCCAAGACCATGGCCAAGGAACTTTAGGAGGCAACCATGCCTATCGAAACTACCCGCTTCGACGCGGCCGAATATCTCGACACGCCGGAAGCGCAAGCCATGCTGCTCTCCGACGCCTTCGAGACGGGTGACGCCGCCTACATCAAGCACGCCATCGGGATCGTCGCCAGGGCGCGCGGGATCAAGGACACGGCCGAGGCCGCCGGGATCACGCGGGAGGCGCTGCACCGCGCCTTGGGTGAGAAGGGAAACCCGAGGCTGTCTACTATCCTCGGCGTGACCAGGGCACTCGGGCTGACCTTGAAGGTCGAGGCGTCGGCCTGAAACGAAAACAGGGGCTCGCGTTCCCGCAAACCCCTGACGATGGTGCCAATCTGGCACGCGTCGGATTCGGCGTCAAGCGGGATACGAAATACGGCACTCGCCAAGAACGTGAATGCACATTTAATTCAGCGTGTCCGATGCTTGTCCCGAAGGATGATTGCAGCGGCCTTCCCAAAGATCGTCATAACCAGTCCTGCGAGCCCCCCAACGACCACACTGTTGAGAGCGATCGCGGTGCCCATGAGAGCCAACCCCATATTCCCCACCAGAAGCGTAAAAGCTAAGGCGCAAGTTACGGGCACGACAAGCAGGCACTGGACGAATACCGATTTCGAGCGGAACCAGGTCCACGTGTCCATGACGAATGGTTTCAGCCGCTTGTACACCCATCTGCTCCCTATATCTGGATCAATGGTCCGTATGTTTCGGTGAAGAAAGCTGAGCACAGCAAGTGTTAACGCTTGGTTCACGAGGCCTCGGCAAAGGCCGCTTGGAGCTTCTTCCCAGCCATAGATGCTTTCTGCGGGTCTCCACCAAATCCGCGAAATGCATTTAAAATCATCGCAGAAAATCCGAAATGTCTGAGGTGCCTGCCCGCCTTCAAGCGCTTGGATGCGACGGGTGGCGCCAGGAGAAATTTTCGGCCCCGGCCGGGATCTGCGGACTTTTACCTAGGCACTTCCGCAGATAGCGTATCGCCTATGGAGGTATTTCCCATGACGATCCGATTTGTTGCGCCCAAACGCCGCCCGGATTATCTCGGGGCCATCAAGACCGGACTCACCGCCGTGGCCGATGCCGCGGCTCAAAATCCCTACACCGCACCGGTCAGAATCGTGGAATTGATCGAAGCCCTCCGCGGCACGAAAACGGCAACGCCCGAAAACCTTGCATGGTCGTGGTGGACCCAGAGAATCACGTTCGCCGCGGCCGAGTTCGTAATAAGCGTTCGCCGGAACCACCTCCTAGACGGAGACAAGGGCCGCGCCACTGCCGCCTTCCTTGAAGCGGCTCTGCCTGATGAGCCCACCGCCACCTTCGATCGCAACGCGCTCCTGCATCCGTCGAGCCATCAGGCATTTGCCGACGCGCGTCAGGCGGTACTGGGCTTCACGCTCGATCTGACCGGGCTTGCGGTTTTGCCGGAGGGCCACGGACAGGCTTACTACGAACAGGAGTTCGGCCGCTGCCTTCACCGTGCCTCGGCCTACGTGTTTTCGTCGAATTTCGACGCTCTCAAACCGCTCGAAACGCTGGTCGCCGGTCCTGCCGCACTTGAGATGCAAAAAGACATGGCCTGGGCACGGCACTACGACTGGATCACGCGCAAGTTCCGGATGGAACCGGTCTTCTCGCCCGAAGGCGACGTCAAGACCCCGCTGTGCGAGCTGTACCTCCGGCTGCGCTGCTACTGGCACGAAGAACTTCCTCAGGAAAAGGAAAATGAACCGCCCCGGTTCCAAGCCCACGTCCAGGACCTGCACGAGACGGCGAAGGACTGGCTCGCAGACATGACCGACCGCTACCACATGCGCCTGATCGCCGGTGGCCCCGGATCTGGCAAGTCGTCCTTCGCCAAGGCGTTCGCGGCCGAGACCATTGCTGCAGGAACGCACCGGGTTCTGTTTGTCGAACTTCAGCACATGCACCTGACCAGAGACCTCGAGGCGGATATCGGAACCTACCTGAAACGCCGATACAGCCCCTCCGGATCAGCGGGCTCGCCGGGCTTCCCCGAAAACGCGCTTGACTGGATCAAGCACGGGTCTCAGCCGACACTGCTGATCTTTGACGGACTCGACGAAATGAGATTCATCGAACCACGAGCCGATGAGCTAACGCGGAGCTTCATCCAGAATGCCAGCCGGATGCTGGGTCGGCTGAACAGCGACGGCACGCCAGTCAGGGCGCTCATCCTCGGCCGGAATCTCGCGATTCAGCGGGGCATGGAAGCGGCGGCGCTGCCCAGGAACCTGTTGTTGAATGTCGCACCGATCCGCGAACTGGGGCGCGAGGATCTGGAATTGCGGTCCGCCGACGCAAGACACATGGAAGACCGGAAGACGAAGGTCGAGGTCCCGGACCTGGAAGACCTACCCAAGAACCTGACCGGGGACCAGAGGAAAGACTATTGGGCAAGGTGGTGCCGGAGCCAGGACCTGCACGCTCCGCTGCCCGAAGGCATCACCCATGACGACCTGAAGGACCTGAATGTCGAGCCGCTACTGCTGCATCTGTTCATCCTGTCCGACTATTGCGGCGAGCGCTGGCAGGAAGCGGCGGAAAACCGGAACCGGGTCTACGAGGACATCCTGCGCAAGATCCAAAAGAGAAACCTGAAGAAGCCGAATGCAAGCGCCGTCCCGGCATACACCGAAGGGCAGTTTTTCCTGCTGATGGAATGCCTCGGATTGGCGGCGTGGCGCGGCGGGGGCCGGGGCAGCGACGAGGCAACCTTCGACAAGCTGCGCGAGGTGCACGCCGCACACAAGTTCAGGAAGGAAAGGGTTCCCTTGCCGCAGGATCTCGATAGCGTGGTTCTGCTTACCCATGCGCGGCGGACCGACGGCTTGGATCCGGGATTTGAGTTTATCCACAAGAGCTTCGGCGAATACCTTGCAGGCCGCGGACTGATATCCGAGGCCATGCGACTGCACCGGCGCTTTACGCAAGACGAAGATCCGGTCGAAGAGGGCCGCCTCGCGCAGGACTGGGCCAGAATGATCTTCGATGCCAAATTGACGGAAGAAGTGGTCCGCTTCACCCGTGACGAGGCGCGCCTTCTCCTTGAAAAGGGCCAAGATCTATCCGAAACGAAGGCATCGGTGGAGGCTGTGCTTAACTGGGTTCTGCTTAACGGCATGCCGGTTCACGAAATCCGGGAGCCTGGCAGTTACCGGCAGCTTGAGACACGGCAGCGCAGCGCCGAAGCGGCACTCTTTCTTGTTGCTTCAACGATGGTGGGCGCGCTTCAGGATGAAGCCCGAAACAACGACGCCGAACCGGCTCGAACCCTCCAACTCAATTGGCGCGCTACCGGTGCCCGAGACATTATCGATCGGCTTCAGGCCACCTATGGCGGGTTGAACCGCTTGCTGTTTGCGGGCAGCAATTTTAGCGGGGCGAACCTCATCGAGGCGAACCTCTTCGGGGCGGACCTCAGCGGGGCGAACCTCAGCAGGGCGCACCTCTTCGGGGCGCACCTCAGCGGGGCGCACCTCAGCGGGGCGAACCTCATCGAGGCGAACCTCTTCGGGGCGGACCTCAGCGGGGCGAACCTCAGCGAGGTGAACCTCAGCGAGGTGAACCTCGATCAATCCACCAACCTGAAGCGCTGCACATTCGCCGCCACGCGCTTCAGGTTGGTGGATTTAAGTGTAGCGTCCGACATCGACAGCGAAGTTGTCAAATCATCCTTCGGTGTGCGCGCCGGTTTCGGGCTCGTCCACCTGCCTCCGGGCGTTTCCTACCCCGACCACTGGCATGTGGCCGATGAAGCAGAGGAAGACAGCAAGGATTTGCAGGATGCCTTCCGAGCCGACTATGAAATATGGCTGCGGCAACGTCGGCAAAGCCGCTGATGCGTGGGCCGGTCGCCGTGCCCCCAGCGCTGTGCCGACAACAGGGAACGCTCTTATGACCGGCAGGTCGGGCGCTGCTATCTTCCGGACGGGCGCGACATCGCCGAGATCCTGATCTCCGAAGGATATTGCGGCCGCTGCGCCCGGTACGACCCCCAGCGGACCTACGTCACAGCCCAGAGGCATGCCGGGCGCTATCGGGGAGCCATGCCGGGATATTGCCGCCCGAGGTGATGCCGCCCGCTATCGGCGCTCCACCACGTCAGCCAGCTTGCGCAAGGCCTGCACGTAGCCCCGCCCTTCGTCGGTGGCTTGGTGCTCGATGCGGTCTCTACCGTCCCCGCCGGTCACAACCCGGTCCCGGATCAGGGCGGTTTGCTCGCGCACGGCGCCGCAGATCGCCGCCTGCTGCCAGCGGTCGAGGTGGCCGAGGTAGCCTTGCCAGCGCATCCAGTTGTTGACGGCGGCGCGGGCCTTTTCCTCCTCGCTCCGCAGGTCCAGGTCATCGTCGCCGCTGATCTCGAACCGCTCGATCAGCATCTCGATCTTGGCCGTCTTCGGGTGGAGCCGGACGCCGAGGTAGCGCCTCGCATAGGCCGCATGTGCCCCGCAGAGCCCGGCGAACGCGGACCAGAGGCGGGCGACCTCATCGGGCCTGTCGCACAACAGGTGCAGCACGCGACCCGCATCGCATTCGAGGCTCTGCGCCCGCGCCTTGGCCATGTCCTCCGGCCTCGCCTTCCAGCCCATCTGGCGGCACCGCGCCCGCAGCGCGACGTCGGCCTCGGTGCGCTCGTAGCCCGGCTTTGTCGATCGCCGGATGCGCCCGTCCTTCTCGCGCCTCTCGACCGGCGCCAACCCCGGCATGCCCGCCAGCTCGGCCTTCTTCGCCAGTTTCACTGCCCGCGCGCGGGTCTTGCTGCCCTTGCCCATGTCCTGTCCCGTGCTGTTGTGTGAATTGATTGGCCATCAGATCCGGCTCTCTGCTGCGAACGGGATCTCGTCGTCGAAATCACCGCTTGGCCGCCCGCCAGCACCGTAGCCCCCACCCTGATTGGCCCCGCCACCGTAGCCGCCGTCGCCATCGCGCTTGTCCAGAAGCGTCAGTTCGCCCTTGAACGGGCGCACGGCGATTTCGGTCGTGTAACGGTCCTGCCCCGTCTGATCCTGCCACTTGCGGGTTTCGAGCTTGCCCTCCACATAGACCTTGGAGCCCTTGCGCAGGTATTGCTCCGCGAGCCGGACCAAGCCCTCGGCCCAGATCGAGACCGAATGCCATTCGGTCCGCTCGCGACGCTCGCCGGTGTTGCGGTCCTTCCAGGTCTCGGAAGTGGCGATCCGCAGGTTGCAGACCTTGCCGCCACTCTGGAAGCTGCGCACCTCGGGGTCGCGCCCCAGATGCCCGATCAGGATCACCTTGTTGACAGTTCCGGCCATCAGGCAGCCCCCCGCTGATCCGCGGCCCCGCCGAACCGCTTCGGCCCGGTGAAATCTTCCGCCGGGCTGAAACCGGCGGCCCGCATGGCCCGGGCTGCGGCCTCGGGGCTGCAGCGCTCGCGGTCCTCGGGGGCCTCGGTCCCGGCCCACCCGCTGCGCGCCCGGACCCTGGCCGCGCGGACGGCCCGCATTTCGATGCGGCAGCGCTCGGCGATGTCGCCCTCGAGGGTGGCCTCGTGCATCAGGCAGATCATCTCGACCCACAGGCCGCGGGCTGCCAGTCCGCACATGCGAAGGCCGGGATCCGACCTCCAATCCGAAGTGTAGAATTTCAGCCAGGGGTCGCTCATCTCACTGTCCCCCTGATCTCGATCTCGGCGGCGCCCGGCCCGGCCATGATTTCGCGGGCGAGATAGGCGAGCCCGTCCAGGCTGCACTCGACCCATTCCTCGGGTGGTGCTGCGCCCCCGTCGCCAAAGGCCGCGCGGATCGCGCCCAGCGGCAAGGCGCAGCGGATCGGGCGGCGATCGAAGCGATAGACCACCACGGGCAGTTGCCCGGCCTTCCGGGCACTGGCCGCCGCCTGAGTGCGCCAGTCGTCAGCGCAGCCGGTCCCTGCGGATCGGCGCTTGCACTCGATCGAGAACGGCCAGGCCGGATCGTCCGTCACCAGATCGCCCCAGCCGGATTCCTGGCACTGGCGCAGGTTGCGGCGGAACGCGATGCCGGTCAGATCGAGCAGGGCCGCGGCGACCTCGCGCTCGAGCTCGGCCCCCTTGGCGCGGTTGCGCCGGCCGATGGCGGATCGGTCCTTCATCTGGACACCTCCTGTCTGAAATGCTCGTGGCGGTGCAGGCTCATACCCGGCCCGCCCTGATCTGCGCCCGGGCGAGGGCCTTGTCGAAAGCCTCGCGGATCGCCTTTGTGGAGTTGCTCTCGGGCTCGCCCGCAAGCCGCGGGTGCAGCGCCACGCGCAGCCCGTGCACCTCGTCCAGAGGCATGCGGATCACGGCTTCGGCGTTCTCGATGCTGACCTTGAGGGTGCGTGTGGTCATTACAGCAGCGCCTCCTGCTGTTCCCCGCCTTCGCGGAACAGGCGCCGATAAACGGTCTCGCCTTGCCAATCTGCATCCCAGACCGCCCAGATGTTGCGCTGGGGCGGGCTGCCGCCGCCGCGAAAGTCGATCTTCCAGCAGCAGATGTAGACGCGGGACATGGGAAACTGCTCGTGCAGGGCATCCATCCCGTTGATCCGAGCAGCAGGCCAGTCCGCGTTCAGCAGCATGGCGGTGTAGCGCGGGCGCAGGGACATGGTGTGCCGAAGCCACCGGCCGCCACCGTCGCGCGCGTTGACCTCGCAATAGGGCGGGTTGGTCACGATGACCGGCGCGGGGGCCGTATCGAAGTCATAGAAGCTGCGCAGGGAAACGCCCGGGAAGCCCCGGCCGACCAAATCGGATGCCGTGACATCGAAGCCCCACCGGCGCATTTCCCGCACCATATGGCCGCCGCCTGCCGCCGGTTCCCAGATGTGCCCGCCGAGTTGTCGAATGCGCGCGCCCTCGACCGCGAGAAATGCGGCAGTCGCGTCCGGAGGTGTGGGGTCATAGTCCAGCGGATCGCGCCCTTCTTCGGGAACGCGCTGGATCGGCAGGTCGACAAATGCTTCCGCCTGCCGGAGATCGATCCGCGCCTTTGGCTTTGTGGCACGGAACAGGGATTTCGCAGATGCGACTGTCATGCCGCCCCCTTGCCCCCGGCCGCCGCGCGAAATGGCGCAGAGCCGGGGGCCGTGCCGCGAGTGGATTCGATACGGGGCGTCATGCCGCCCCCCGCTGCTTGCGAAGGATCGCGATCGCAGCGTCGACAACGTCGCGTGCTTCCGCGCATTCCTTCTCAGCCTCTTCGAAATTCTTGGCGCTCGCGTTCGCGGCCGCCCGGATCATCGCGGACTGTGCCTCGCCGCATTCCTTCGCGACGATGCTGCAGTGGGAAAGCAAGCTGGTGACCTTCGGATCGGCATGGATCGGCTGGAACACTCCGCCCGCCAGCGCCGCGAAATGGTGCGCGAAGACGGCGGCGGCCTCGGGGCGGGCCTCCGAAAGCGCGTGGGCGTAGTTGAGCCCGAGACCGCCCGACCGCTTTCCGCTGCGGGGCAACTCGCTGAAAGAGGAAAGCGTCGACATGGCCAGGTTGAGAATGCTCGACGACGTTTTCAGGCCGCCCGCCGCCTCGTAGGCGCGGTAGACCGCATCTTGGATACTGTCGTGGGGGTTGTTGCGGGCCATGCCGAAAAACCTCGGGTCTATTTCGATTGCTGTTCAGCCGCCCCACACGCACTCTCGGCGCATGGAGCAAAGCCGTTTTCATCGTTCATTTGAGGAATGGGGGACCGGGGGCGCGGCATCAGGCGGCGTCCCCGGTGGGCGTTGGGATGAAGTCCGCAGGGGAGAGGGGGACGCCCCTCTCGGCGGCGAGTTCAAGAAGCTTCGGAATGTGCCTGTATGGCACGAGGCCGTCCGTGCCGCCCCGCTCGCGCGATGCCTGCCACATCGACACCCGCGTTCGGTGAATGCCAATGACTTTCGCTACTGCGGAGGGGCCGCCGAGGGCCGAAATGATGGTGCTAGCCGGTTCCATATATCCGATGTAGCGATTTTAGCTACCTGCCGCAATATGGCTTGTAGCGATTTTCGTTACAGATGATGGTTGGCGCCGCGGATATGCTGTTCGCTGACATGGCTCCGCGAACCCCGATATCAGCGCCCCTTAACGAGTGGCTCATTCAAGCTCTGGATCACTCCGGGCTGAGCCAGTCGGCTTTGGCCGAACTTCTTGACGCGCGCGTGCAGAAGAAGATCGACCGCTCGATCATCAACAAGATGACACTGGGCAAGCGAACGATCTCGGCCGAAGAAATGCTGTTGATCTCTGAGATCACTGGCTTTGACCTTCCTAGCGATACGGCTCGGATCGCTACCATAGCCATCGCAGGGAAGGTCGGCGCAGGCGCGCGGGTGCCCGTCTTCGACACCTACGAGAAGGGAGACGGGCCGCAGGTCGAGTGTCCGCTGGGTCTGTCGCCACACAACATCGTGGCGGTGGAAATCGAGGGCGACAGCATGGAGCCGGTCTATTCGGCCGGCGATCTGCTGTTCTACACCCGCTGGTCGGACGGAAGCGTGCCCAGCGAGGCGGTAGGCAAGCGATGCGTTTGCGAGTGCGAAGAGGGGCTAGGCTGGGTGAAGGTTGTTCGCCCAGGACGAGACCATGGCACCTTCGACCTTCACAGCTTCAACGACCAGACGCCGACGATGTACGGGGTCCGGCTCAAGTGGGCGGCACCGATTAAGCTGCACTGGCCGGCCGAGCTAGCGCGCAAGGTCTAAGCGTTGGTACCGATGGGCGGTGAGCTGCCGTTCGAGACCGTTCCCAAGCATCGGCTGAACTGACCTGAACCGGACCTTCATCGCAACGCAACCCTCGCGCGGCGGACCTTGGCACTCAGGGCGGAAGCGGAAGTTCGCCGCGGGCGCAAGATCAGAGCACGTCACCGTGCAAAGAGGACCTTGAGGCATGTTGCGGCGCATAGCGTCGCTGACCAAACAAGAGGTCCGTGTGATGCAGAAAAGCGACGCCGCTCGGCTGGTCATTTCGGAGCCATTCGCAGATCCGCGCGGAATGGGGTTCACTGCTACTCTGACACAGGTTTTCGGTCTTTCCACGACCTTGGATCTGGCGACGCAGCAGCAGATAGATGATCGGAACGCGCTTGCTCGCATCGAGCAGCGCAGCGACGCACAGCAGAAGGAGCTGATCGCCATCAACGAGAAGCTGAATAGGCTGGGCTTCATGAATGAAAGCCGCGAACCCTTGTACCAGGAGTTCTTAAGTGCCTGGCAAGACGTGCGCTATGCAGATCGACCTCCTTTGACGCCTGAAGCAATAGCGAAACGGCATGAAGCAATGAAAGACTTGATAAGGCAGTTAACGAGTAAAGCGGAGCAGTCACATTGATCTACGTTCGCCGTGATCCCGCTCTCATTCCCGAGAAGGTTCTAAAGGTTGCTGAGCGTGCTCAGGCGACTCTTGAAACCTTACCGCCTGATGAGCGAGTAGCCTTCATCAAAAAGAAGTCGCACGTTTGGACCGGTTTCAAAAAATACTTGTCCAGGATGTCCTACGGAAAATGCTGGTATTCCGAAAGCCCGATCTACCTGCATTGAAGGAGGCAAGGCTGCAGGTAATGCGGGAAGTTCAAGGGCTGTTTGAAGCTCTACTGGATACAGTAACTACGGCAAATGAGTTTCCGCCTGCCGCTGATCGTTTGCCAGTGCCACAACAAGCAGACCTGATAACTGCAAGGACTATGCCGAACAGCCCATACGCGTTGGCAGCCAGAAGCCGATTGATCGAACTAGGGGCGCCTGAATTGATTGCTCGACCGGAGGATTACCCTGCGCCCGTGAATTAGGCGTCTCTCTCTACACCATGCGTCGAGCGGCCGTTCTCGGCAGGGGGCGCACGGCTGCAGGCCAACGGCAAGACGCTACCACGCAGAAAGCCGCACTCCGCGGCCATCCCGGCCCCGCCTCACGCGGGGTTTTTCATGCTGTCACCCCGGCGCTGATTGGGTGACAGCATGTTGTAGCGGAAAAAGCTACAAACCATGTTGCCAAAGGTAGCGATTATCGCTACATATCTTCTTGCAACAACAGCAAGGGGGTTCCCATGAGCAACACCGAATATCCGCTGACCTGGCGCGGCTTCGCCCTCGCGCTGTTCATCGCCGGGACCCAGCTCGGGCTGATCGCATCGGCTTTCCATTTCTTCGCGTCCCTGCGGGAGGCGATGTGATGACCGCAGCCTTTCGTGCCTCCACCGCCGAGGCTGCCGTCCCGAACCGGCGAAGCGGCTCGCCTTATAACCGGGGGGACGCTGATCGGTACGAGGCACCGGCGGGGCTGGTCGATCCCACGCTCATTCCCGGGTAGGAGTCGGCCATGTCGTTTCTCCTGTCATTTTTGCGCTGACGGCGTGGTATCCATCGGGCTGAGAGAGCGTGGCGACCTGCTGTCCCCAGAGGGCGACCAGTCCCGCGTCAGCGCGTGACCAGGGCACTCGGGCTGACCTTGAAGGTCGAGGCGCGGCCTGAAACGAAAACAGGGGCTCGCGTTCCCGCAAACCCCTGACGATGATGCCAATCTGGCACGCGCTGGATTCGCTGTCAATCCTTTGCTCGGGCTGGCAAATGCACATCAAGAGGAACAAAGATGTCCCGCGCGAAACAGCCGTCGCCTCATGAATTCGATGGCGACATCCCGGACCTGTCGACGCCCGAATGGCAGGAACAGTTTAAGAACGCCAAGTTGCAGCGCGGACAGGTGTCGAATGTCGTGCGAAAGCGACTCGAAGCTCCGGTTTTCTGGGTTGCGACAGCGTGTTGTGGCAAGCAATCCCGACCCAACCGCCGAGCATTTTCGACCCAGACCGGACCTTGGACGCTGGACAGGGGAAGGTCCGCTATGCGGGAGATTGTATTGAAAAACTCGCTTGCGGGGCCGCAGAGCACAAGCTCACGGGACATGGTTCCGCTTTTCTGCGATCCAGCCTCGTAAATGGACCTTTGCTGCCCCTGTGAAGAACGGCGTTCCAAACTCAGACGACCTCTCAACCGCGGCCGGAGTTTTTCAACACAATCCGGGACGAAGCTGACCTTCGACGAACGGCAGCTACCGATCTGGACAAAAACCGTCGCTTTTGAACTCTTGAGGCAAACATTGGCAGTTCAACGGCTTAGCCGTTGAACTGCCCTCCTTTGAGTCCATGAAATTCTCGCAAGTTTTTGAAGATGAGGGTTGAGAGAAATAGATCAGCTCTGCTGGCTCGTAATTGTCGTTGTTTAGCAGGGATAATATTAGAGCCCTGAAGCAAGAACTTCGGCCAGATCAGCTACCGCCTCCTTGTCTCTTACCGTTGCAAATCGGACACCATTTGGGCCCTGAGAAGCCGTATATGGAATCATTCTAGCGAAAAGAACGGAGCCGTCCGCATTAGTCACATCAATCTGATTGGTGTCGCTGATTTCGAATTTAAGATCGCCACGGGCAGTGGAAACAGTTCTCGAAGAAAATGTCGCTCCAGCAGCTGCCGTCTTGTCAACCTCTACTCTCAGCGAATTTCCAATTGTCACCTCGGAGACCAGGACCAATACTACGTTATCTTCAAGCCTAAAGTTCTCGTCCAGTTCAAGTGAGCGGTACCAGCGTTCTTTGTCAGCGCGAATTTCGTTGAGTAGTGCTGCCAGGGGATCTCGGAAACCTTCCGACGAAAGTGCTTTGCCCGCAACACTTGAGCGACGTGCGACCTCCAGGCTGAGGTTCGATATCTCTGCTTCGGTCAGTTCTACGTTCCCTGAGACTTCAGCACCTTGTTTAAAGGTAACGGTTTCGTCACGCTCCGCAGAACGTGGTATCAAGGGGTGTTTGTCTGGATCAACAAAATTGACTCGGCGAGCTGTCTCACTTGACCTGTCCCACAAATAGACATTCCCGAGAGAAACTTCACTCCTGTTAATGTAACCTTTGGAGGTCAATGACCCCGAAACGCCAAGTTGTGCTGGATTGCAAGCGGAAAGAAACGCCAATGCACCAGCGGCCAAAATCGTGTATTTCATATGATGTCCTTGCCAGCAGCTTCCCAAGTAAATCAGTATTGTGAGGAGCATTACGCTTTTCGCCGGCGTTTTCAAGCTTGCGATAAAATTCTCCTATATGGAGAGTGCCGTAGGCTGTGAGCGTAAGAACTTCCTTGCATTCGGCCGACGAGGTGCTTGAACGCCCAAAACGGTGGTTTCTGTTCCTCCCTAAGCGGGCCTGCGTCTTCAGAAGGTTCGCCGGGACAGAACCCCAAGGCAAAACCCACGTGTTCTCGCACGTTTTTGGCTGCTCGAGAGAGCGGCCGTTCGCTGCAGCCTGTCGAATGCGAAGGTCGGGCTCCTTCCAGCCGTTCGCTACGCGCTGTCCGAACGACCGCTGTCGGCTTAGCGTAGGACTTCACACTCTCCCGCAAACGACCCGTGGAAAGGCGACCAGCCGCCGATCGACGGCTGATCGGCGGGGTGGCCTTCGGGCCCGCCCGTCGCCCTGACGCGCGGCGCCGGCCGAGGCTGGCGACCCACTCTCCCCTCGTTTACGCGCTCATCACGAGCATCTGCGTGAGAGCCACGAAGATCAGTATCATCGCGATCGCGAACACCACTCCGTATGGGTCTTTCAACCCCTGTCGGCCGTGGAATCGGTCTTCGCCAATCCACCCTGCAAAAGCGAAGATGAAGACCGGGACCGAGATGGTGAACATGCCAATGGCGGCTGCACCGAGGATCACCCCAAGGAAAATCGTCCATCCGTTTCCCCATCCGAGCCCCAGCAAAGCCAATTCTCCCAGCTTGCCGGCTACGCCCAAGGCACCGGCCCCGAGAAGGACCCGGGAGATTATCTTGGTGTAGCCAGCGGCGTTCACTTCGACCAAGGGCTTCAGCTCGTATCTGCTAGGCGCTTCGCCGCTATTCTGTTCGTTGTCGTTCACAGTGTTCTGCCTCTTCCTAGCTTCGATTCCAGAAGTATCGACGCGAACGGTGAAAATTCAAAATTCCTCGCAATAGAGCTTGTTGGCCCCTCCTCGCACGGTCTCCGCCGTGCGCTTGGCGCCCTACTCGGCCCACGCTTCGCGCCGGCCTCCCCGAGCACTGGCTCCCTGCCATCCCTTCGGCCTAGTTCGGCGTCGGCCGTCTCCTCCGGAGCCAACCGCCGCTGCGGCCGAATGGTCGGGCAGCGGCCCAGGTCTCGGCCCTGCGGGTGACGGTCCCCGGTGCGTTTGGACGGTATCACATAGCTCTGCCCTATTCGTCAGAGGCGTTGCCTCTGACCGGGCGCTCTACGCCGAAGCGGTCACTCCCTACGACTGGCGCGAGCGTCGGCAGTGCGGGACGAAGTGGCCGTTCGCCTAGCTTACAACCTTCAACCATTTCCTGATGCGCACGCGCGCATTCGCGTAGGGCGACGAGGTATTGAACTGGACCATCCGCCCCTTCGTCCACTTGCCATACCAAGGGTGGCCATAAAGCTCGTCGTTCGTCCGGGATGAAATCGTTTCGACCAGCCTGAGATTGGTTGCCGCAAGGCCGGTCAGGAGCTCATGCCAGTCGAGATGCTGGTAATCCGCATAGAATTTCTGGGCCAGTGAGCCGAGTTGATTCCACTTGAAACCGGTTTCGGGAAGCTCCAAGGCCTCGCCACGATCATCCCGATCCAACCATTTCAAAACGAGTTCATTCCAGCCAAGCAGATAGGCCACCAGATCGGCGGGGCTCATCATCGTTCCAGCGGCATGGCCCTCCATGGAGGCCGTGCGTGCAAGCTCCGGTGGCACACGCTCTAGGTCGTATATCAGGTTGCCGAATGTCGTTGAAATCGCATCCAGAAGTTCGGCTTTCGATACCGGCACGCCCATACTGTTCCCTTACGCATTTTGATCCGAAGTTAGGCCCGACGCGCATCATCGCCAATGATAGATACGGGCTCGCTCCCATCCCGAGGCGGACGGTCTACTACAAGCCGGTGAAGGCTGCGCCTAAGGTCGAGGCCCGCTTTTCCGAGCCGATCAAGAAGCTGATCGAGGAAGAGCCGTCCTTTGGCTATCGGACCGTGGCTTGGCTCCTGGGGTTCAACAAGAACACCGTGCAGCGGATCTTCCAGATCAAGGGCTGGCAGGTGCGCAAGCGTGCCGTGGGCATGCGGCCTCGCATCCAGGCCGTGCCGTCGGTTGCGGCTGCGCCGAACGAGCGCTGGTCGACGGATCTCGCCCGTATCTGGACGGGCAAGGACGGCTGGGCTTCCTTGGCGTTGGTGATCGACTGCCACAACCGAGAGTTGCTGGGCTGGCATCTGTCGAAGTCCGGCAAAGCCACGACCGCCAGCGCCGCCCTCGAGCACGCCCTGATCGCCAGGTTCGGCACTTTGGGCAAGGTCGAGAAAGAGTTCCTGCTGAGGTCGGACAACGGTCTGGTCTTCACCAGCCACCACTTCACCAAGATCGCCCGCAGCTACGGTCTGAAGCAGGAGTTCATCACCCCACACTGTCCCCACCAGAACGGCATGGTCGAACGCTTCATCCGGACGCTGAAGGAGCAATGCGTGCATCGCCACCGTTTTGAGACCATCCAGCACGCGATGCGCGTCATCGGTGAGCAGGCCTGAGCCAGGCGTTGTTGCATAATCGAAGAAATCAGAGACTGCAGCGGCTTGTAGGAAGAACTTCTTGCTTGCCAAGCAGCGTAATATCCTGCCTCGAAAGCCGCTCGGCTACGCAAGATCCTTCGACTGTCCAACAAAGCCCCTGAAGCAGATCAACCGCCTGTGCAATGCACGCGCTCCGACCGCCCCGCCAGACGGCCGATCCAACTGCGGATTCGCGTTATGATCACGGGTCCCGAGCATGCCATTACTTGGAATATGACCCAGGGGGGCGGGGCAACCGAGGCCATATCGCCGACGCGGAGAGCCTCAGGTCTCGCGAAAAAGAACTCGCCGCCCTGTTCCGTACGGAACAGGACATCCCTTCCTGTTTCCGCTTGATCGGCTCGACCGATACGTTTAAACGCACGGTCGGTCCGCCTCAATAGCTCAGCTGGTAGAGCAGGTCCTTCGTAAGGACAAGGTCGGGGGTTCGAGTCCCTCTTGAGGCACCACTCCCCTGCTTCGCAAAACCATCCGATTGTTGCGGGTTATTCCCCGAACTGGACAGGAAAACGGAAGCGCCGATACGTCAAAGGCTGCCGCTATAAGGCCATCAAGGCGCGGTTTTCGTCCGTCTCGACGTCTCGTGAAGCGGTCGGTATTTGCCTGCTCAAAGAGCGCGACGCCGAATGTGTGCCATAATCCCCGAGCGGACATGGCTGGCCTTTCCGGCGGCCCGTCGAACATAAGCCCATACGATCCGAGCTAGGTGTTGTCGCATAGCGATGACTTGAGCCCCCTTAGCCATCGTCTTCGGACGACGCCGACGTTATGGGCAGGCGAGCATGGTCCCAAACAGGAAGGGCCAGCCACTCGGCCCAGCCAGACGCAGCAGGCTCGAGAGCCTTCCAACAGTCTCACCGAGCCGCAGGTCGGGCAGGCCCTCGATCGACAGACGGAACCTGTTTGCTGCATCCGAGAACGCCGTAGTGCGGCCCGGGCGGCCGTCATGCGGCGAAAAGCAGACTGGCCGGACAAGTTCGTCCTACGGTAGCGGGCGCGTGATGGATTACCGCTGTCGGCCGCCTGACCGCAAGGTTTCACAATGCGACACTCTACGGTCACGTCCTGCAACAGCGCCGTGTCACACCAACGGGCGAATCCTATTACGCATGCCGGGCGACACCGGCAGTTTGACGGGCTCCACCCTCCCCGAAAGGAGGGCAGCCCCGCTCCGTTCTATTCCGCCGACTTTTGGAACCCGCCGCCGACCAGAAGCGGCAGCATGTCCGAAGCGCCGCCAAGCCCCGCAGCGGCCGTTTTCCAGGCCAGCGTGTCAAAGCCGCTGCAATGCCCGCAGACCGGCGTCCAGGCCGAATGCACCGTGCCGCAGCTCTCGCAGACCCATTGCGGGCCCTGCGGCGCGCCGATGGCCTTGGCCAGATAACCGCGCACCACCTCGTCATCGGCGCCGAGCCCGCGCTCGATCGCCGCCATCAGCGCCAGCGCACGCGCCGTCGGCGCCGTCTCGGCCAGATCGCCCAGCGCCTTGCGCGCGGCCGGGAAATCCTCGGCGGCAATCGCAAGTTCCGCCGACAGCATCCGGGTCTCGGGATCGTCAGGACGCACCTCCGTCAGCGCCACGAAACGCTGGATACGGTCCTGCGGCGTCTCTTCGGGCACAAGCTCTGCGAAGGCGGCCGCGAGATCGGGATGCGGCTGTGCCTCCCAGGCGCGGCGCAGCACCCGCACCGCCTGCTTGTCGCGGCCCTGCACATTATAGGCCCGCGCCGCCATTACCGCGGCGGGCACCAGATCGGGCGACAGCTTGTTGGACTCCATCGCCAGGTCGCGCGCGCGCGGCTCGTCGCCATCGACCATGAGGTCGCGCGCTTCGCAAAGCGCCAGGATCGCGTCGCGCCGGCGGTGCAGATCGCGCGGAATGTTGCCATGCCGCAGCTTGGCGTTCAGGGTCTTGCGGGCACCCTTCCAGTCCTCGGCGCTGGCCTGCAGCTGCAACAGCGCGGTCTGGGTCTCGGCATGGCGCGGTTTCAGCGCGAAGGCCTTCTCGGCCAGTTTCAGCGCGGTCTCGCTGTCGCCCTCGGCCAGCTTCTGCTTCATCAGCCCACGCACGCCGACGAAACGGGTGCGGTCATCGCCCAGAAGCTTCTTGTAGATGTCGCGCGCCCGGCTCTTGTCGCCCAGCATCTCGGCCGCCTGAGCCGAAAGCAGGTTGGTCAGGTCGGGCCGGCGCAGGAAGCGCTCGGCCTTGGCCGCGTTCGACATCGCCAGCCGGGCCTCGCCCGAGGCCAAAGCCAGCATGCCATCCGCCAGCGCCTGGAAACCGCGCC
Source organism: Rhodovulum sulfidophilum DSM 1374 (assembly GCF_001633165.1). Classification (NCBI taxonomy): domain Bacteria; kingdom Pseudomonadati; phylum Pseudomonadota; class Alphaproteobacteria; order Rhodobacterales; family Paracoccaceae; genus Rhodovulum; species Rhodovulum sulfidophilum. Next base: position 722,089 of record NZ_CP015418.1, on the reverse strand, counting down.
GCTCGCGCGAGCGGCTGAAATAGCGGCTGATCGCGGTCTCGTCGCCATTGAGAAAGCGCACCAGCGCCACCAGGAACCCCGCGACCCTGAGCAGAAGCCAGACGCCAACCAGCGTGAGCAGCGCCAGGATCACCGCCTGGACCGGGCCCAGCACGAATTCCATATCCGCGACCGACACCCGCAGGCCCGACCCGGTCTCCATCAGGAGACCGGCGCCATAAGCCAGCGCCGCGACGAGGACCACGAAGAAAAGGATCTTGAGAAGAGACCAGAGCATGTTCGCGCGTCCTCAGTTGCTGTTCAGCGTTTGCTCGAGGCTCTGCGCGGCCTCCACGGCATCGGCCCGGGCGCGGGCCGCGTCGATCCAGCCCGCCATCTCGGCGCGGGCCCCGTCATCCAGCCCGTCAAGCTCGGACAGCGCCGCCCGGAGGTCGCCCTCGCGCAGCGCCGCCTCGGCCCGCGACAGGACCGCATCGGCATCGTCGCCCTCTTTCGGGGTCAGCGAGCGGACGCCAAGCTGGCTGCGCAGGAAGGCCGCGAACTTGTCTCCGACACCGCCCGCCGCCTGTTCCTTCAGCGCGGTTTCCAGTGCGTCACGGGCCGCGGCCGGGAAACTGTCCTGCAATTCGGGCAGGGTCTCGACGCCCTTGCCGGCCACTGCCGTCAGGGCCTCGGGCACCTCGATCGCGCCGAACTGCCCCATGGCGCTGTCGAAGGGCGCGCCATCGGCCAGCGCCGCGTCGATCCGCATCAATGCCGCGCGGGCCTCGACCTGGGCCGCACGGTCCATCGCCTGGCCGATATCGGCCTGGGCTTTCTTGGCCACTTCCTGCACCGAGGCGCTGAGTTCGGCATTCTGTTCGCGCATCTGCGCGATCTGGTCCTCATAGGCCTTGAGCGCGGCCGCCGCCTCGCCGCTGGCCGCCGCGGCAGGCGCCTCGGCAAGCTCGGTCACGCGGGCGTCGATCCCGGCAAGCTGATCGGCGATCTTGCCGATCTGCTCCTGCAAGGCAGAGATCTGCGGCGCGATTGCGTCATCGGCCCCGGTCCCGGAGGGGCGCTCGGCCAGCGCCGCCTCGATCCGGTCGAGCCGCGCGCCGGTCTCGGTCAGAACCGCCATCCCCTTGTCGCCGATCCCGGCGCTGGTTCCGGGGAAGGACCAGCCCTCGGGCTGGATGTATTGCGCGGTGGCAAAGCCGATCCCGGCCGCCAGAACGCCGCCCAGAACGGGCGCGACGGCCCCGACAAGGCCGCGCTTCGGCGGAACCGGTGCCGCCGCCGGGGCAGGGGATACGGCCGGTTCAGAAGGCCCGGTTTCAGAGACCTCTTCGGCAGGTGTATCGTCTTCGCTCGGCGTTTCGTCGCGCGGCGGCTCCGTATTGACGTCCTCGTCCGTCTCGTCGCGGTCGCGCGCCGTGCGGATCGCCGTTTCCAGCCGACCTTCGCCGGTCTCTCCGCCGCCTTCGGGTTGCGACGTCCTGGTGTCCTCGGAATCGGTTTCGTCTTCGGTTTTAGCCACGGGAACCCGCCTTTCGATTCGCTTCGTCTGAGACCGCGCATCGCGCACCGTCTCACACATTAAAGACTAGCCGTTACCTGCTCAAGGCACGCCAACGGCACCCATTACCGCAGCCAGACCGTCCATCATCGCGGGGGCATCGGGCCGTTCGGCCTCGATCAGGACCTCGGGCCGGGGCCCGTCCCAAGAGGCCGTGACCGCCGCGCTCATCGTCACCAGCGCGAAGCGGCCGCCCAGGCCGCGCAGCCATTCGGCGACCAAAAGGGCCGAGCGCGGCGAGAACAGCGGCAGCAATGTCAGGGGCGCGGCCTCGATCTCGGCCGCGATGCCGGGCGGGAAGGGCAGGGCCTCCTGCGCATAGACGATGCGTTCCTCGGTCGGGATGCCGATCGCGCTGAGCGCCTCGGCCAGTTCGACCCGGGCATGTTCGCCGCGCAGATGCAAAAGCGGGCCCTTCGGCGGATCGGCGGAGAAATGCGCGATCATCGACGCCGCTGTTCCCTCGGCCGCGGTGGCGCGGAACCCGACGGAACGGGCGGCATCGGCGGTGCGCTCGCCCACGCAATAGGCGGGCAGATCCCGCCTCTCGTTGACGGCGGCCAGCGCGGCGACCCCGTTCTCCGAGGTGAACAGCAGCCCCGCGAAACCGTCGAGCGACACCGGATCGGGACGCGGCACGATGTCAAGCACCGGCGCCGTGCGGATCGCGATGCCCGAACCGAAGCGTTTGACGAAGTCCCCGGCGAAGCGGGCCGACTGGAGCCTGGGGCGGGTAAGCAGAAGCAGCGGGGGATGCTGGGTCAAGGCGGACCTCCTCGCGGGATTGTGCCTGTGGTCCCCGTGGTGTTACCTGCCCACCGACAGGCACGCAACGGCAGAGCCATGGCGGAAACACTCACGATCCTTGGGCTGGAGAGCAGCTGCGACGATACGGCCGCCGCCCTCGTGCGCCAGAATGCGGACGGGCGCCCCGAAATCCTGGCCTCGGTGGTCGAGGGCCAGACCGCATTGCATGCAGCCTACGGCGGCGTGGTGCCCGAGATTGCCGCGCGCGCCCATGCCGAACGGCTCGATCTCTGCGTCGAGCGCGCGATGGCCGAGGCCGGGCTGGGGTTCCCGGATCTCGACGCGGTGGCGGTCACGGCCGGGCCGGGCCTGATCGGCGGCGTGCTGTCGGGGGTGATGGTCGCCAAGGGCATCGCCGCCGCAACCGGGCTGCCGCTGGTCGGCGTCAACCATCTGGCCGGGCATGCGCTGACGCCGCGGCTGACCGACGGGCTGGACTTTCCCTATCTGATGCTGCTGGCCTCGGGCGGGCATTGCCAGTTCCTGGCGGTCTCGGGCCCCGAGGATTTTGCCCGGATCGGCGGCACCATCGACGACGCGCCGGGCGAAGCCTTCGACAAGACCGCCAAGCTGCTGGCCCTGCCCCAGCCCGGCGGCCCGGCGGTCGAACGCACGGCCGAAACCGGCGATCCGGCACGCTTTGCCTTTCCGCGACCGCTGATGGACCGGCCGGGCTGCGACATGTCCTTTTCCGGGCTGAAGACCGCGCTGCTGCGCGCCCGCGACCGGATCATCGCCGAAAAGGGCGGGATCACGGTGCAGGACCGCGCCGATCTTTGCGCCGGATTTCAGGCGGCGGTGCGCGACGTGCTGGCGGGCAAGGCCTCCCGGGCGCTTTCCGCCTGTCCCGAGGCGACCGCGCTGGCCGTCGCCGGCGGGGTCGCGGCGAACCGCGCGATCCGGGCCGCGCTGGAGGATCTGGCCAGGACGTCCGGGCTGCCCTTCGTCGCGCCGCCGCTGAAGCTTTGCACCGACAATGCCGCGATGATCGCCTGGGCGGGGCTCGAGCGCTTTCGCCTCGGCGCCCGCGACGACATGGCGCTTGCCGCCCGGCCGCGCTGGCCGCTTGACAGCAGAAGCCCCGCGCTGATCGGGGCCGGCAAGAAAGGAGCCAAGGCATGACAGGCATCGGAATTGCAGGGGCAGGGGCCTTCGGCACGGCACTTGGCGTCGTGCTGGCACAATCCGGGCGCAAGGCAACGATCTGGGCGCATCAGGCGGCTTTTGCCGACCGGATCCGGAGCAGCAACGAGAACCCGCGCCTGCCCGGCGTCGCCCTGCCCGAAAACCTCTCTGTCACCTCCGAGATCGCGGATATCGCGGAGTGCGACCTCGTGCTGCTGACCACGCCGATGCAGGCGCTGGCAAGCGTTCTCGAAACCCATGGGCCGGTGCTGAAGGCGCGCCACATGGTCGCCTGCTGCAAGGGCGTCGATCTGGCCACCGGGCGCGGCCCGAGCGCGATCATCGCCGAAAGCTGCACCGGGGTCGTGCCCGCCGTGCTGACGGGCCCCAGCTTTGCCGCCGACATCGCCCGCGGGCTGCCGACCGCGCTGACGCTGGCCTGCGCCGATGCAAAGGCGGGTATCGCGCTGCAGGAACGGCTGTCGACGCCGACGCTCAGGCTTTACCGCAGCAGCGATACCGTGGGCGCCGAGCTGGGCGGCGCGCTGAAGAACGTCATGGCCATCGCCGCGGGCATCGTCATCGGCACGGGGCTCGGCGAAAGCGCGCGGGCGGCGCTGATCACCCGGGGCTTTGCCGAGATGCAGCGCTTTGCCCAGAGCTATGGCGCCGAGCCCGAGACGCTGGCCGGGCTGTCGGGCTTCGGCGATCTGGTCCTGACCTGCACCTCGCAGCAATCGCGCAATTTCGGCTATGGCGTGGCGCTGGGGCGGAATACCTGGTTCGACCCCGAGATCACGGTCGAGGGCGCGGCCACCGCCCGGGCCGTCGCGGCCATCGCCCGGGCGCGCGGCATCGACATGCCGGTGACGCAAAGCGTCGCCCAGGTCATCGATGGCCATCGCAGCATCGAAGAGGCGGTCAAGATCCTGCTGAGCCGCCCCCTGAAGGAGGAATGACCATGTATTTCGCGCTGATCTGCCGGGACAAGCCCGGCCATCTCGAGATCCGCAAGGCCAATCGCGAGGCGCATCTGGCCTATGTCGCCGAGACCGGCGTCGTGACGCAGGCCGGGCCGTTCCTGGATGAGGCGGGCGAGATGTGCGGCTCGCTGGTGATCCTCGATGTCGAGGACAAGGCGGCGGCCGAAGCCTGGGCCGCGAACGACCCCTATGCCGGGGCGGGCCTGTTCGAAAGCGTCTCTGTGCAGGCCTGGAAGAAGGTCGTCGGCTGATGGCCTTCTGGCTGTTCAAATCCGAGCCCAATACCTGGGGCTGGGACGATCAGGTCGCGAAAGGCGCGGCCGGCGAGGAATGGGACGGCGTGCGCAACTATCAGGCCCGCAACAACATGCGGGCCATGAAGATCGGCGATCGCGGCTTCTTCTACCATTCGCTCAGCGAGAAGGCCGTGGTCGGCATCGTCGAGGTGATCGCCGAGGCCCATCCCGACAGCAAGGCCGACGATCCGCGCTGGGACTGCGTCGACATCAAGGCGGTCGCGCCCTTGCCCCGGCCGGTCACGCTGGACATGTGCAAGGCCGAGCCGCGGCTGGCCGACATGGTCCTGGTCAACAATTCGCGCCTCTCGGTGCAGCCGGTGACCGAGGAGGAATGGCGGATCGTCTGCGAGATGGGCGGGCTCTGAGGGCCCGCCCGGCGCTCAGAACCGGTTCAGCGGGATCTTGAGATAGGACCGCCCGTCATCCTCGGGCTCGGGCAGGCGACCGCCGCGCAGGTTGACCTGCAGCGCGGCCAGCATGCGGTCGGGCAGAGACAGGGTCGCATCGCGCGCCTGCCGGGTCTTCAGGAAATCCTCGCGCGTCGCGCCATCCAGATGCACGTTCCGGCGCTGCTCGGCCACCGTCGCCATCGGCTGAACCGCCGCGCCCTCCTCGGGGTAATCATGGCCGATGAAGATCCGCGTCTCGTCCGGCAGGGACAGGAGCCGCCCGAGCGAATCGTACAGGACCGAAGCGCTGCCGCCCGGAAAATCCGCCCGCGCGGTTCCGGCATCGGGCCGCATGAAGGTATCGGCGACGAAGGCCGCATCGCCCGCCAGATAGCTGACAGAGGCCAGCGTATGGCCCGGCGTCGCCAGCACCCGCAGCGTCAGGTTGCCCAGCGCGATCTCGTCGCCATCGCGAAACAGCCGGTCCCAGTCGCGCCCCCCGGCGGGGAAGGCGTCGGGCAGGTTGTAAAGCTCGCGCCAGAGCGCTTGCACCTCGATCACCCGCGCGCCGATGCCCCGCCGCGCGCCCAGCGCCCGGCCGAGATAATGCGCCGCCGAGAAATGATCGGCATGGGGATGGGTGTCGAGCACCCAGCCGATCCTGAGCCCCTCGGCCCGGACATGGTCGAGAATCCGGTCGGCATTGGCGGTCGTGACGCGGGCCTCGGCCGGGTCGAAATCGAGCACCGGGTCGATCACGGCGCCGTCGAGGGTGGCGGGGTCATGGATCACATATTGCAGGCTGCCTGTGGCCTCATCGTGGAACGATGTCACAACGGGCGAAGCTGTCATGGGAAATTCTCCGGTCATTCTGGGCGTCCGGGGGATCATTATCCCCCATGGACGAGAACAACCGACAAGGCGGAGGGTTCCGCCGGAGACGATGCGGCAAAGCCGGAGCGGGAGGTTATGAATGGAGGGTTCCGCAAGCGCAGAACCCTCCATCACCCCACGTGCACCCTGGCGCACCACACGTGAATTCTATGAGGGCCTGCCGTCCTGGCGGGCATGAGATGACCATATGCCGACCACGCCCTTTGTACAAACCCAATGTCTTCGGCATTTTATACGACTTTTGGGAAACAGTGGCGCGCCGAGACCGCATCCGGTGCCCCCGCCAGAAGGCTGTCAGCCGTAGATCTGCTCTTTGCCGAAATGGCGGGTCAGCATGTAGTAAAGCACCGCGCGATACTTGTGCGGGTTCGAGACGCCATAGGTCTCGATCGCGGCATGGATCGCCTCGGTCAGGTCGGGACTGTCCGGCAGACCCAGCTTGCGGATCAGGAAATTGGTCCGCACCGTCTCGATCTCGCCCGGCTGGTGGGCCGCCACAAGCTCGGCATCGGCATCGTAGATCGCCGGACCGCAGCCGATGGTGACCTTTCTCAGCAGATCCATGTCGGGCTCCATACCGCATTTCGTCCTGAGATCCTGCGCGTATTTCTCTATCAGCGCGTCGCGTTTGCCCATCTCTCCACCTCCTTCTTCCCCGATGGCCTCGCAGCCCCCCCCGAGCCTAGGCGCCCCCGTTTGCCTGGCAAGAAAAATCCCGGGCCGCGGCGCCGGATGTGTCGCTTTCGCGTCTTGAGACCGTCGGGCGCAGGGTGTCTGATCACTTTCGGCCAGGACAGAGTGGAAAGACGACATGACCTACCTCAAGACCACACCGACGCGAGACGGCTTCTTCGGCAGCTATGGCGGCGCGATGCTGCCGCCACCGCTGGAACCGCATTTCGCCGAGATCCGCAAGGCCTATGACCGGATCTCGAAATCGGCCGATTTCATCCGCGAGCTGCGCTATATCCGAACCCATTTCCAGGGGCGGCCGACGCCGGTCTCCTATCTCAGGAATCTCAGCGAGCTTTGCGGCGGCGCCCAGATCTACGCCAAGCGCGAGGATCTGAACCATACCGGCGCGCACAAGCTGAACCATTGCATGGGCGAGGGGCTTCTGGCCAGGTTCATGGGCAAGACCAAGCTGATGGCCGAAACCGGCGCGGGCCAGCATGGCGTGGCGCTGGCCACCGCCGCGGCCTATTTCGGCATGGAGTGCGAAATCCACATGGGCGAGATCGACATCGCCAAGGAGGCGCCCAACGTCACCCGGATGAAGCTTCTGGGGGCCGATGTGGTGCCGGTGGGTTTTGGCGGTCGCTCGCTGAAAGAGGCCGTGGACAGCTGCTTCGAAAGCTATATCGCCCAGGCCGATCACGCGCTTTTCGCCATCGGCTCGGTGGTGGGGCCGCACCCGTTCCCGATGATGGTGCGCGACTTCCAGCATGTGGTCGGTGTCGAGGCGCGCGAACAGTTCCTGGACATGACCGGCGAGCTGCCCGACATGGTGGCGGCCTGCGTCGGCGGCGGCTCGAACGCGATGGGGATCTTCTCGGGCTTCCTCGAGGATGACGTCGCGCTTTACGGGGTCGAGCCCGCAGGCACCTCGTCCAATCTGGGCGATCACGCCGCCTCCATTGCCTTTGGTGAGGATGGCGACATCCACGGGTTCCGCACCATCGTCCTGAAGGACGCGAATGGCGAGCCGGCGCCGGTGCACACCGTCGCTTCGGGGCTCGACTATCCGGGCGTCGGGCCGGAACATGCGCATCTGCACCGGACCGGGCGGGTCACCTACACCACCGCCGACGACAAGGAAGCGCTGAACGCCTTCTTCGAGCTGTCGCGCCGCGAGGGCATCATTCCCGCGCTGGAAAGCGCCCATGCGGTGGCCTTCGCGATGCGCGAGGCCAGGGCCAATCCGGGCAAGTCGATCCTCGTCAACATGTCGGGCCGCGGCGACAAGGATATCGACTATGTGACCGAGACATTCGGCTTCGGCGAGGCTCTCTGAGCCCGGCGGCCCGATCCCCGTAAAGCAAGGCGCCGCCCGGATATCCGGACGGCGCCAGCCGCGCGCAACATGCGCGCGAGGATCAGTAGCGGTAATGCTCGGGCTTGAACGGGCCTTCGGGCGTCACGCCGATATAGGCGGCCTGCTCGGGCGTCAGGGTCGACAGCTTGACGCCGATCCGGTCCAGATGCAGCCGGGCGACCTTTTCATCCAGATGCTTGGGCAGCACATAGACCTGATTTTCGTACTGGTCGCCCTTGGTGAACAGCTCGATCTGCGCCAGAACCTGGTTGGTGAAGGAGGCCGACATCACGAAGGACGGGTGGCCGGTGGCATTGCCCAGGTTCAGCAGCCGGCCTTCGGACAACAGGATGATCCGCGCGCCCGAGGGCATCTCGATCATGTCCACCTGGTCCTTGATATTGGTCCATTTGTGGTTCTTCAGCGCGGCCACCTGAATTTCATTGTCGAAATGGCCGATATTGCCGACGATGGCCATGTCCTTCATCTCGCGCATATGCTCGATGCGGATGATGTCGCGGTTGCCGGTGGTGGTGATGAAGATGTCGGCCGAGGACACCACATCCTCCAGCACGACCACCTCGAAGCCGTCCATCGCCGCCTGCAGGGCGCAGATCGGATCGACCTCGGTCACCTTCACCCGGGCACCGGCGCCGCGAAGCGACGCGGCCGAGCCCTTGCCGACATCGCCATAGCCGCAGACCACGGCGACCTTGCCCGCCATCATCACGTCGGTGGCGCGGCGGATACCGTCGACCAGGCTTTCCTTGCAGCCATACTTGTTGTCGAATTTCGACTTGGTGACGCTGTCATTGACGTTGAAGGCCGGGAAGGGCAGCAGGCCGTTCTTGTGCAGGTCATAAAGCCGGTGCACGCCGGTCGTGGTCTCTTCCGAGACGCCCTGGATGGCGTCGCGCTGTTTCGTGAACCAGCCGGGGGTCTCGGCCATCCGCTTGCGGATCTGGGCGAACAGCGCCTCTTCCTCTTCCGAGGTCGGGACGGCGATCAGGTCCTCTTCGCCATTCTCGACCCGCGCGCCCAGCAGGATGTAAAGCGTGGCATCGCCGCCATCGTCGAGGATCATGTTGGCCGTGCCCTCGGCGAACTGGAAGATCCTGTCGGCATAATCCCAGTATTCCGGCAGCGTCTCGCCCTTGATGGCGAAGACCGGCACCCCGGCCTCGGCGATCGCGGCGGCGGCATGATCCTGGGTCGAGAAGATGTTGCACGACGCCCAGCGCACATCGGCGCCCAGCGCCACCAGCGTCTCGATCAGCACGGCGGTCTGCACCGTCATGTGCAGCGAGCCCGCGATCCGCGCGCCCTTCAGCGGCTTGGCCTCGCCGTATTCCTCGCGGAGCGCCATCAGGCCGGGCATTTCGGTTTCGGCAATGTCCAATTCCTTGCGACCGAACCCGGCCAGCGCGATGTCCTTGACGATATAGTCCGGCGCCATGGCGCTACTCTCCTCGTAATTGTCGGCTAGAACGGCACATACCATCACGCGGATGGCTCGACAATGCGGCCGCGCCGTGGCAATCGGACGTCCCGGGAGAAACGGATCACCATGAAACAAGCGCGTGCATGGCAACGCATGCTGTCGGGGCGCAGGCTCGACCTGCTGGACCCGACGCCGGTCGACATCGAGATCGAGGACATCGCCCACGGGCTTGCCTTCGTGGCGCGCTGGAACGGCCAGACCCGGGGCGACTATCCCTATTCGGTGGCCGAGCATTCGCTGCTGGTCGAGGAAATCTTCTGCCGGATCCAGCCCGAGGCGCCGGTGCGCTGGCGACTGGCGGCGCTGTTGCATGACGCCCCCGAATACGTCATCGGCGACATGATCTCGCCGGTGAAGGCCGCCGTTGGCCCGAGTTATGGCGAGCTCGACAAGCGGCTGGCCTCGGCAATCCATATCCGCTTCGGCCTGCCCGCCGCGGTGCCGAAGACCGTGAAGGCCAGGATCAAGCGCGCCGACAGCCTGTCGGCCTGGCTCGAGGCGACCCAGATCGCGGGTTTCGCGCCCGCCGAGGCGAACCGGTTCTTCGGTCGGCCCCGGCCCGATCTGATCGAGGGGCTCGAAATCCGGCTGCGCCCGCCGGTCGAGGTGCGCACGGCCTATACCGCCCGCCATGCCGCGCTGATGGCGCGTCTCTAGCGCAACCGCCGGGGGGCGGGGCGGCGCGGCAGATGCACCTCGGGCACCACCGGACGGTCGGGCAGACGGTGATTGATCCGGTGTTCCTGGCGCGAGGCCAGCAGAAGCATATCTGACAGGATCCCGAACATCGGTGGCTCCTTTCCTTCAAGCGTTACCCTGTTATTGTTACGCTTCGAAGGGAATCTCCGAGAGTCAGGAATTCTTTTGCCCTGTAAATCCAGCTAACAGATGACCGATATCGACTGGACCCGCCTGCCGCCCCTGACGGCGCTGCGCGCCTTCGAGGCGACCGCGCGGCTGGAGAGCTTTTCGGCGGCCGCGCGGTCCTTGAACGTGACCCATGCCGCCGTCGCCCAGCAGGTGCGGGCGCTGGAGGATCATCTGCAGCTGGCTCTGGTCCGGCGCGACAGCCGCGGCATGACCGCAACGCCCGAGGGCGCCCGGCTGGCCGCGGCCCTGGGCGAGGCGTTCCGGAAGATCCAGGAAGGGATCGACGAGGTCCGGGCGACCGAAGATGCCGCGCCGCTGAAGATCTCGCTGACGCCCGCCTTTGCCGAGAACTGGCTGATGCCCCGGCTTGGCAGCTTCTGGGCCACGCATCCCGAGATCGAGCTGGCCCTGATCCCCTCGACCGCGCTGGCGGATCTGCGGGCCGGCGGCTATGACATGGCGATCCGCTACGGTTCCGGCGCATGGCCGGGGCTCGAGGCCGAACTGCTGACCAGTACCCGCTTCGTCGTCGTCGGAACGCCCGAGCTGACGGGCGATCCCCGGCCCGGAAGCTTTGCCGAACTGACCCGCTTCACCTGGCTGACGGCGCAGGATTCCCCGGAACAGGCGCTATGGGCGGAAAGCACGGGGCTGAGCTGGACGCGGGTGCGCGCGACATCCTTCCCGACGACCGGCCTGTCGCTGGCCGCGACGCGCGCCGGCTACGGGCTGTCGATCCAGCCGATCACCCTGGTCGAGGACGATCTGAGGGCGGGCCGACTCGCCGCGCTGTTCGAGCAGGAATCCCTCGGGCTCGGCTATCACATCGTGACCCGGCCGGGACATCGCCCACCCCGGCTGCGCGCCTTCATCGGCTGGCTGCGACAGGCGGCGGGGCCGCAGGCCGGGATCTGACGGCCCCCGACCCGAGGAGCCCCGGTCTTGGCTTCAGCGCGGGCTGCGCTTGGCCAGGATCCGCTGCAGCGTCCGCCGGTGCATGTTCAGACGGCGCGCGGTTTCCGAGACATTGCGGTCGCATTGCTCGTAGACCCGCTGGATATGCTCCCAGCGCACGCGGTCGGCAGACATCGGGTTTTCGGGCGGCGGCGGCAGCGCCTCGCCATTCGACAGAAGCGCCGCGGTGACGTCATTGGCGTCGGCGGGCTTCGACAGATAGTCGGTCGCACCGACCTTGACGGCCGCCACGGCGGTGGCGATGGCGCCATAACCGGTCAGCACCACGATCTTTGCATCGGGACGCTTTTCGCGCAATGTCTCGACCACGTCGAGACCGGTCCCATCCTCAAGCCTGAGATCGACGACCGCATAAGCCGGCGGCCGCGCCGAGGCGATGGCCTTTCCCGCTGCGACCGTTTCGGCCATTTCCGGCTGGAACCCGCGTTTTTCCATTGCCCGCGCCAGACGCCGGAGAAACGGCTCGTCGTCGTCGACAATCAATAGCGACGGGTCTTCCCCGATTTCATACTCCTGCTCAGCCATGCGACACCCTCCTGGTGAGCGTAATATTCCGGTTGTTCTAGAATGTTAACGCGGCAGGGTCAATTTAACTCGTTTCGCCTCAGGGCCGGGTCCGGGCGTGATCGACAAAGCAGGCCACCCGCGCGGCCATGTCCTCGGGCGTGGTGTCCCGCTCGAAGGCCTCGACCACACCCGCGCCGGGGAAGGCGAGATAGGTGAAGGTCGAGTGGTCGATCAGGTAATAGTCATCGTCCGGGTCGCGGATGCGGTAGAAGGTGCGATAGGCCCGACTTGCGGCCTGCACCTGCTCGGGCGTGCCGGTCAGGGCCAGCATCCGCGGATGCATCATCGAGGCGAAGGCCGCCAGCGCCTCGGGCGTGTCGCGGGCCGGATCGACCGAGATGAAGACCGGGCGCACCTCGTAGCCCCGGCCTTCCAGCAGATCGACCGCATCGGCGTTGCGGGCATTGTCGAACGGGCAGACATCGGGACAGAAGGTATAGCCGAAATAGATCAGCGTCGGCCCGGCGATCACGTCGGCCTCGGTCATGGTGGTTCCGGTCTGGTCGGTCAGGGTGAAGGGGCCGCCGAGTTCGGAAAGCCCCGGGCGCGGGCCCCCGCTGCGACAGTCGGCAAAGCGGTCCTCGGGCGCCCAGGGACCCCATATGAACAGCGCGGGACCCGCGACCGCGACCAGCGCCACGGCGGCCGCAACCGCCAGAACGATCCGTTTCATCCGCGTCTCCTTCGCTTGCCGTCCTCGCGGTACATGTCTCATTGATCGACCGTGCCGCCCCGATTAACAAGGGGCAAGCCTGAACCTGGGGGTCCGATGTCCGATATCGCAACCGGCCTGCTGCCGCCGACCGAGCGCAGCAACTGGATCCGCCTGCGGACCCTGATCCTGCTGCGATGGACCGCAATCGCCGGTCAGGTTGTCGCCATCGCGGTGGCCAATCTCTATTTCCACATCCAGCTCGATCTGGGGCTCTGCCTGCTGGTGATCGGCGCCAGCGTGCTGGCCAATGTGATCGCGGTCGCGATCCATCCCGAGAACCGGCGCCTGTCGGAAAAAGAGGCGATGCTGACGCTGCTGTTCGATGTGGTGCAGCTTTCGGCGCTTCTGTTCCTGACCGGCGGGCTCAACAACCCCTTCGCGCTGATGCTGCTGACGCCGGTCACCATCTCGGCGACGGCGCTGGGGCGGATGTCGACGCTGTTCATCGCCCATACCGCTTTCGCGCTGATCACGATGATGACCTTCTACTACGTGCCGCTCGTCGATGCCTCGGGAGAGATCCAGCAGCTGCCGCATCTGTTCCTGTTCGGCTTCTGGGCGGCGCTGGTGATCGGGATCTCGTTCCTCGGGCTTTATGCCGACCGCATCACCTCGGAGATGAACAAGATGTCCGACGCGCTGCTGGCGACGCAGATGGCGCTGGCCCGCGAACAGAAGCTGACCGATCTGGGCGGCGTCGTCGCCGCCGCCGCGCATGAACTCGGCACGCCGCTGGCCACGATCAAGCTGATCAGCTCGGAGCTCATGGACGAGGTCGATGACAAGCCCGGCCTGCGCGAGGATATCGAGACGCTGCGCGAGCAGGCCGATCGCTGCCGCGACATCCTGCAGTCGATGGGGCGGGCGGGCAAGGACGACCTGCACATGCATACCGCGCCGCTGAAGGCGGTGATCGACGAGGCGGCCGAGCCGCATCTGGACCGCGGCAAGGAGATCATCTTCAGCTTCGAGCCGATCCATGGCGGCAGTCCGCGGATGCCGGTGATCTACCGCCGCCCCGAGGTGATCCACGGGCTCAGGAACCTGATCCAGAATGCCGTGGACTTCGCCGAAAGCCGGGTCTGGGTCATGGGGCAATGGACCCAGGGCGAGATCAGCGTGCGGATCATGGATGACGGGCCGGGCTATCCGCCGCATCTGCTGGGCCGCATCGGCGATCCCTTCGTCCGTCTGCGCAAGAGCCCCGAGCAGCAGAAGAAGCGTCCCGAATACGAGGGCATGGGGCTTGGGCTCTTCATCGCCAAGACCATGCTCGAACGTTCGGGCGCGACCCTGAGCTTCGCCAATGGGCGCGACCCGATGCTGACCTCCGAGCGCTCGGATCAGCGCGGCGCCGTCGTCGAGGTCGAATGGCCCGCCTCCAAGATCGGCGTCAGCGCCGAGGCACAGCTCGCCGCGCTCGGCGAAAACACCCTGATCGAAGCTTGAGGCGATACTCATTCATTTATACTCGCATAAGTTGAGTTAACTAGAAATTAACCAAGGTGACGGATTCCTGAACGAGGTCAAAAAAGGGTTTTCACCTCATCATGGACATCGACTGGGGATTTGCGCTGGTACTGTCAGGTATCTCGCTGACAAGCGCAGTGGCGGCAGTTTTCATTCTGCCTTTCCTGCCCAGGCGAACGCGCAACGCCGCGGCCGAGACCCAAGGCGACATGGTGTTTCTCTTCGATGGCGAACATCTCGTCGATGCCACCCCGGACGGCCGTCGCTTTCTGGCCGGCGGCCCGAAGGGGCTGACCGACTGGCAACGCTTCTGCGCGCTGATCGTGCCGCGCTTTCCCGGCTTTCCCGAACGGATGGAACGGCTGCCCAAGGACGGCTCGGCGCTGCTTGCAGAGGCCGGGGGCGAGGCCCAGCTGACCGCCGTCTGGCTTGACGGTGTGATCCGGCTGACGCTGCAGATGCCGCGTTTCAGCGACCCGGCCGGAGGGCTGACCGATGCCCAAAGCCTGGCCGCCCTGACCGCCGAGCTGGAGACCCTGCGCGACGTTGTCGAGGCGATGCCCACCCCGGCCTGGCAGCGCGACGAGAAGGGAGGCGTGGCCTGGGCCAACAGCGCCTATCTCGACATCGTGCGCGGCCGCCATGACGAAGGCCAGATCGTCTGGCCGCTGCCGGTGCTGTTCTCGCAGGATCACGGCGAAACCGGCTCGCCGCGGCGCCAGGCCATCGATATCGGGGCCGAGCGCGACCGCTGGTTCGACTGCGTTTCGGTCGAGACCCATGGCGCCTCGCTGCATTTCGCGCTTCCGGCCGATGCCACGGTCCGGGCCGAGACGGCGCTGCGCAACTTCGTCCAGACCCTGACCAAGACCTTCGCCGAGCTGCCCATCGGGCTTGCCGTCTTCAACCGCACGCGCGAACTGGTTCTGTTCAACCCGGCCATGTCGGATCTGTTCAACCTCGAGCCCGAATTCCTGACCGGCCGCCCCACGCTTCTGAACCTGCTCGACCGGCTGCGCGAAACCCGGATGATGCCCGAGCCCAAGAACTTCCGGTCCTGGCGCGAGCAGATCCTGCGGCTGGAACGCGATGCCTGCGACGGCGTCTATTCCGACACCTGGACGCTGCCCGGCGGGCAGGTCTACCGGGTGACCGGGCGGCCGCATCCCGATGGCGCGGTGGCCTTCCTGTTCGAGGATATCAGCACCGAAATGTCGATGACCCGGCGCTTCCGCAGCGAGATCGAAACCGGCCAGGCCGTGATCGACTCGCTGCCCGAGGCCATGGTCGTGTTCTCCAGCGCCGGCATTCTGACGCTCTCGAACAGCGCCTATGCCGAGCTTTGGGGCGAGGACCCGCGGCTGGTGATGGGCACCACCGACATCGCCGACGCCACCGCGCAATGGCGGGCGCAATGCCTGCCGAGCCCGTCCGAGGCCGGCGCCGAGCTGCCGCGCCGCATCCGCCAGCGCGAGGCCTGGAGCTGCGAATTGGTCCGCCGCGACGGCCAGAGGCTCGACTGTCATCTCAAACCCATCGCGGGTGGCTGCATGCTGGTCGAATTCCGCCCGAGCGCCCGGACCAAAGCCTCCGACACGCCTGCCGTCTCGCGCGCCTCCTCCGGCTGATCCGACTTGCGGGAACCGGGGCAGGCGTTACAACGGGCCCCATGTCCGGCACCCGCCTCTCCCTCGCGCTGGCCTCCGAGGCCCAGACCCGAGCCCTCGCCGAACGGCTCGCAGCCCGTCTGGGCGCCGGCGACACGCTGCTGCTCGACGGTCCGATCGGGGCGGGCAAGACCGCCTTCGCCCGGGCGTTGATCCAGGCGGCACAGGCAAGGGCCGGGCGCGACCCCGAAGATGTGCCCTCGCCGACCTTCACCCTGGTCCAGACCTACGAGGCCGGGCCGCTGGAGATCTGGCATGCCGATCTCTACCGCCTCGGCCATCCGCAGGAGGTGATGGAGCTGGGCCTCGACGAGGCCTTCGAGACCGCGATTTGCCTGATCGAATGGCCCGACCGGCTGGGCGATCTGGCGCCTGCGGGCGCGCTGCGCCTGACCCTTGCGCCGGGCGAGGCCGAGACCCTGCGCCATGCCAGCTTCGTTTCGGACCGCGCCGACTGGACCGGGCGCCTGTCCCCGATCCTGACCGAAATCCAGACCGGAACCGCCCCTGATGCGTGACGCCGCCATCGCCGATTTCCTCGCCCGCGCCGGCTGGGCCGAGGCCCGCCGCATGTCGCTTGCGGGCGATGCCTCGAACCGCCGCTACGACCGGCTCGCGCGGGACAATGGCGAGACCGCCGTGCTGATGGATGCCGACCCGGCGACAGGCGAGGATGTCCGTCCTTTCCTTGCCATTGCCCGCCATCTCTCATCGCTCGGGTTCTCGGCGCCCGCGATCCTCGCCGAGGACAGCGCCCGGGGCCTGCTTCTGCTAGAGGATCTGGGCGACGATCTTTTCGCCCGCCTCGCCGCCCGCGCGCCCCAGCTCGAAGAGCCGCTTTACGCCGCCGCGACCGACCTTCTGGCCCGGCTGCACCGGGCACCGCTGCCCGACGGCCTCGCGCCCTACGACCCCGCCGAGATGGCCGAGCTGGGCTGCCTGCCGTTCCGCTGGTATCTGCCGGGTCAGGGCCTCGCCGCCCCCGAAGACGAAATCGCGGCGGTTCGGGCCGGGTTAGAGACGCTTCTGGCCGAGGCCGCCTCGCCCTCGGTCCTGATCCTGCGCGACTATCACGCCGAGAACCTGCTCTGGCTGCCCGAACGGGACGGGGTCGCGCGGGTCGGGCTGCTCGATTTCCAGGATGCCCGGATCGGCCATCCGGCCTATGATCTCGTCTCGCTTCTGCAGGATGCGCGCCGCGACGTGTCACCCGAAGTCGGGGCCCGGATGCGCGCGCGCTATGTCGCCGCGACCGGCACCGATGAGGAGGCTTTCGACCGCGCCTGTGCCGTGGCCGGGGCGCAGCGCAACCTGCGCATCATCGGCGTCTTCGCCCGGCTGTGCCTCCGCGACGGCAAGCCCGGCTATCTGTCGATGCTGCCCCGCGTCTGGGGTCATCTGATGAGGGATCTCGACCATCCCGCACTGGCCGGACTGCGCGAGACGCTGCTGCGCCTTCTGCCCCCGCCCGAGCCCGACCGTCTCGACCGGATCGCAAGCCGATGCGCCCCGCGTCGCTGATGATCTTCGGAGCCGGCTTCGGCACCCGGATGCGGCCGCTGACCGACGACCGCCCGAAACCGCTGATCGAGGTCGCGGGCAGGCCGCTGATCGACCATGCGCTGGCACTCACCCCCGATGCCGGCATCCGCCGGATCGCGGTCAATGCCCATTACCGCGCCGACCAGCTGGCCGCGCATCTTGCAGGCAGGTCCGGCCTGACGGTCCTGCGGGAGACCGACGCCCTCCTCGATACCGGCGGCGGGCTTCGCAATGCGCTGCCGGTGCTGGGCGAGGGGCCGGTCTTCACGCTGAACAGCGATGCGGTCTGGACCGGACCGAACCCGCTTTGCACCCTGGCCGGGGTCTGGGACCCCGCGCAGATGGACGGCCTGTTGCTTCTGATCCCGCCCGGGCACGCGACGGATCATTCGGGCAAGGGCGATTTCCTCATCGGCCCGTACGGCCGCCTGAGGCGCGGCCCCGGAGCCATCTATTCGGGCGCCGGCATCCTCAAGACCGACGGGCTTGCCGAAATCCCCGAACGGATCTTTTCGCTGAACCGGCTCTGGGACGGGATGCTGGCAGAGGGGCGGCTTTACGGCATCCTGCATGCCGGCGGCTGGTGCGATGTCGGCCATCCGGGCGGCATTGCCGAGGCCGAGGCGCTGCTGGCGGGGCAGGGCGATGTTTGAGGGCCCGGCCCCCCGCCTGTTCGGCCTGCCGCCCGGCGCCGATTTTCCGCGCGAGTTGCTGATCGGGCTGGAACAGAGACTGTCCGGCGCCCCGCCCGAGGCCTGGGCCGAGGTCGAGATCTGGGTCAATACCGAGCGGATGCGACGCCGGATCGTCGATCTGTTCCAGGCCGGGCCGCCGCGGCTTCTGCCCCGCATCCGGCTGGTGACCGATCTCGCGCGCCATCCGATCCTGGCGGATCTTCCGGCACCGGTCTCGCCGCTTCGACGGCGGCTGGAACTGGGGCAACTGGTGCGGGCGCTGCTCGACCGCTCTCCCGATCTGGCCGCGCGCAGCTCGGCCTTCGATCTGGCCGACAGCCTCGCCGCCCTGATGGACGAGATGCAGGCCGAGGGCGTGCCGCCCCGGGCGCTGCATGATCTGGATGTCGGAAACCTCTCGGCGCATTGGGCCCGGGCACGGCAATTCGTGACACTGGTCGAGACCTGGCTCGGACCCGATCTCTCGGGGCGTCCCGGCAGCGGCGCCCGGCAACGCCTCGCGGTCGAGCGGCTGACCGAGCGCTGGCGCGCCGATCCGCCCCGCCATCCGGTGATCGTCGCGGGCACCACCGGATCGCGCGGGGCAACCGCGCTGTTCCTGCGCGAGGCCGCCCGGCTGCCGCAGGGCGCCGCGATCCTGCCCGGATATGATTTCGACATGCCCGCCGCGATCTGGGACGGGCTCGACGACGCGCTGGCGGCCGAGGACCATCCGCAATACCGTTTCCGCCACATCCTCAACGACATGGGGCTGGGCCCCGGCGATGTCCGGCCGTGGTGCCGCGAGGCCGCGCCGCCCTGTCCCGAACGCACCCGGCTGGTCTCGCTCGCGCTTCGGCCCGCCCCCGTCACCGATCAGTGGATGGAGGACGGCCCCCGTCTGACCGGGCTCGACCGGGCGACGGATGCGCTGACGCTGATCGAGGCACCCTCGCCGCGCGCCGAGGCGCTGGCCATCGCGCTGCGGCTGCGCCGTGCCGCCGAGGACGGGCAAAGTGCTGCGCTGGTCAGCCCCGACCGGACCCTGACCCGCCAGGTCACCGCCGCGCTCGACCGCTGGGGCATCCGGCCCGATGACAGCGCCGGCACGCCGCTGCCGCTGTCGCCGCCAGGCCGGTTCCTGCGTCAGGTCGCGGCGCTGTTCGGCCGGGCGCTGACGGTCGAGGCCCTGCTTTCGCTGCTCAAGCATCCGCTGACCGCCTCGAGCCCGGGACTGCGCGCCAATCACCTGCGCTGGACCCGCGAGCTTGAACTGCATCTGCGCCGGAACGGCCCCGCCTTTCCCGACGGCCCGGCCCTGACCCGCTGGGCCGAGGGCCACGAAGATGGCCGCGAGGCCTGGGCCGCCTGGCTGGCCGAGGCGCTGGACGGAACAGATCGGGCCGGAACAGAGCCGCTTTCGGCCCATGTCGCGCGCCACCGGCAGCTTGCCGAGATCCTCGCCGCCGGGCCGGACACCGAGGGCAGCGGCGCGCTCTGGCTGGAAGAGGCAGGCCTGCAGGCGCGGGCCGCGCTGGACCTGCTCGAGGCCGAGGCCGAGGCGGGCGGCGAGATGAGCCCCGCCGATTTCTCGACCCTGCTCGATTCTGTGCTTCGCGACGGCTCGGTGCGCAGCGCGGTCGAGCCGCATCCCGGGGTGATGATCTGGGGCACGCTCGAGGCCCGCGTGCAGGGCGCCGATCTGGTGATCCTCGGCGGGCTGAACGAGGGCACCTGGCCCGAGACCCCGCCGCCCGACCCCTGGCTGAACCGGCAGATGCGGGCCGAGGCGGGCCTGTTGCTGCCCGAGCGTCAGATCGGGCTGGCCGCGCATGACTTTCAGCAGGCGGTCTGCGCCCCCGAGGTGGTGATCTCGCGCGCGATCCGCACGGCCGAGGCGCAGACCGTGCCCGCGCGCTGGTTGAACCGGCTGACCAACCTGATGGACGGGCTGGGCGGCAATGGCGGCCCAGAAGCGCTGGCCGCAATGCGCGCGCGGGGCCGGAACTGGCTCGACATTGCGCAGGCGCTCGACCGGCCCGCGACGCCGTTGCCCGCCATGCGCCGCCCCTCGCCCCGGCCACCGCTCGACCGCCGCCCCGAGCGGCTGTCCGTGACCGCGGTCGAACGGCTGATCCGCGATCCCTATGCCGTCTATGCCCGCCATATCCTGCGGCTGAAGCGCCTCGACCCGCTGGTGCGCAGCGCCGATGCGCCGCTACGGGGCACGGTCCTGCACAAGGTGATGGAGCGGTTTCTGGGCCGGCCGCTCGACCCCGATCCGGACCGGGCCCAGGCCGATCTGATGACCATCGCCGACGAGGTTCTGGCAACCGAGGCGCCCTGGCCCGCAGCCCGCGCGCTTTGGCGGGCACGGCTCGGGCGCGCGGCCGAGAGCTTTCTGCGCGACGAGGCGCGGCGTCAGGCCGAGGCCGCCTGCATCGCCCGCGAACGCTCGGGCGCGGCGCGGCTGGACAGCGGCTTCACCCTCACCGCGCAGGCCGACCGGATCGACCGCCGCCCCGATGGCCGCCTCATCCTCTACGATTACAAGACCGGCACGCCGCCCAGCCTGAAGGCGATGGAGGCTTTCGACAAGCAGCTGCTGCTGGAGGCCTGCATCGCCGAACGCGGCGGCTTCGAGGAGATCCCGGCCGCGCTCGTCGATCACGTCACCTATATCGGCCTCGGCCAGCCGCCGAAGACCGTGACCAACTGGCTTGACGACGATCTGGTCGCGCGCAGCTGGGCCGAGCTCGGGCGCCTGATCGACCGTTATGCCCGGCCGGAACAGGGCTATACCGCCCGCAACCGGATCCAGAAGCGCAGCGACATCACCGATTACGACCTGCTGTCGCGCTTTGGCGAATGGGACGAGACCGATCCGCCGGAACCGGAGGATGTGGGATGACCCGGAACGAGGCAAGCGCGCGCCAGATCCAGGCCGCCGATCCGTCGGGCTCGGTCTGGCTGTCGGCCAATGCGGGCTCGGGCAAGACCCGGGTTCTGACCGACCGGGTGGCGCGGCTTCTGCTGGCGGGGGTGCCGCCGCAGCGCATCCTGTGCCTGACCTATACCAAGGCCGCCGCCGGCGAGATGCAGAACCGGCTGTTCGACCGGCTGGGCGGCTGGGCGATGCTGGCCGATGCCGATCTGCGGCAGGCGCTGCACGAGCTGGGCGTCGAGACCGCCATCGGCGAGGACACCCTGCGCGAGGCAAGACGCCTGTTCGCGCGCGCCATCGAGGCGCCGGGCGGGCTGAAGATCCAGACCATCCATTCCTTCTGCGCGGGCATTCTCAGGCGGTTTCCGCTCGAGGCCGGGGTCTCGCCGCAATTCGTCGAGATGGATGACCGCAGCGCCCGCCGCCTGCGGGCCGAGCTGGTCGATGCGCTGGCCGAGGGTCCTGAGGCCGGTCGCTTTGCCGATCTGGCGCGGTTTCACACCGATGCCGAGCTCGATGCGCTGACCGCCGAGATCGCCAGCCATCGCGACCGGTTTCCGGCCACCGCCGACCCAGGCGCGATCTGGAAAAGCTTCGGCCTTTCCGCCGATGAGGACAGCGCGGTCCTGCTGCGCGGCGTCTTCACCGGGACCGAAGAGGGGCTGCTGGCCCGGCTGAAATCCGCGCTGGCCGGGGGCGGCAAGACCGATCAGACCGCCGCCGCCAAGCTTGGCGCACTGAATCTCGGCGGCGCCGACCGGGCCCTGCTGCTGGGGCTTGAAGATATCCTGCTGACCGGCGCCGCCGCAAAACAGCCGTTTTCGGCCAAGACAGGGTCTTTTCCCACCAAGGCGGTCCGGGCCGCGCTGGGGCCCGATCTGGCGCCGCTGGAAGACCTGATGATCCGGGTCGAGACCGCGCGGCCCCGGCGGCTGGCGCTGGATGCGGCCGAGCGGACGCTGGCCCTGCACCGCTTTGCCGAAGCCTTCCTGCCCGCCTATGCAGCGCGCAAACAGCTGCAGGGCTGGCTCGATTTCGACGACCTGATCCTGAAGGCACGCGATCTGCTGACCGATCCGGGCGTCGCGCAATGGGTGCTGTTCCGGCTCGATGGCGGGCTCGACCATATCCTTGTCGACGAGGCACAGGACACCAGCCCGGTGCAATGGCAGGTGATCGAGCTTCTGGCGCAGGAATTCACCGCGGGCGAGGGCGCGCGGAGCGGGGTCGACCGCACGATCTTCGTCGTCGGCGACAAGAAGCAGTCGATCTATTCCTTCCAGGGCGCCGATCCCGAGGGCTTCGACCGGATGCGCGCGCTGTTCCGCGACCGGCTGGAAAATGTCGACCGCGGCCTGTTGAACCTGACGCTGGAATATTCGTTCCGCTCCTCCGAGGCGATCCTCGGCGCTGTCGACCGGACCTTCCCCGAAGGCGCGCGGGCGGGGCTCGACCGCGAGATGCGGCACCGCGCCTTCCATGCCGATCTGCCCGGCCGGGTCGATATCTGGCCCGTGGTCGAGGATAGCGAGGCCGCCGATCCGGGGCATTGGGCCGATCCGGTCGACATGCTGGGGGCCTCGCATCACAGCGTGCGGCTGGCGCGTCAGGTGGCCTCGGAAATCCGCGCCATGATCGACCGGGGCGAGACCATCGCCGTCAAGGGCGGGGGGCGCCGCCCGATCCATGAGGGCGACATCCTGATCCTGGTGCAAAGCCGGACCGACCTGTTTCACGAGATCATCCGCGCCTGCAAGGCCGAGCGGCTGGAGGTGGCGGGCGCCGACCGGCTGAAGATCGGCGGCGAGCTTGCGGTGCGCGACCTGACCGCGCTTCTGTCCTTCCTGGCGCTGCCCGAAGACGACCTGTCGCTGGCCTCGGCCCTGCGCTCGCCCCTGTTCGGCTGGAGCGAAGATGCCCTGTTCCGGCTGGCAGCACCCCGCAAGGGCTATCTCTGGCAGGCGCTCAGACACGCGGATCGGGCCGGAACAGAGACGGTTCCGATGCTGCAGGCGCTGCTGGACGAGGCCGATTTCCTGCGCCCCTACGACCTGCTGGAACGCATCCTCACCCGCCATGACGGGCGCCGCAGGCTGGTGGCGCGGCTCGGGCAGGAGGCCGAGGACGGCATCGATGCGCTGCTGACCCAGGCGCTGGCCTATGAGACGACCGAGGTGCCCTCGCTGACCGGCTTCCTGGCCTGGCTGTCAAGTGGCGAGGTCGAGATCAAGCGCCAGCTCGATGCGGCGGGGCGGCGGATCCGGGTGATGACGGTGCATGGCGCCAAGGGGCTCGAGGCGCCGGTGGTGATCCTGCCGCATACGGCGCAGCGCACTGTCACCATCCGCGACCAGATCTATACGCTGGAAGACGGCCTGCCCGCCTGGAAGACCGGATCGGATGCGCGCCCCGAGGCGCTGGCGGCCGCCCATGCCGCGCGGGTGCAGCGCGAGGAGGAGGAACGGTCGCGGCTGTTATACGTCGCCATGACCCGGGCCGAGCAATGGCTGATCGTGGCCGCGGCCGGAAAGCTCGCGAAGGATGGCAGCGACTGGTACAGCCGCATTCGCCGCGGCACCGAGGCGCTTGGCCCCGTGCCGCGCGATTTCGGTTTCGGCGAGGGGCTGCGCTATGAGCGCGGGCTCTGGCCGGAAGACCGCGTCCTGGCCGCGCCCGAGACGGCGCCGCCCGAAACCGCGCTTCCCGACTGGGCGCTGCGCGACGCGCCCCGCCCGGAGCGGCCGCCGCAGCCACTGTCGCCGTCCGACCTGGGCGGCGCCAAGGCCCTGCCCGGCGACCCGCTTGCCCCCGCCGAGGCCGAGGATGTCCGGGCCCGGGGCACCTGGATGCACCTGCTCCTGGAACATCTGCCGGGCACCGATCCGGCCGACCGCCCGGCGCTGGCCCGCGCGCTGTTGACCGCGGTCGACCCGCCCGCGCCCGAGGCCGCGATCCCGGCCCTTGCCGCCGAGGCCGAGGCCCTGATGGCGCGGCCCGATCTGGCCCCGGTCTTCGCCCCCGGCAGCCTGGCCGAGGTTCCGCTGACCGCGGCCCTGGGCCAGGGGCGGCTGAGCGGCACGGTCGACCGGCTGATCGTCTCGCCCACCCGGATCACGGCCGTCGATTTCAAGACCAACGCGGTCGTGCCGGACCGGCCCGAAGACACGCCCGAGGGCATCCTGCGCCAGCTGGGCGCCTATGCCATGGCGCTGGCGCAGATCTATCCCGGCCACGAGATCGACATCGCCATTCTCTGGACCCGGACCGGCGCTTTGATGACGATCCCGCGAGAGCTGGGCCACGCCGCGCTTGCCCGGGCCGGGCTGGCTTGACGCTGCTGGCCCCTCTCCTTACTTTCCGGCCTCGATCCCAGGTTCCAAGGAGTGACCCAGATGCCCACCCATGCCGTCACGGACGACACCTTCGACGCCGAGGTGCGCCAGTCCGACATTCCCGTCGTCGTCGATTTCTGGGCCGAATGGTGCGGCCCCTGCAAGCAGATCGGCCCGGCCCTGGAAGAGCTTTCCGCCGAGCTGGAAGGCAAGGTGAAGATCGTCAAGATCAATGTCGACGACAACCCGACCAGCCCGGCTCAGCTGGGCGTGCGCGGCATTCCGGCGCTGTTCCTGTTCAAGGACGGGCAAGTCATTTCCAGCAAGATCGGCGCCGCGCCCAAGGCCGCGCTGCAGAACTGGATTCAGGAATCGGTCTGAACCGGCCTGTTCCGACCAAGACAAGGGGGCGCCGCGGCGCCCCTTTTTCATGCCCGGCTTGCGAGGCAGCATCGGGCGCATATATCGGACCCGGCAAATGCAGGAGAACGGCATGTCGAAAAGCGAGTTTCCCGGCTGGCACGGGACCACCATCATCGGCGTTCGCCGCGGCGGCCAGGTGGTGATCGCCGGCGACGGACAGGTCAGCCTGGGCCAGACTGTGATCAAGGGCAGCGCCCGCAAGGTGCGCAGGCTGTCGCCCGGCGGCTATGATGTCGTCGCGGGTTTCGCCGGATCTACGGCCGATGCCTTCACACTCCTCGAACGGCTGGAAGCCAAGCTGCAGGCAACCCCCGGCCAGCTTCAGCGCGCCGCGGTCGAACTGGCCAAGGACTGGCGCACCGACAAATACCTGCAGAAGCTCGAGGCCATGCTGATCGTCAGCGACGGGGCCGAGCTTTACGTGATCACCGGCGCGGGCGACGTGCTGGCTCCTGAACATGACGTGGCCGCCATCGGCTCGGGCGGCAATTACGCTCTGGCCGCCGCGCGCGGCCTGATCGAGAATACCGAGCTTTCGGCCGCAGATATCGCCCGCAAGGCGATGGCGATCGCGGCCGATATCTGCGTCTACACGAACGGCAACCTGACGGTGGAGAGCATTACCCGATGACCGACCTCACCCCCCGCGAAATCGTCTCGGAACTCGACCGGTTCATCATCGGTCAGGCGGAGGCAAAGCGGGCCGTCGCCGTGGCCCTGCGCAATCGCTGGCGGCGCAAGCAGCTGGCCGACGACATCCGCGAAGAGGTCTATCCGAAGAACATCCTGATGATCGGGCCGACCGGCGTCGGCAAGACCGAGATCTCGCGCCGTCTGGCCAGGCTTGCCCGTGCCCCCTTCATCAAGGTCGAGGCGACCAAGTTCACCGAGGTCGGCTATGTCGGCCGCGACGTGGAACAGATCGTGCGCGATCTCGTCGATACCGCGCTGGTGCAGACCCGCGACTGGATGCGCGAGGATGTGAAGGCGGCCGCCTACAAGGCCGCCGAGGACCGGGTGATCGCCGCCATCGCCGGCGCCGATGCGCGCGAACAGACCCGCGAGATGTTCCGCGCCAAGCTGAAGAAGGGCGAGCTGGACGACACGCTCATCGAGCTTGAGATCGCCGATACCTCGAACCCGCTGCAGGGCATGGAAATTCCGGGCATGGCGCCGGGCCAGGGCCAGCAGGGGATGATGTCGCTGGGCGATCTGTTCGGCAAGGCCTTCGGCGGGCGCACCGTCAAGAAGCGGCTGACCGTGGCCGACAGCTACGAGATCCTGATTTCGGAAGAGGCCGACAAGCTGCTCGACGACGAGACGGTGAACCGGACCGCTCTCGAGGCGGTGCAGGAAAACGGCATCGTCTTCCTCGACGAGATCGACAAGGTCTGCGCCCGCTCCGACATGCGCGGCGCCGATGTCAGCCGCGAGGGCGTGCAGCGCGACCTGTTGCCGCTGATCGAGGGCACGACGGTCTCGACCAAATACGGGCCGGTGAAGACCGACCATATCCTGTTCATCGCCTCGGGCGCGTTCCATATCGCCAAGCCCTCGGACCTGCTGCCCGAATTGCAGGGCCGGCTGCCGATCCGGGTCGAGCTGAGGGCGCTGACAGAGGATGATTTCGTCCGCATCCTGACCGAGACGGACAATGCGCTGACCCGGCAATATACCGCGCTGATGGGCACCGAGGAGGTCACGGTCGAATTCACCGATGACGGCATCGCGGCGCTGGCCCGGGTTGCGGCCGGGGTCAATGAGAGCATCGAGAATATCGGCGCGCGGCGGCTTTACACGGTGATGGAGCGGGTGTTCGAAGAGCTCAGCTTCACCGCGCCCGACCGGGCGGGCGACACCGTCAGGGTCGATGCCGATTTCGTCGACCAAAACCTGGGCGAGCTGACCAAATCGGCCGATGTCACCCGCTATATCCTCTGACCCCGCCTAGCGGGGCCGCCTGAGATAGACATAGAAAGCGCCCTCGCCGCCATGGCGGCGATGGGCGGGTGCCACCTGCATCACCGCGCCTGACAAGGGCGCCTGATGCAGCCAGTGCGGCACCTGGCGCCGCAACACCCCGCGCCGGTCGGCGAAGGCGGGGTCCCATTCCGCCCCGCTTCCCTTGCCGGTGATCACCAGCACCAGCCGCCGCGCCTCGGCCTGGCTGCGCAGGATGAAGCCGATCAGCGCCGGATGCGCCTCGGCCAGCGTCATGCCATGCAGATCGATCCGCGCCTCGGGGTCGAGCTTGCCGCCCTTCATCCGCAGGAATGCCTTGCGGTCCATCCGGATCGCAGGCGGTGCGGACGGGGTCGGCGGCGCGGCCGCAGGTGCCTTCGCGCCCAGCCGGAAGGGTTTCAGCGGCAAAGGCGCGGCGGGAACCGGGGCAGGCGGGGTCTTTTCGGGCAAGGTCTTTTCGGGCGGGGGCCCGGACACGGCATCGGGGGGCGCGTCGCGCATCGGGCGGACCCGGCGCGCGACCTCGTCCCAGAGGGCGCGATCCTCGCGGCTGAGGCGGCGACGGCGCATCGGTCAGCCTCCGGGCAGCAGCGCAAGCGCCAGCTCGACCGGCAACAGCACGATCATCCGGCCCGGGTCGCGCACCGCGCCTGCCAGCCGCCCGGCACCCGCGCCGGTGCCATAGAAGATGTCGGCCCGCTGCGGTCCCTTGATCGCCGAGCCGGTATCCTGTGCCACCATCAGCCGGTGAAGCGGATGCCGCCCGCCCTTCTCGATCCAGACCGGCGCGCCCAGCGGCACGAGGGACGGATCGACCGCGAGGCTGCGCATCGGCGTGACCGGCCGGTTCATCGCCCCGAGCGGCCCCTTGCCCGGCGGCAGCCTGTCAAGCTCGCGGAAAAAGACGAAGGAGGGGTTGTGCAGCAGAAGTTCGGCCCCCGCCTCGGGATGGCGCCGGACCCAGGACCGGATCACCCGGGCCGAAACCTGATGGGGCTGATAGACGCCGCGCCGCACCAGCTCCCTGCCGATCGAGCGGTAATCATGGCCGTTCTTGCCACCATAGCCAACACGGAGAAGCGTGCCGTCGGGCAGGCTCAGCCGCCCCGAGCCCTGAACCTGCAGGAAGAACACATCGACAGGATCTTCGAGCCAGGCGATTTCAAGCCCCTGCCCGTCGAGATGTCCGTCCTCGGCGATCTCGCGGCGCGAGAACCAGGGCCGGTCGGTCGGCAGATCGGGCGGCAGGCGGTAGATCGGATAGCGGAACCGGGCATCGGGAGCGCGGGCGGCCTTCAGAACGGGCTCGAAATAGCCGGTGAACAGCGCCGGGCTGTCGCCGCCGATCAGGACCGGGCGGAAGAAAAGCTCGAAGAAGCTGCGGGCATTGGACTGCCGCTCGGACAGGGCGCAAAGCGCGGTCCAGGGCGGGTCGGGCAGATCGGGGCAGGTCTCGCGGAAGGCGGCAAGGGCCTCGGCGTGATTGTCGGTCTTCCAGCCCTTGAGATCGTCGAAATCGAGCAGCTCGACCGAGGGCGCGGCCTGAGCCGAAGCGCCGCCGCCCAGGGCCAGGGCCAGACAGACCGCCGCACCGAAACCGCGCATCCCGCCCGCGCGCGACGGATCGCCGTCACGGCCCTCTGTCGATGTCGCGTCATGCTGTTCCACCGGCGGTCCTGTCCTCGCGGTCGGCTGGCGCCGCTTTCGCTCCGGCGTTTCCCGGGCCGGACGCGTCCCGGGCGCGCATCGGGGGCAGGGCCGTGATAGCCGCAAATGCGCGGCGGTCCCAGACCGGATGGACCGATTTCGGACAAAGGAGCGCGACGGCCCTGCTTGGGACCAAAGCTTCCGGCCCTCAGCCGCAGCTTTCGAGCCGCGCCTCCAGCGCCAGCTTCCGGCCCTTGGCCGCGGCAATCCTGCCCGCCCTCTCGCCGCCGGTAACCGCCGACACCAGCGTGAGGAACACGCCGATCGCATCGGCCGTCGCCGCGCCCGATTGCCGGCGCGACAGCTTCTGTATTTCGGCATTGACGTCGATGAGTGTCTTGCGCGCCTTGGCGCAGCTCATCCCGTCATACATGCCCGCAGGTATCGGCGCGGGCGCAATCCGTTTGGCGCTGGCCGAAACCGACAGGACCAGAGCGGCGGACAATGCCGTTCCAAAACACCCGATCTTCAAAACCGACCCCCGGCAAAAGGAAATAAGTCACGAAAGCTTGACCATGGAAACCGTCCGGACCGCCAGACCGTCTCGGATCGCAGATCAGATTTCCTGTCCTTGTCTGCGAAACGACGCGGCCCGCGCTTCCGGGCAGAGGCAAAGCCCGGGCTCAGGCGACCGGCACCCAAAGCACATCCTCGATCCTGGGCGCGGCGGTGGCCAGCATGGCCAGCCGGTCGAAGCCAAGCGCGATGCCCGAGGCGGGCGGCATGAAGGCCAGCGCCGCGAGGAACTCCTCGTCCAGCGGATAGCGCTCGCCATACAGGCGCTCCTTCTCGTCCATCTCGGCCTCGAAACGGCGGCGCTGCTCGACGGGGTCGGTCAGCTCGCCGAAACCATTGGCCAGCTCGACCCCGCAGGCATAGAGCTCGAAACGTTCGGCTTCGCGCGGATCGTCGGCACAGGTCCGCGCCAGCGCGGCTTCGGCGGCCGGATAGCGGTCGAGAACGGTGATCCGGCCCCGGCCCAGATGCGGCTCGACCCGTTCGACAAGCACCCGGCTGAAGATGTCGGACCAGCCGTCATCGGCCGCGAAGCCGATCCCGGCGGCTTCGGCCTGAACGGCCAGCGCCGCGCGGTCGGGAGCGCCTCCGGGCGCGAGCGTCGAGAGCAGGTCGATCCCGGCATGGGCGGCGAAGGCCTCGGCCACCGAGACCCGATCGACCGGGGCGAAAGGGTCGCAGTGCTGCCCGGCATGGCCGAGATGCCGGGTGCCCGCCGCCTCGCAGGCCAGTTGCAGCATCCGGACGGTATCCTCCATCAGCACGGCATAATCCTCGCCCGCGCGATACCATTCGAGCATGGTGAATTCCGGGCTGTGCCGCGGCCCGCGCTCGCGGTTGCGCCAGACATGGCAAAAGGCCGCGATCCGGGGCTCGCCCGCGGCCAGCAGCTTTTTCATCGCGAATTCGGGCGAGGTATGCAGATACATCCGCCGCGCCACCCCGTCATTGCCGATGGCATCGGTCGCGAAGGCATGCAGATGGGCCTCGTTTCCCGGGCTTGTCACCAGGGCCGGCGGGTCGACCTCGACGAAGCCTTCTTCCGCGAACCAGCCCCGGATCGCGGCCTGGATCCGGCCCCGCGCCAGCAGGGCGGGACGGCGGTCGGCATGGCGCTCGGGGCTCCACCAGGGGGTATCGGTCATCCGCGCTGCCTTTCTTTCCACTGGAATTTTGCGCCGATTTCGGCTAGGGGCGTTGTCCGATCCGGCGGATATACCGCGCCAAGATACTCCACAAGGAAGCCCCCAGTGAAAGTCATTGCCTCCTCGCTCCGCAAGGGCAACGTCGTCGAAAAGGATGGCCAGCTCTACGTCGTTCTCAAGGCCGAGAACTTCCATCCCGGCAAGGGCACGCCGACCACCTCGGTCGACATGCGCCGCATTTCGGACGGGGTGAAGACCACCGAGCGCTGGAAGACCACCGAACAGGTGGAAAAGGCCAATGTCGACGAGCGCGAATACGACTTTCTCTATGACGACGCCGAAGGGTTCCACTTCATGAACCCCGAGAGCTTCGATCAGGTCGCGGCGCAGCCCGACGTGGTGGGCGATGCCGCCGCCTATCTCGAACCCGGCATGCGGGTCTTCCTGCAGACCTTCGAGGGCAACCCGATCTCGATCGAGCTGCCGCAGAAGGTGGTGGTCGAGGTGACCGAGACCGAGCCGGTGGTGAAGGGGCAGACCGCCTCGTCGAGCTACAAGCCCGCGATGACCAATATCGGCGTGCGCGTCATGGTGCCGCCCCATATCGATGTCGGCACGCGGATCGTGATCAACACCGCCGATAACACCTATGTCGAACGCTCGAAGGACTGAGCGGGTCGAAACGCAGATGACGGGCAGGGGTCGATGACCCCGCGCCCGCGCGAAGGACGGCCCGTGCCGTCCTTCTGAAATCCCGGTTTCCTTGATAAACGATACGGATCGCCGCCCAATGGCGGCGGCGCGTCAGGCGTCGGTGGCGACGAGCTGCCAGTTCGGATCGTCCGAGCCCATCACCCGGGCAAAGCTCCAGACGTCGCGCTGACGCTTGATCTCGCTCGGGCTGCCCTCGACGATCTCGCCATCCTGGTTGCGCACGACCGAGGTAAGCTCGCCCACGAAACGCACGGTCAACTCGGCCTCGCCGCTGTCGCGATCATAGGTCGCATCCTTCAGCACCAGCTCGCGCACGCCGATGAAGTTGGCATCGACCGAAAGGCCCTGTTCCTCGCGGAGCCGGATCACTTCGGCAAAGCTGTCGCGCACGTCGGGGGCCAGAAAACCAGCCACCTCGTCCAGCGTGCCATGCTCGAAGGACATCAGGATCATTTCATAGGCGCCGCGGGCGCCATGCAGGAACTCGCTGACCGAAAAGCCCGGCTCGGCCAGCTTCATCGCCGCCAGCGCCTTGGCGGCCGGGCTGCCATCCTCGACATGGTCGGTGATGTCGGTATCGGGACCGCCCTCGATCACTTCGAAGGACGGACGGTTGTCGGCCCGGCGTGCTGCCGGATCGGGCATCTGCACCGGAGGTTTCTCGAAACCTTCACGGGTTCCGAGGACAGACCGCAGCCGCAGGATCAGGAACACGGCAATCCCGGCAAGAACCAGGAGTTGGATGATGGCAGAGCTCATGAAAACCTCGCGGATCGCGGGAAGCGTTTGTATCGAAGCGTCACCGGACATATGTAAGGCACGCCATCAATCAAGTCCACTAGGCCGGCCGAAGCGCAATGAGGTGATGCAATGTGGCTTTTTCTGCTGTTCCTCTCGATCCCGCTGATCGAGATCGCGCTTTTCATCCAGGTGGGCGGGCTGATCGGGCTGTGGCCGACCCTCTGCATCGTGCTGGCAACCGCCGCGGCGGGCACCTGGCTGATGCGGCAGCAGGGCGCGCTGGCGCTGTCGCAGGTCCGCAGCTCGTTCAATGAATTGCGGGATCCGACCGAACCGCTGGCCCATGGCGCGATGATCCTCTTTGCCGGGGCAATGCTGTTGACGCCGGGTTTCTTCACCGACACCATGGGGTTGTTGCTGCTGATCCAGCCGGTGCGCGCCGCCGCCTATCGCTGGCTGTCGAAACGGGTGGTCGTGCATTCGGCCGGTTTCGGCCCCGCCGGCGGCCCGACCCGGCAGGCACGGCCCGCGCGCGACGACATCATCGACGGCGATTTCGAGGATCTCACATCGCGCAACGGGCATGGCGACGAGGATGGCACATTGCCGCCCTCGGGCTGGACCCGTCACTGAGAGCCAGCATTGAGCGGGTGGGGGCGACCTGCTAAGCGAATATCCAACGCAACCTTTCGCAGGAGCATCCCATGAGCGAGACCGAGGGCAACGGCGCCGCCGCGCAGCAGCCGCAAGTTAGAATGCAGATCCTGGGCCAGTATATCCGGGACATGTCTTTCGAGAATATTCTGGTCCAGAAGGGCGCCTCGGGCGAGGTGACCCCCGACGTGACGGTGCAGGTCGCGCTCGACGCCCGCAAGCGCCCGGCCGATCATCAATACGAGATCATCACGAAATTCACCGTTTCCTCGAAGAACAAGGCCGACCAGAGCCAGCTCTTCCTGATGGAACTCGATTATGCCGGCCTGTTCCACATCGAGAACGTGCCCGAGGACCAGCTGCATCCCTTCCTGCTGATCGAGTGCCCGCGGATGCTGTTCCCCTATGTGCGCCGGATCGTTTCCGACGTCACCCGTGACGGCGGCTTCCCCGCGCTGAACCTCGAGCCGGTCGATTTCGTCGCGCTCTATCGTCAGGAAATCGCGCGCCGCGCCGCCGATATCCAGAAGCAAGAGACCCCGAGCGGCACCGCCTGAGGCCGTTCAGTCGAAGCTTTTCCAAAGCGCGTCGTCGCCCATCGTCTCGACAAAGGCACGATGGGCGGTGGCCTCCTCCTCGGTCAGACGCGAGGGCAGGGGCGTCGGCCGCGGACGCGGTCGCCAGGCCTCGGTTTCGGTCCCGGACGTGCCGCGCGAGGCCCGGGAGCGGGTCGCCAGCATGAAATCGGGCTGCCGACCGCCAATCAGTTCCAGATAGACATCGGCCAGGATCTCGGAATCGAGCAAGGCACCGTGCTTGTCGCGCATGGTGTTGTCGATGCCGAAGCGGCGGCAGAGCGCGTCCAGCGTCGCGGGCGAGCCGGGAAACTTCTTGCGCGCCATGGCCAGCGTGTCGATCGCCTGGCTCATCGGCAGCTTGGGCAGGCCGAGCCAGCCCAGTTCGGCATTCAGGAATTTCATGTCGAAGCTGGCATTGTGGATCACCAGTTTCGAATCCTGCACGAAATCGAGGAATTTCTGCCCGACCTGCGAAAAGGGCGGCTTGTCGCGCAGCGTGACCTCGCCGGGCTTCGCCGGTCGCGGGTTGGCAAGGATGTCCGGGCCGATCCCGTGCACGCCGAAGGCCTCGTCAGGCATGTCGCGACCGGGATTGGTATAGACGTGGAAGGTCTCGCCGGTCGGCAGATGGTTCCAGAGCACGACGGCGCCGATCTCGACGATCCGGTCGCCGGTCTCGGGCTCGAAGCCCGTGGTTTCGGTGTCGAGAACGATCTCACGCATTGGCAGTCCCCAGGCTTTCAATCAGCGCCGCGACCTCGGCCCCGGCATGGTCAGGCGTCAGCGTCTCGATCACATGATCGGCGCGGGCGCGTTTCTCGGCATCGGGCATCTGTCGGGCGAGGATCGCGTCCAGCTGCGCCTCGGTCATGCCCGGACGGTCCAGCACCCGGGCGCGCTGAACCTCGGGGGCCGCGGTCACCACCAGCACCGCGTCGAGCCATTTATCGGCCCCGGTCTCGAACAGAAGCGGGATATCCAGCACCAGAAGCGGCGCATTTTGATGCCGGTCGATGAAGGCCTGCCGGTCGGCCGCGACCAGCGGATGCACCACGGCCTCGATCCGCATCAGGGCCTCGGGCTCGCGCGCGATCCAGGCCTTCAGCGCGTCGCGGTCGACGGCACCGTGACGGACCGCCTCGGGGCAGAGCGCGGCCAGCGGCCGGACCGCGCCGCCACCTTCGGCATAAAGCGCGTGCACGGCGGCATCGGCATCCCAGACCGGCACGCCTTTCTCGCGGAACAGCGCGGCTGTGGTCGACTTGCCCATGCCGATGGAGCCGGTCAGCCCCAGAAGACGCGGCCGGCTCATGGCTCGAGCAGCACCGCGCGGGCGGCCTCGTCGACCTCGGGACGACGACCGAACCAGCGCTCGAAGCCCGGCGCGGCCTGATGCAGAAGCATCCCCAGCCCGTCGACCGCGACACAGCCCCGCGCCCGCGCCTCGCGCAGGAAAGGGGTCTCGAGCGGCACATAGACCAGATCGCTGACCACCGCATCGGGCGAGAGCGCATCGAGCGGCACCTTGAACTCGGCCTTGCCGACCATGCCCAGCGACGTGGTGTTGACCACGGTCGCGGCGCCGTCGATCATCGCCCCCGCCTGCACCCAGTCATGGATCACGATCTTGGGGCCGAACTCGGCCCTGAGCGCCTCGGCGCGCGAGCGGGTCCGGTTGGAAACGCGGATCTCGCGCACGCCCTGTTCCGACAGCGCGGCGACGACGGCGCGGGCGGCGCCGCCCGCCCCAAGCACGGCGGCCGGTCCCGATGTCGGATCCCAGCCCGGCGCGCCCTGGCGCAGGTTCTCGATGAACCCGATCCCGTCGGTATTGTCGGCATAGACCTTGCCATCGGCCCGGAAGATCAGGGTATTGGCCGACCCGATCAGGGCGGCGCGATCCGACACGGAATCGGCCAGGCTGAGAATGGTCTCCTTGTGCGGGATCGTGACATTCACACCCACGAAGCCCATGCGCGGCAACGCCTCGAGCACCTGTTTCAGATCGGCATGGGCCACATCCATCGGCACGTAGAAACCGCGCAGCCCATAGCGTTCGAGCCAGTGGCGATGCAGCAGCGGCGACTTGGAATGGGCAATCGGAGAGCCGATGACGCCGGCCAGGGGGATTCTGTCACTCATGCCATCAAAACTCCTCGGGTCGTCAGGAAGGTCAGCAGCGGCAGCAGGGGCAGACCCAGAACGTCGAAATAGTCGCCCTCGATGGCCGAAAACAGCCGGACCCCTTCCTCTTCCAGCTTGTAGGCCCCCACCGCATCGCGCATGGCGGGCCAGTTGCGGTCAAGATACTCGTCCAGGTAGCGGTCTGAAAACGGCCGCATCGTAAGCGAGACCTTGCCGACATGGCGCCAGAGCGGCCGCATGTCGTCATAGACCACCACCGCCGACAGAAGCTGATGCTGGCCGCCGCGCAGGGCGCGGAGCTGACCACGCGCCTCTTCGCGCGTTTCCGCCTTGGCAAGCACCTTGCCGCGATGGGCCAAGACCTGATCGCAGCCGATCACCAGCGCCCCCGGGGCCTTTTCGGCCACCCGCTTGGCCTTGAAGGCTGCCAGTTCCTCGGCGATGTCGCCCGGTTCGGCGCCCTCGGCCTCCAGCGCGGCGCGGATCGCGTCTTCGTCGACGCGCGCGGGCATCGCCTCGAAAACGAGCCCTGCCCGGGTCAGAAGTTGGCGGCGAATGGCAGAGCCGGAAGCAAGGATCACACGGTCGGACATCGGATCACGCATTCGGGGCAACCCTGTGGAAAAACCCAGGTGAGACGGTTGCACGGTTTCAGGATAAGAGGCCTCTCGCATCCCGGGGTGCCGGTCATACGTGGAAATGTCAAGAATCCGGGCTCTCAAATCCACCGTGGACTGTCTTCATCACTGGCTGTGAACGAATCGTCACGGACGGATTATCCATAAGTTATCCACAGGTCGTAGACTGGTCGGGGTCGTAAAAAATATTTTTAATACAGAAAGCTATGACATTTTCGATGAAAACGTAGCGAGTTATCTCCACTTCTTTCCACAAGCGGCCCTACTGTGGATGAGACCGTGGAACATCCAGTAATCCACATCCTCCACAGGCCCTACATAATCATCATCTTTTCTTTTCTTTTCCTATTGCTCTAGAAGAGGCGCGATAGGCGACCAAGCGTAGCGAGGCAGAGCGATGTCGGAATTTCTGGCCAACATGTATCCATGGACCAAATCACTGCACATCATCGCGGTGCTGACCTGGATGGCGGGTCTGTTCTATCTGCCGCGGATCTTCGTCTATCACACCGAGAAGGTGACCCCCGGACACGAGACCGACGCGCTGTTCCAGGTCATGGAAATGAAGCTCTACCGCTACATCATGAACCCTTCGATCATCGCGGTCTGGATCTTCGGCCTGGCCCTGGTTCTGACGCCGAACGTCGTCTACTGGGACACGATCTGGCCCTATACCAAGGGCGCCGCGGTGATCGCGATGACCTGGTTTCACATGTGGCTGGGCGCGCGGCGGAAGGATTTCGTCGCCGGGCGGAATACCCGTACCGGCCGGACCTTCCGGATGATGAACGAGCTGCCGACCATTCTGATGCTGGTCATCGTCTTCTCCGTGGTCGTGAAATTCTGATCCTGCCGGCGCGGCGGCACACGCCGAGTTGACTCACGGTCCGCACAGGACTAAGGAGCGGGCTTAACTCGGGTCGTCCGATCCGAGGCTTCCCGTATAACGTGTGCGCACTCCGTCGGCGCCGTCTTCCGTAAAGCACTCCCATGACCCAAGAATGCCTGAACCTCGCCGATCTCAAGGCCCAGAGCCCCAAGGCCCTGCTCTCCATGGCAGAAGAGCTCGAGATCGAGAACGCGTCGGCGATGCGCAAGGGCGAGATGATGTTCTCGATCCTCAAGGAGCGCGCCGAGGATGGCTGGGAAATCTCGGGCGACGGCGTTCTTGAGGTTCTGCAGGATGGATTCGGCTTCCTGCGCTCGCCCGAGGCCAACTATCTGCCCGGTCCGGATGACATCTACGTCTCGCCCGACATGATCCGCCAGCATGCGCTGCGCACCGGCGACACGGTCGAGGGCGTGATGCAGGCCCCGCGCGAGAACGAGCGCTACTTCGCGATCACCAAGGTCACGAAGATCAACTTCCAGGACCCCGAGCAGGCCCGGCACAAGATCAACTTCGACAACCTGACGCCGCTCTATCCCGATGAGCGGCTGAAGATGGAGATCGAGGATCCGACGATCCGCGACCGTTCGGCCCGGATCATCGACCTGGTTTCGCCGATCGGGAAGGGGCAGCGCGCGCTGATCGTTGCCCCGCCGCGGACCGGGAAAACGGTGATCCTGCAGAACATCGCGAATTCCATCGAGACCAATCACCCGGACACCTATCTGATCGTCCTGCTGATCGACGAACGGCCCGAGGAAGTGACCGACATGCAGCGCTCGGTGAAGGGCGAGGTGATTTCCTCGACCTTCGACGAACCGGCGACGCGTCACGTCGCGGTGGCCGAGATGGTCATCGAAAAGGCCAAACGTCTGGTCGAGCATAAACGAGATGTTGTTATCTTGCTCGATTCGATCACCAGACTTGGCCGTGCCTACAACACTGTGGTGCCGTCTTCCGGCAAGGTGCTGACCGGTGGGGTCGATGCCAACGCCCTGCAACGGCCGAAACGGTTCTTCGGTGCCGCGCGGAATATCGAGGAGGGCGGGTCGCTGACCATCATCGCGACCGCGCTGATCGATACCGGCTCGCGGATGGATGAGGTGATTTTCGAGGAATTCAAGGGCACCGGCAACTCCGAGATCGTGCTCGACCGCAAGGTCGCCGACAAGCGCGTCTTCCCGGCCATGGACATCCTCAAATCGGGCACCCGGAAAGAGGAACTTCTGGTCGACAAGTCGGACCTGCAGAAGACCTTCGTTCTGCGCCGGATCCTGAACCCGATGGGGACCACCGACGCCATCGAGTTCCTGATCTCGAAGCTCAAGCAGACCAAGACGAATTCCGAATTCTTCGATTCGATGAACACCTGAGGCGGCGACGCCCGGAGGTGATCCCTGGACACGATTTTCGCTCAGGCGACCGCGCGCGGAAAAGCGGGCGTCGCCGTTATCCGCATTTCCGGCCCT
This sequence comes from Rhodovulum sulfidophilum DSM 1374, assembly GCF_001633165.1. Taxonomy (NCBI): domain Bacteria; kingdom Pseudomonadati; phylum Pseudomonadota; class Alphaproteobacteria; order Rhodobacterales; family Paracoccaceae; genus Rhodovulum; species Rhodovulum sulfidophilum. The sequence goes on along the minus strand of NZ_CP015418.1, from coordinate 684,161 downwards.
CGGGCCCATTCCGCCGCGCGCGCGCTGGCGGGGTCATTGCCTCCACCGCGGCAGGCGGGTCTGCGTCGTCTCGCGGATGCGGATGGCGTTCTGCTCGATGAGGCACTGGTATTGTGCTTTACCAAAGGTGCAAGTTTTACCGGGGAAGATGTCGTTGAATTTCAATGTCATGGTAGTCCGGCAACCGTGGCGGCGCTGCTCTCTGCCCTGGGGCGCATCGACGGTCTGAGGCTGGCCGAACCCGGGGAATTCACGCGACGCGCTTTGGAAAACGGCGTGCTCGACCTCGCGCAGGTCGAAGGATTGGGCGATCTTCTCGAAGCGGAAACCGAGGCTCAGCGGCGCCAGGCCTTGCGGGTCCTGTCGGGCGCCCTCGGGGCGAAGGTTGACAGATGGCGCGAGGCCTTGATCAGGGCGGCCGCGCTTCTGGAAGCGACCATCGATTTTGCCGACGAAGATGTTCCGGTCGACGTGACCCCGGAAGTGACCGGTTTGCTGGACGAGGTCGCGGCGTCGCTGCGGGCGGAGATCGACGGCGTATCGGTGGCGGAGCGCATACGGGACGGGTTCGAAGTCGCCATCGTCGGACCGCCGAATGCGGGAAAGTCCACTCTTCTGAACCACCTCGCGGGCCGCGAGGCGGCAATAACGTCAGAACATGCCGGCACAACCCGGGATGTCATCGAAGTCCGGATGGATCTTGAGGGTCTGCCCGTGACCTTTCTTGACACCGCCGGTCTGCGAGAGAGTGCGGATGAGGTCGAGACGATCGGTATCGCCCGCGCCGTTGCCCGCGCCGAAGCCGCTGATTTGCGTGTCTTTCTTCTCGACGATACCGGCAAGACCCAGGGGCTGGTGCCCGGGCCCGAAGATATCGTCCTGCGCGGCAAGGCAGATCTTGCCGACGGCGCAGGACATGGGGTGTCGGGCCTGACCGGGGAGGGGGTTGCCGACCTGGTTGCCGATATATCCACGACACTGGAAGGACGCGCCTCTCGGACTGTCACGGCTACGCGAGAACGCCATGCAGAGGCTATGCGGCGGGCCGGCGGCGCTATCGCCGAGGCTCAGAATCAGCTATCCCTCGGCATGGAAACGGCAGAACTGGCGGCCGAAGATTTGCGCCGCGCCGTGCGGGCTCTGGAAACGCTGCTTGGCCGGGTGGATGTCGAAACCTTGCTCGACGAGATTTTCTCGCGCTTCTGTCTTGGAAAGTGAGGAGTGTTTCACGTGAAACATCGCGCTTTTGATGTCATCGTGGTCGGCGGCGGCCATGCCGGTGCTGAAGCGGCGCATGCCGCCGCGCGTCTTGGCGCGAGGACAGCTATGGTCACGCTGCGTCGGGACGGGATCGGCGTCATGTCCTGCAATCCGGCGATTGGCGGCCTCGGGAAAGGCCATCTCGTGCGGGAAGTCGATGCTCTCGACGGCGTGATGGGGCGGGCCGCTGACCGCGCGGGGATCCAGTTTCGCCTTTTGAACCGCCGTAAGGGCCCCGCCGTACAGGGGCCGCGGGCCCAGGCTGACCGGAAGCTCTATCGTCAGGCAGTGCAAACAGCTCTGAGCGCGGAGCCGGGGCTCGAGATCGTCGAGGGAGAAGCGGCTGATTTTCTTCAGCGCGATGGTCGCATTGCAGGCGTCGTACTGGCCGATGGGAGTGAATTGTCGGCCGGGGCCGTGGTTCTGACCACAGGCACCTTTCTACGCGGCGTCATCCATATTGGGAATCGACAAACCCCGGGGGGACGAATTGGCGACCGTCCGTCGGTTCGTCTAGCCGAGCGGATCGATGGATTCGGCTTGCCGCTGGGGCGCCTGAAGACGGGGACGCCGCCGCGGCTTGACGGTCGGACCATTGACTGGGATCGTCTCGATCGCCAGCCAGGTGATGACGAACCGGTTTTGTTCTCGTTCCTCTCGTCGCATGTCGAGGCGCGACAGGTGGCCTGCGGTATCACCCATACGAATGCGCAAACCCATGATATCATTCGTAAAAACCTCTCGCGCTCGGCAATGTATGGTGGCCATATAGAAGGTGTCGGGCCGCGCTATTGCCCCTCTATCGAAGACAAGGTCGTCCGGTTCGCCGAGAAGGAGTCGCACCAGATCTTTCTGGAGCCCGAAGGTCTCGACGATCCGACAGTCTATCCCAACGGCATTTCGACCTCTTTGCCCGAAGAGGTGCAGGAGGCGTATGTCCACTCGATCAAAGGGCTGGAGAACGCGACCATCCTGCAACCGGGCTACGCCATAGAATATGATTACGTCGATCCGCGCGCGCTGCGCCCGACACTTGAGCTGCGCGATGTACCCGGGCTGTTCCTGGCGGGACAGATCAACGGCACGACCGGATATGAAGAAGCGGCGGCGCAAGGTCTGGTCGCAGGGCTGAATGCGGCGCGGGATGTGGCGGGGCAGGGGCCGGTGATCTTCAGCCGGACTACAAGCTATATTGGCGTCATGATCGATGACCTGATCACGCGCGGGGTCAGCGAACCTTATCGCATGTTCACCTCGCGGGCCGAATTCCGCCTGTCTCTTCGGGCGGATAACGCCGATCAGCGGCTGACGCCGGTCGGGCTCGAGATCGGTTGCGTCGGAGATCGGCGTCGGACGTCTTTCGAGGCAAAGATGGAGCGTCTTTCGGCGGGGCGCGCGCGGCTGGAGTCCATGTCGGTCACGCCGAAGCAGGTGGCCGCGGCCGGGATCAAGGTGAATGCCGATGGGACCCGCCGGTCGGGTATCGACCTTCTCGCCTTCCCCGATGTGAGCTTTGAAGACCTGATTCCGCTCGATCCTGAGCTTGAGGAGGTGGACCGCGAGAGCCGGGTCCAGTTGGCGCGAGACGCATTATATGCGAATTATATTGCCCGCCAAACACTAGATGTAGAGGCTATGCGGCGGGATGAGGCCCAACGCATCCCGTCCTGTTTCGACTATGAGAAGCTCGAAGGGCTCTCCGCCGAACTGAAGGGCAAGCTCTCCAGGGTGCAGCCGGAAACCCTTGGGCAGGCCGCGCGCATCGATGGAATGACACCTGCTGCGGCGACCTTGATCCTTGCGCGCCTGCGCCAGATGGAGCGGCAGTCGGCATGACAATTGCAGCAGGGGAATTTCCCGATGTTTCACGTGAAACATCGGAGCGTCTGGCAAGCTATGCAGCCCTGTTGCGCAAGTGGAGCCCGGCGATAAATCTGGTATCCCGCGCGACACTGGATGAGCTTGAAATCCGGCATTTTGCGGATTCTGCTCAGCTTTTCGATCTTGCCCCGGCCGAGGCCCGGCATTGGGTCGACCTGGGAAGTGGTGGGGGCTTTCCCGGGCTCGTGATCGCGATAATTGGGGAGGAACATGCGCCGAGCCTTCGGGTCACCTTGATCGAAAGCGATCAACGGAAAGCCACGTTTTTGCGGACAGTGGCCCGGGAACTCGGTCTGAAACGGGTTGAGGTGATCGATGCGCGAATCGAAGCCGCAGACCCGCAAGAGGCAGATGTGCTTTCGGCCCGGGCCTTGGCGCCGCTGGACCGGCTTCTTGGCTTTGCAGAGCGGCATCTCGCGCCCGGAGGTATCGCGCTATTCCCGAAAGGCGCCCGATACGCTGATGAAGTGAACCGGGCGCTTGCATCCTGGCGGTTCGAGGTTCAAAACCATCCCAGCAAGACCGATCCGCAGGCCGTTGTTCTGAAACTCGGAGGCATCGCCCGTGTCTGACCCCACGCGCCCCAAAGGCCCTAAAATCATCGCCGTGGCAAACCAGAAGGGCGGAGTGGGCAAGACAACCACCGCGATCAATCTGGGCGCTGCCTTGGCGGAGCTTGGCAAGACCGTTCTGATCGTCGATATCGATCCGCAGGGAAATGCCTCGACCGGTCTGGGCGTCGCGCCCGAGGCGCGGGTCAGGACGACCTACGATCTGATCTTGGATGATGCGCCCCTGGCCGATATCGTGGTAAAATCGCCCAAGGGTAACCTATATATAGCGCCGTCGACCACGGACCTGAGCTCGGCCGATATCGAGATGGTGGCCAATGAAAAGCGCAGTTTCCTTCTGCATGACGCGCTTCGCCAGCCGGCTATGGATGCCTATGGCTTCGATTTCGTGCTGATCGACTGCCCGCCGGCGCTGAGTTTGCTGACGATCAATGCGATGGTGGCGGCGCATTCGGTTCTCGTGCCGCTTCAAAGCGAGTTTTTCGCGCTGGAAGGGCTCTCGCAACTGATGCTTACGATCCGCGAGTTGCGCCAGACGGCCAATTCGAGCCTCCGGATCGAGGGGGTGGTGCTGACCATGGCGGACCGTCGCAACAACCTCTCGCAAGCCGTCGAAAATGATGCGCGTGCCTATCTGGGCGACCTGGTGTTCCGGACGGTCATTCCGCGCAACGTCCGGGTCAGCGAGGCGCCGTCCTATGCGATGCCGGTGCTCGATTACGACCCGAATTCGCGCGGCGCCGAGGCCTATCGCGCGCTTGCGCAGGAAATGCTGGAGCCGAAGGTGCCGGTCGGCGCCTGAGGCCACAGGGAGACGAGAGATGAAGCAACCGGAAAAACGCGGCCTGGGACGCGGCCTGTCGGCGCTGATGGCCGATGTTCGGATCGAACCGGAGGCCGAGCGGGACGAGACGCCGCGCAGCAAGGCCGACCAGATGATTGCGCTGGATCTTCTTGAACCGAATCCCGATCAGCCACGGCGGCTGTTTTCTGAAGAGGCGCTGAAGGAGCTTTCCGACTCGATCCGCGAGAAGGGTGTGATCCAGCCTCTGATCGTACGGCCCAGCAAGCGCAGCGAGGGGCGTTACGAGATCGTGGCCGGCGAACGCCGCTGGCGCGCCTCGCAGCTGGCGCAGAAGCATGAGGTTCCGGTGATCGTCCGTGAGCTGGACGATACCGAAGTGCTGGAAATAGCCATCATCGAGAACATCCAGCGGGCCGATCTGAATCCGCTGGAAGAGGCGATGGGCTACCGTCAGTTGATGGATCGCTTCGGCCATACACAAGATAAGGTGGCCGAGGCGCTGGGGAAAAGCCGTAGCCACATTGCCAACCTGCTGCGGCTTCTGCAGTTGCCCGACGAGGTTCAGGGCTATCTGCGCGAGGGGCGGTTGAGTGCGGGCCATGCCCGGGCTTTGATCACAACAACCGATCCGGCGACGATGGCGCGGCAGGTGATCAAGGGGCGGCTTTCGGTGCGCGAGACCGAGAAACTGGCCAAGTCAGGCTCGACGACGAAGAAACGTCGGCCGCCGCCGCCGGTCGCGAAGGACGCAGATACCCGTGCGCTGGAGCAGGATCTCGCCGCCAATCTGGGTATGGATGTCTCGATCGAGCATCGAACAGACGGATCGGGCGATCTTGTGGTCTCGTATCGCTCGCTCGACGATCTCGACCGTCTTTGTGCGGTGCTGAGCGCGCCCTCGGGCGGCGGCGGCGAGGACTAATCCGGCAGCAGCGCGCGGATCACTGCATTCAGGACCGCGCGCCCCGCAGCCGTTGCTCGCAGTTGATCCGCCTCGGTCTCGATCAGACCGAGATCCGACAACTCTTTGATTTTACTGCCATCTATCTGCGAGTTGGCAATGCGTTCGTAGCGTTTCAGCGACAGCCCTTGGGCCAGGCGGAGACCCATCATCAGATATTCGGCGCCCTGATCGGCGGGCGCGACGGTGCTGCGCGACAGGTCTCCCGTTCCCTCGCGTTCGACGCGCTCGAGCCAGGACATGGGCGGGAGCGGGGTATCGGTTGCCGTACGACGGCCGCCCAGGGTCAGGCGACCATGCGCCCCCGGTCCGATCCCCGCGTAATCGCCCGCCTGCCAATAGATCAGGTTATGCCGCGACTCGGCGCCGGGGCGGGCGTGGTTCGAGACCTCATAAGCGGGCATTCCGGCGGTTTCGCACAGCTCTTGCGTCAATTCGTAAAGATCGGCGCCGAGATCCTCGTCGGGCAACCCCTTCAAGCCGCCACGCGCCAGCCGGTCGCCGAAGGCAGTGCCGGCTTCGACGGTGAGCTGGTACAGCGAGAGGTGATCGACGGCCATCGCCAGAGCCTCGCCAAGCTCGTCGCGCCAGGCCGCGAGGCTCTGGGATTGCCTGGCATAGATCAGGTCAAAACTGACACGCGGGAACCGGCTGCGGGCGATGTCGAAGGCGGCGCGGGCCTCGGCCACGCTATGGGTGCGCCCGAGCCGCCTGAGGTCGGCATCGTTCAGCGCCTGTATGCCAAGCGAGACACGGTTGACGCCGGCCTCGGCAAATCCCGTGAAACGCCCGGCCTCGACCGAGGTCGGATTGGCCTCTAGCGTGACCTCGATGTCATTCGCGGGGGTCCAGACAGACCGGGCGGTGTCGAGGATGGCGCCGACCAGTTCGGGTGGCATCAGGCTGGGGGTGCCGCCGCCGAAAAAGACGGTGTTCAGCACGCGCGGGCCGGTCTCGGCGCCGAGGCGGCGGATCTCGGAAAGATAAGCGTCTTGCCAGCGTGCCGTGTCTATCTCGGCCGAAACATGGCTGTTGAAGTCGCAATAGGGGCATTTCGACAGGCAGAACGGCCAGTGGACGTAAAGTCCGAAGCCGCCCTCCTGCCAGTCTTCAGCGCTCAAACAGGCTCACCAGCTTTTCGAAGGCGCGGGCGCGGTGGCTGATCCGGTTCTTTTCCCAGCGGTCCATCTCGCCGAAGGTGATGTCATGGCCGTCGGGCTGGAAGATCGGGTCGAAGCCATGGCCCTGATCGCCGCGCATCGGCCAGACGATGCGGCCGGGCATGCGGCCTTCGAACACCTCGTCATGGCCGTCGGGCCAGGCCAGCACGAAGGTACAGCAGAATTGCGCGGTCCGGGGCTCGGGCGCGTTCGCCTCCTCGAGCCTGGTCCAGACTTTTTCCATCGCCATCGGGAAGTCGCGGCCAGAGCCTGTTTCGGCCCAATCGGCGGTATAGACGCCCGGCGCGCCATCCAGCGCGTCGACCGCAAGCCCGCTATCGTCGGCCAGGGCGGGAAGGCCGGTCGCCTTCGCCGCCGCATGGGCCTTGATCCGGGCATTGCCGACGAATGTATCCTCGGTCTCGTCCGGTTCGGGCAGGTCATGTTCGGCCGCGCCGGTGACGGAAATGCCGAACGGCTTAAGCAGATCCGCGATCTCTTCGAGCTTGCCGCTGTTATGGGTCGCGACCAACAGCGTCTTTCCGTCAAACCGGCGCATGCCTCAGGCTCCGATCGCGGCTTTCTGGGCGGCGACAAGCTCGGCCACGCCCTTTTCGGCCAGGTCGAGCAGCGCATTCATCTGCGTGCGTGTATAGGTCGAGCCCTCGGCCGACATCTGCACCTCGATCAGCTTGCCGGAGCCGGTCATCACGAAATTGCCGTCGACGCCGGCCTCGCTGTCTTCGGGATAGTCCAGATCCAGCACCGGCTGGCCGGCATAGATCCCGCAGGAGACGGCGGCGACCGGATCGACCAGCGGGTCCGAGATAACCTCGCCGGTCTTCATCAGCTTGTTCACGGCCAGCCGCAGCGCGACCCAGCCGCCGGTGATCGAGGCGCAGCGGGTGCCGCCATCGGCCTGGATCACGTCGCAGTCGATGGTGATCTGGCGTTCGCCAAGCGCCACGCGGTCGACGCCCGCGCGCAGGCTGCGGCCGATCAGGCGCTGGATCTCGACGGTGCGGCCGCCCTGTTTGCCCTGGGCCGCCTCGCGGCGCATCCGGGTGGTCGTGGCACGCGGCAGCATCCCGTATTCGGCGGTGACCCAGCCGAGGCCCGAATTCTTCAGGAACGGCGGAACCCGCTCTTCCAGCGTGGCGGTGCAGAGCACATGGGTATCGCCCATGCGGATCAGGCACGAGCCTTCTGCATGCTTGGTCACGCCGGTCTCGATTGAAACCGGGCGAAGTTCGCTTACATCACGACGGGATGGGCGCATCGGACTGTCCTTTTATTGGTTTTGCAGCTTTGCTCCCATGAGCCGGACGCCGATGCAACCCCGATTGATGGGCCCGATCGACGGGCCCGATTGACGAGATCGGCATCTTCCTTTTAATGGCATCGCTTCGACGGAGGCGCGGCAGGTGAGTACCCAAGGCATTCTCGAAGAAATGAACGACCGCTCGCGCGAGGTGTTTCGCCGCGTGGTCGAGGGCTATCTCGAATCCGGGGATCCGGTGGGATCGCGCACGCTGACCCGGTCGATGAGCGAGAAGGTCAGCGCCGCCACCATCCGCAACGTCATGCAGGATCTCGAGTTTCTCGGCCTGCTGAACAGCCCGCATGTCTCGGCCGGGCGGGTGCCGACGCAGCTGGGCCTCCGGATGTTCGTCGACGGGCTGCTGGAGGTGCGCGACCTCAAGGAGGAGGACCGCGAGAAGATCGACGCGACGCTCGGGGCGAATACCTCGGATGTGGGCGCGCTTCTCGACCGGGTGGGGGCCGCGCTGTCGGGGGCGACCCATGGCGCGAGCCTGGTTCTCGCGCCCAAGCACGAGGCGCCGATCCGGCATATCGAATTCGTGAGCCTCGGCGCAGACCGGGCGCTGACGGTTCTGGTCTTTGCCGATGGTCATGTCGAGAACCGCCTGTTTCATCCCGCGCCGGGGCAGACGCCCTCCTCGATGCGCGAGGCCGCCAATTTTCTCAACGCGCTGGCCGAGGGCCTGACGCTGAGCGAGCTGCGCGAGGCGATGAAGGTCGAGATCGCGCGGCGCCGGCAGGAGCTTGACGAGCTTGCCCGGACCATGGTCGAGGCCGGGCTCGCGGTCTGGGAGAACGAGGGCCATGATCAGGCGCGGCTGATCGTGCGCGGCCGGGCCAACCTTCTGTCGGACCCGGCCGAGGCCGAGGATCTGGATCGGATCCGCAGCCTGTTCGACGACCTGGAACGCAAGCGCGACATCGTCGAGTTTCTCGAACTGGCCGAGGAAGGCGAGGGGGTCCGGATCTTCATTGGTTCGGAGAACAAGCTTTTTTCACTTTCGGGTTCATCTTTGGTGGTCTCTCCATATATGAACGCGGACCGGAAGATCATTGGCGCCGTGGGGGTGATCGGGCCGACCCGGTTGAACTACGGCCGGATCGTACCGATCGTGGACTACACCGCCCAGCTGGTGGGCAAGCTGATCGCCGACCGCGGCAAGGGATGAAAGATGGCAGAACCTGAAAAGACCGAATTCGACGACGTTGCGACCGAGACCGCAGCCGAAACCGAAACCCCCGAAATCACCCCGGAGGAAGTCGAGGCTTTGAAGGCCGAACGGGACGAGCTTCGCGACCGTTTCATGCGGGCGCTGGCCGATGCCGAGAATGCCCGCAAGCGCGCCGACCGCGACCGGCGCGAGGCCGAGGATTACGGCGGCTCGAAACTCGCGCGCGACATGCTGCCGGTCTATGACAACCTTTCGCGCGCGCTCGAGGTCGTCACCGATGAACAGCGCGAGGCGAATGCGGCCCTGCTCGAAGGGGTCGAACTGACCCTGCGCGAGCTTCTGAACGTCTTTGCCAAGCATGGCATCGAACGGGTGGCCCCTGAAGCGGGCGACAAATTCGATCCGCAGCTGCATCAGGCGATGTTCGAGGCCCCGGTGCCCGAGACCAAGGCCGGCGACATCATCCAGGTGATGGCCGTCGGGTTCATGCTGCATGACAGGTTGCTGCGCCCGGCCCAGGTCGGCGTGTCTTCGACGCCTGCCGCCTGAGAACGGATTGTTTCACGGGAAACGCCCGGCCGATCGGTCGGGCGTTTTTCTTTGCAAAAGGCCCTATTCCGGCCGGGCCAGCGCTTTCAGCTCGTAGATCAGATCCAGCGCCTCGCGCGGGCTCAGCTCGTCGGGATGGATCGCCGACAGCCGTTCGTCCAGCGGCGCGGGGCCTTCGGGGGCAGAATGCGACGGCTGCGGGATCGCCGCGGCCGAGAACAGCGGCAGATCGTCGATCAGGGCCGAAGGCGAGCGTCCGCCCTCGCGTTCTCCCCGCTCCAGGGCGTCAAGCACGACCCGCGCGCGCTCGACGACGCTGTCGGGCAGGCCCGCCAGCCGCGCCACCTGCACCCCGTAGGAGCGGTCCGCCGCGCCCTTGCGGACCTCGTGCAGGAAGATCACGTCGCCTTCCCATTCCTTGACCGCCACGGTGGCGTTCTCGACGCCCGACAGCTTCTGCGTCAGCGCGGTCATCTCGTGGTAATGGGTGGCGAAAAGCGCGCGGCAGCGGTTCGCGTCATGCAGATGTTCCAGCGTCGCCCAGGCGATCGACAGCCCGTCATAGGTGGCGGTGCCGCGTCCGATCTCGTCGAGGATCACCAGCGCCCGGTCGTCGGCCTGATTGAGGATCGCTGCGGTCTCGACCATCTCGACCATGAAGGTCGAGCGCCCGCGCGCCAGATCGTCCGCCGCGCCGACCCGGCTGAAAAGCTGCGATACCAGTCCGATATGGGCCGAGGCGGCGGGCACGAAGCTGCCCGCCTGCGCCAGCAGCGCGATCAGCGCGTTCTGGCGCAGGAAGGTCGATTTGCCCGACATGTTGGGCCCGGTCAGCAGCCAGATCGCGGCGCCGCTTCCGGCCTCGGCCAGATCGCAGTCATTGGCGATGAAGGGGGTGCCGCCCTGACGCCTCAGCGCGCGTTCGACCACCGGATGGCGACCGCCGGTCACGGCAAAGGCGCGGCTGTCATCGACCTCGGGCTCGCACCAGTCCTCGCCCCGCGCCAGATCGGCAAGGCCTGTCGCAAGGTCGATCTCGGCCAGTGCCGCGGCGGCCTGACCGGCGGGCCCTGCATGGTTCAGAACGGCGGATTTCAGGCTGTCATAGAGCCGCTTTTCGATTTCCAGCGCCCGGTTTCCGGCATTCAGGATACGGGTTTCCAGCTCGGACAGCTCGACAGTCGTGAAACGCAGCGCATTGGCCGTGGTCTGGCGGTGGATGAAGGTATCCGACAGCGGCGGCGACAGCATCCGTTCGGCATGGGTGGCGGTGACCTCGATGAAATAGCCCAGCACGTTGTTGTGCTTGATCTTCAGCGAGGAAATGGCGGTTTCCTCGACGAAGCCCGCCTGCATCCGCGCGATCACGCCACGGCCCTCGTCGCGCAGCGTGCGCGCCTCATCCAGGTCTTCGTCGAAGCCCGTGGCGATGAAACCGCCGTCGCGGACCAGAAGCGGCGGTTCGGCCACCAGAGCCCGGTCGAGCAGATCGCAAAGCTCGTCATGCCCGGTCAGCGCCGCCCGCGCCCCGGTCAGCGTTTGCGGCAGGTCGTCGCCCAGAAGCCCGGCAACGTCGCTTGCCTGGGCCAGCCCGTTGCGGATCGCCGCCAGATCCCGCGGCCCGCCCCGGTCGAGCCCGAGCCGCGACAGCGCCCGGTCGATATCGGGACATTTCCGCAGGCTGTCGCGCAGGGCGGCGCAAAGCGCCGTATCCCCGACCAGCGCCCGGACCGCCGCCAGCCGCGCATGGATCGTCGGCAGATCGCGCGAGGGGCTGGAAAGCCGCCGTTCCAGCAGCCGCGCGCCCGCGGCGGTGACGGTGCGGTCGATGGCCGCCAGCAGGCTGCCCTCGCGGCCGCCGGAAAGGCTTGCCGTCAGTTCCAGATTGCGCCGGGTCGCGGCGTCGATCTGCATGGTGCCGCCCATCGCCTCGCGCACCGGCGGGCGCAGGAGCGGCAGCTTGCCCTTCTGGGTGATCTCCAGATAGTCGACCAGCGCGCCCATCGCCGACATCTCGGCCCGCGAGAAGGTTCCGAAACCTTCGAGCGTGCCCACCGAGAATAGCCCTGTCAGCCGCGTCTCGGCCGAACTGCTGTCGAAGCTCGCGCGTGACAGCGGGGTGACCGCAGCACCGGATTCAGAGACTATTTCGGCCCAATCCCGTTCTGTCGCCTCGTTCAGAAGCACTTCGCGCGGGGCCAGCCGCGCGAGTTCGGCGCCCAGCCGCACGCCCGGGCAGCCCATCGCGCGAAAGGCGCCGGTCGAGATGTCGACCCAGGCCAGCGCGGCCTCGCCCCGGACCTCGGCAAAGGCGGCGAGGAAGTTGTGGCGCCGCGCCTCCAGCAGGCTTTCCTCGGTCAGCGTGCCCGGCGTGACCAGCCTGACCACGTCGCGCCGGACCACCGATTTCGAGCCGCGCTTCTTGGCCTCGGCGGGGTCTTCCATCTGTTCGCAGACCGCGACCCGGAACCCTTTGCGGATCAGCGTCAGCAGATAGCTTTCGGCAGCATGGACGGGCACGCCGCACATCGGGATGTCCTCGCCCTGATGCTTGCCGCGCTTGGTCAGCGCGATGTCCAGCGCCTGGGCCGCAGCCACGGCGTCATCGAAGAACATCTCGTAGAAGTCACCCATCCGGTAGAACAGCAGCGCTGCGGGATTGGCGGACTTGATCTCGAGATATTGCGCCATCATCGGCGTCACGGTGCTGGGCGTATTGCTCACCCGATCTCTCCCTGGACTGATGCGCCGGACCCTAGAGAACGTCACAACCGAGGAAAAGAGGGATCGCTCGCCCTATCGCCCGGACCGAGCGACCCAGTGCCATATTGTGACAGGTCTGTCAGTACGTTAGGGACATGCGGCCTCAGCGAGACGATGAATTTGGTGCCGGTATGCTATTGAATCGAAAACCCCTTGTCCTGCGGGACAAGCCACTGGTCGCACGCGGCAACAAGCGCGCGCTGTTTTTCATCGACGGCTATCCCGATGTCGTGGTCAAGGTGGTTCTGCCCCGCGAGGACGGCACCAACATGGCCGGGTCCAAACGCTTGCTGCGCCGGTTTCTGCCCTCGACCAACTATCGGTTCCTGTTCCGCGAATACAAATGCTACCTGGCGGCCAAGCTGGCGCAGGCCGGCCAGTCCGGCGCCCTGCCGATCATCGAGCTGCGAGGGTTGGTGCAGACCGATCTGGGGCCGGGGATGATCGAGGAACTGATCAAGGATGGTGAGGGAAACCCGGGCACCAGCTTGCGCCAGATGATCCAGCGCAAGGTGTTCCAGGAGCACCATCTGGAGCTGTTGAACGATTTCGTGCGGCGGATCTTTGCGTGGCGCGTTCGCGCAAATGATCTGAACCCGAGCAATATTCTTTTTGGCCAGAGGGCCGGAATTTCCCAATTCGTGCTTGTTGACGGCCTCGGGGACAGTCATCTAATTCCGTTACGAACTTGGTCCGGCCACCTCAACGAGCGAAGCCTGTGCAAACGCTTTGAGGATACGAGCCGCGTGACCGGATTGACCTGGGATGCGAAAGACCGCGTTTTCGGCCTTCCGCGCCGTTAGATAAGGATCTGCGCCTTGAGCAAGAAGAGCCGCCCGACCCCTGAAGAGGCGCTGAGTTATCATATCGATCCCGTGCCGGGGAAATACGAGATCGTGGCGACCAAGCCCATGACCACCCAGCGCGACCTCAGCCTGGCCTACAGCCCGGGCGTGGCGGTGCCGGTCCAGGCCATCGCCGATGCCCCCGAAACGGCCTATGACTACACCTGCAAGGGCAACATGGTCGCCGTCATCTCGAACGGCACCGCGATCCTCGGCATGGGCAATCTGGGCGCGCTGGCCGCGAAGCCGGTGATGGAGGGCAAATCGGTCCTGTTCAAGCGCTTCGCCGATGTGAACGCGGTCGATATCGAGCTGGACACCGAGGACCCGGAGGAGATCATCCGGGCGGTGCGGCTGATGGGGCCGGCCTTCGGCGGCATCAATCTCGAGGACATCAAGGCGCCCGAGTGCTTCATCATCGAGCAGCGGCTCAAGGAAGAGATGGACATTCCGGTCTTCCATGACGACCAGCACGGCACCGCGGTGATCTGCGCGGCGGGGCTGCTCAACGCGCTGCACCTGTCGGGCAAGAAGATCGAGGATTGCCGGATCGTGCTGAATGGCGCGGGTGCGGCCGGGATCGCCTGTCTCGAACTCATCAAGGCGATGGGGGCCCGGCACGACAACTGCATCGCCTGCGATACCAAGGGTGTGATCTATCAGGGCCGCACCGATGGCATGAACCAGTGGAAATCGGCCCATGCCGCCGATACCGAGGCCCGCACGCTGGAAGAGGCGATGGTGGGGGCGGATGTCTTCCTCGGCGTCAGCGCCAAGGGCGCGGTGACGCCCGAGATGGTGGCCTCGATGGCAGATAACCCGGTGATCTTCGCGATGGCGAACCCCGATCCCGAGATCACGCCCGAAGAGGCGCAGGAGGTCCGGCCCGACGCCATCGTCGCGACCGGGCGGTCGGATTACCCGAACCAGGTCAACAACGTTCTGGGCTTTCCCTATCTCTTCCGCGGCGCGCTCGACATCCATGCCCGGGCGATCAATGACGAGATGAAGATCGCCTGTGCCGATGCGCTGGCGGCCCTGGCGCGCGAGGATGTGCCCGACGAGGTCGCCATGGCCTATGGCAAGAAGTTGACCTTCGGCCGCGACTACATCATCCCGACGCCCTTCGATCCGCGCCTGATCTACACCATCCCGCCGGCGGTTGCGCGTGCCGGGATGGATACCGGCGTGGCCCGGCGGCCGATCGTCGATATCGAGGATTACGAACATCGGCTGAAGGCGCGGATGGACCCCACCGCCTCGGTCCTGTCGGGGATCGCGGCGCGCGCCAAGGCCGCACAGGCGCGGATGATCTTTGCCGAAGGCGACGACGAGAGGGTGCTGCGCGCCGCTGTCAGCTATCACCGTGCGGGCTACGGTCAGGCCCTCGTGGTCGGCCGCGAGGCCGAGGTGAGGGAAAAGCTCGAACAGGCCGGCCTGGGCGATGCCTATCGCGAGATCGAGGTGGTCAATGCCGCCAATACCCGCCATCTAGAGGCCTATCGCTCGTTCCTGTATCAGCGGCTGCAGCGCAAGGGCTTCGACACCCATGACATCAACCGGCTTGCCGCGCGCGACCGGCATGTGTTCTCGGCGCTGATGCTGGCGCATGGCCATGGCGATGCGCTGGTGACCGGGGCGACGCGCAAATCGGCCCATGTGCTCGAGCTCATCAACCATGTCTTCGATGCCCGCGCCCAGGACGGTGCGGTCGGCATCACCGCGCTTCTGCACAAGGGCAAGATCGTCTTCATCGCCGATACGCTGGTCCATGAATGGCCCGAGGAAGAGGATCTGGCCAATATCGCGGTCCATGCCGCCGAAGTGGCGCGCAGCCTCGGCATCGAGCCGCGGGTGGCCTTCCTCAGCTTCTCGACCTTCGGCTATCCGGTCAGCGAGCGCGCGACCAAGATGCATCGCGCCTCCGAGGTACTGGCGAAACGCGGGGTCGATTTCGAATTCGACGGCGAGATGACCGTCGATGTGGCGCTGAACCCGACCGCGATGGCGCGCTATCCGTTCTGCCGCCTGTCGGGACCGGCCAATGTGCTGGTGGTGCCGGCCCGGCATTCGGCCTCGATCTCGGTCAAGCTGATGCAGGAAATGGCGGGGGCCACGGTGATCGGTCCGATCCTCGCGGGCGTCGAGAAGCCGATCCAGATCTGTTCCACGGTCTCGACGGTCAACGACATCCTGAACATGTCGCTGCTGGCGGCCTGCGAAGTGGGCTGAGCCCTCACGACCCGGCGAAGGGGGCTGCGTCGCCCCAGAGTGCGCGCACCCTCTCGTCGCGGCCGCAGGCCTTGCGGTAGAGCTTGTAGGCCTCGGCCTTGGTCTTCGGCCCGAAGCGGGTCAGGATCAGCGCGCGGCTCCGGTAATAGTCCTGGTGATAGGCCTCGGCCGGCCAGAAGGTCGCGGCGGGCCGGATCTCGGTCGCGACTGGCGCGCCGAGGGCCTGTCCGGCGTCGGCCTTCGCCTGTTCGGCCACGCGTCTTTCGGCCGGATCAGAGACGAAAATTGCGGTCGTATAGGTCTTGCCCCGGTCGCAGAACTGGCCGCCCGCATCGGTCGGATCGACCGAACGGAAGAACAGCGAGACAAGCTTTTCATAGCTGATGACGGCCGGGTCATAGGTGATCTCGACAGCCTCGACATGGCCGGTGCCGCCGCGCGCCACCTGCCGGTAGCTCGGGTCCTCGACATCGCCGCCGGTATAGCCCGAGACCACCCCGCTCACGCCCGGAACGCTTTCGAAATCGGCCTCGACGCACCAGAAGCAGCCGCCCGCGAAGATCGCCGTTTCCGCCTCGGCGGCTCTGGCCTTGGCGCCCTCGGCCATGTAGCCGAGCACGAGCGCGCAAATCAGCAGGACCGGTTTTATCGTCTTGAGGGACATCGCCATGGCCGGTCTTCCTTTGCCCGTCTTCCTTTTCCGCTTCGGGAAGAAGGATAGGCATCCGGCAAATGGCCGTGAAACCCACAAGCGCGTGAGCTCACGAAGGCGGGACCGGCACGGTTTGGCCGGTCCCGCGAAGGGCTCAGCCCTTGAGCTTGCGGTTCCGCATCGCCAGCAGCCGCAGCCGCAGCGCGTTCAGCTTGATGAAACCGGCGGCGTCCTTCTGGTCATAGGCGCCCGCGTCATCCTCGAAGGTGACGTGGCTTTCGGAATAGAGCGAGGCCTCGGACCAGCGGCCGACGGTGCGTGCCGAGCCCTTGTAAAGCTTCAGCCGGACGGTGCCCGAGACATGCTCCTGGCTCTTGTCGATCAGCGCCTGCAGCATCTCGCGTTCGGGGCTGAACCAGAAGCCGTTATAGATCAGCTCGGCATATTTCGGCATCAGCTCGTCTTTCAGATGCGCCGCGCCGCGGTCCAGCGTGATCTGCTCGATGCCGCGATGGGCTTCCAGCAGGACGGTGCCGCCGGGGGTCTCGTAGATGCCGCGCGACTTCATGCCGACGAAACGGCCCTCGACCAGGTCCAGCCGGCCGATGCCATGCTTGCCGCCCAGCTCGTTCAGCTTGGTCAGAACGGTTGCAGGCGACATCGCCTCGCCATTGATCGCGACCGCGTCGCCCTTCTCGAAGGTCACTTCGATGAATTCGGGCTCGTTCGGGGCGTCCTCGGGATTGACCGTGCGCTGATAGACATAGTCGGGCGCGTCCTCGGCGGGGTTTTCCAGAACCTTGCCCTCGGAGGAGGTGTGCAGAAGGTTCGCATCGACCGAGAAGGGCGCCTCGCCGCGCTTGTCCTTGGCGATCGGGATCTGGTTCTGTTCGGCGAAGTCCAGAAGCTTGGTGCGGCTGGTCAGGTCCCATTCGCGCCAGGGGGCGATGACCTTGATGTCGGGGTTCAGCGCATAGGCGGCCAGTTCGAAGCGCACCTGGTCGTTGCCCTTGCCGGTGGCGCCATGGGCCACCGCATCGGCGCCGGTCGCCTCGGCGATCTCGATCAGCCGCTTGGAGATCAGCGGGCGCGCGATCGAGGTGCCCAGGAGGTACAGCCCCTCATAGACCGCGTTGGCCCGGAACATCGGGAACACGAAGTCGCGGACGAATTCCTCGCGAAGATCCTCGATGAAGATCTCCTTGGCGCCCATCATCTCGGCCTTCTTGCGGGCGGGTTCCAGCTCTTCGCCCTGACCGAGATCGGCGGTGAAGGTGACCACCTCGCAGCCATATTCGGTTTGCAGCCATTTCAGGATGATCGAGGTGTCGAGCCCCCCCGAATAGGCCAGGACAACTTTCTTGGGCGCGGTTTTCGGCGTGGACATGGGGCCACCTTTCGACTGTCGGACAACGCGCGGCGGATAGCCCTTTTCCGGCGACAGGGCAAGGGAACCCGCGATATGGGGACCTCGGCGCCGCTTGCACCCGGTGCCGATCCGCGCCAATGCTGCGCCATGACCGATTTCGCCGCAAAGGCCCGTGCTGCCGAAAAGGCGATGCGCGCGCTGTTCCCGCCCACACCGCTGCAACGCAACCTGCATCTGTCCGAACGCTACAAGGCCGATATCTGGCTCAAGCGCGAGGACCTCAGCCCGGTGCGGTCCTACAAGCTGCGCGGTGCCTTCAACGCCATGCGCAAGGTGCTGGCGGCGGCGGACGAGCCGCCGGTCTTCGTCTGTGCGAGCGCGGGCAACCATGCCCAGGGCGTGGCCTTCGCCTGCCGCCATTTCGGCGTGCGCGGCGTGATCTTCATGCCGGTGACGACGCCGCAGCAGAAAATCGGCAAGACCCGCCTGTTCGGCGGCGACAATATCGAGATCCGGCTGACCGGCGATTATTTCGACGACACGCTGGCCTCGGCCCAGGGCTATTGCCGCGAGGTCGGGGGCCATTTCCTCGCCCCCTTCGACGACGAGGACGTGATCGAGGGCCAGGCCTCGGTCGCGGTCGAGCTGATGTCGGTGCTTTATCACACGCCCGACATGGTGATCCTGCCGGTGGGCGGCGGCGGTCTGGCGGCCGGGGTGGTGTCGTTCCTGCGCGAGACCGCGCCCGGGATCGGGTTCCGCTTCGTCGAGCCGGTGGGCGGCGCCTCGCTGACCGCGGCGCTGGCCGAGGGCGCGCCGGTGACGCTGCCCGGGGTCGACACTTTCGTCGACGGGGCGGCGGTGGCGCGGATCGGGGCGCGGACCTTCGACCGGCTTAAGGGCATCGACCCGGCGCATGTGCTGCGCGCGCCCGAGGACCGGGTCTGCACCACCATCCTCGAATTGCTGAATGTCGAGGGGATCGTGCTGGAGCCCGCCGGCGCGATGTCGATCGACGTGTTGCCCGAGCTTGCCGACGAGATCGCGGGCAAGTCGGTGATCTGCGTCACCTCGGGCGGCAATTTCGATTTCGAGCGGCTGCCCGAGGTCAAGGAACGCGCCCAGCGGTTTTCCGGGCTGAAGAAGTATTTCATTCTGCGGATGCCGCAGCGGCCCGGCGCGCTGCGCGACTTTCTCGACCTGCTGGGACCGCAGGACGATATCGCCCGGTTCGAGTATCTCAAGAAGTCGGCCCGCAATTTCGGCACTGTCCTGATCGGGATCGAAACCGCCGAAGCCCGCAATTTCAGCGCGCTCTTCGCGCGCATGGACGCGCAGGGCCTGACCTATCGCGACATCACCGACGACCCGACGCTGGCCGATTTCCTGATCTGACCGGGGGCCGGGATCCGGGTCAGGCGACGTCGCGCCGGGTCCGGGCCCGGGTCAGAAGCTCGGCCTTCGAGCCGGCATAGGCCGCAAGCAAGGGCGCGAGATCGATGCTTTCGCGTTGCGCAAGCTGATGCTCGATGCCCTGGCAGCGCATGCAGAAATCCCTCAAGCCGAGATTGAGCGCCGAGCCGCGCACGAAATGCAGGTCGGCCGCCAGATCGGCCGGGTCGCGTTCCGGGTCCAGACGGCCGATCACCTCGTCGACCTCTTCGAGAAACAGTTCCAGCACCTCGTCGAAGGCGTCTTCGCCGACTTCGCAACGCAATTCGTCAACGCGAGTCCAGTCGATCATCACACATACTCCATCGGCTTGTCCTATCCGTTCCGGGATCCGACGCTAAGGAACACGGCTTAACGTCTTCTTATCCCTACCCGGGCAGATGGGTCGAATTCGCACATTCATGGGGCGTTAAGTCGACGCCTTTATGCACGATCGCAGATCAGGACCGGGACTCCCGTGAACGCCCAGCCAGACACGCATCCTCTCGACCCGACCGGTTCCAGCCTCGTCCGGCTGGTGCTTCTGGTCGATGACAGCCGCCTGCAGCGGCGTATCCTGCGCGCCTTGCTGGAGCGTTGGGGATATGACGTCGCCGAATGCGGTTCGGGCGAGGAGGCGCTTGAGATCTGTCGCGCGCAGCCGGTCGACCTGATCATCAGCGACTGGATGATGCCGGGCATGGACGGGCCCGAATTCTGCCGGGCCTTCCGGGCTCTGCCGCGCGAAAGCTACGGTTATTTCATTCTGCTGACCTCGAAATCCGAAACCGTCGAGATGATCCACGGGCTGGATGTCGGGGCCGATGAATTCCTCACCAAGCCGGTCAATTCCAGCGAGCTGCGCGCGCGCATCGCCTCGGGCGAACGCATCCTGAGGATGGAACATCAGCTGCGCGACAAGAACCGTCAGCTGACCGACGCGCTGGCCGAGTTGCGCACGCTTTACGACGCGCTCGACCGCGATCTGGCCGAGGCCCGCAAGTTGCAGCAATCGCTGGTGCCCGAACGCCACCGCCGGTTCGGCGCCTCCGAAGTGTCGCTGCTTTTGCGCCCCTGCGGCCATGTCGGCGGCGATCTGGTCGGTTTCTTTCCTGCCGGTCCCGGCGAGGTCGGGCTGTTCTCGGCCGATGTCTCGGGTCATGGCATCAGTTCGGCCATGCTGACCGCGCGTCTGGCCGGGCTTCTGGGCTCGCGCTCGCCCGACCAGAACATCGCGCTGGAACCCGCGCCCGGCGGGCAGTACCGCGCCCGCCCGCCCGAGGAGGTCGCCGCGCATCTCAACAGGCTGTTCCTCGAGGATATCGAGACCGAGCATTACTTCACGCTTCTGCTGGCCATCGTGACGCTCGATACCGGGCGGATGCGCTTTGTCCAGGCGGGCCATCCGCATCCGGTGCTGTGTCGGGCCGATGGCAGCCTCGATTGTCTCGGCGATGGGGGCCTGCCGCTCGGGCTGATCCCGGGCGCCGGTTTCGAGGGCTGCGAGGTCGGGCTGCGGCCGGGCGACCGGCTGCTTCTGGTCTCGGACGGTATCACCGAATGCCCGGCTCCGGACGGCGCGCAGCTTGGCGATGACGGGTTGCGGTTCCTGATCGAGACCCATGCCGCCACGCGCGGCCCGGCCTTTCTCGATGCGATCCAGGCGGGGCTGACCTTCTTTGCCGGGCGAGACGAGTTTCCCGATGACGTCTCGGCGGTCCTGTTCGAGTTCGGCTAGCGGATCTGCCCCAGCCAGCGATGCAGCATCGCGCGGTCGCCGGCATTGCCCAGCCGCCCGAGCGCCATGTCGGGCGGCATCCAGACGGCGGTATGGCCGGGCTCGCCCGGCGCACCATGGGGGCGGACGGGCCGGCCCAGATAGACGGTGCAGAGCTTCTCGGCCCAGATCTCGTATTCGGGCATGAAGGTGAAACGGCGGAACGCGCCCAGCCTGCGCCGCAGCGCGATTCGCCAGCCGGTTTCCTCGAAGACTTCGCGATGCAGCGCCTGGATCGGCGATTCGCCCAGATCGATGCCGCCGCCCGGAAGCTGGTATTCCGGAACCGGCGCCTGTTGATGGGTCAGCAGCAGCATTCCGTCGCGTTCGAGCAGCGCATAGGCGCCCGGCCGGAACCTGTAGCGCCGGTCGCGTTGCACCGTCTCGCCGTATCTCCGGATCATCGCCGCCTCTTTGTGCTTGCCTTTCCGCCTCTATATAAGGCGGGTATGGCAAGGCCCAGACCCCAAGGAAACCCCATGTCCATCGGATCGCAGATCGCCTGGGACGATACCGTCCTGCCCTTCCAGCTTGACCGCAGCGATGTGCGCGGACGGGTCGCCCGTCTGGACGGCGTGCTCGACCGCGTGCTGGCGCAACATGACTACCCGCCCGCCATCGAGGCGCTGGTGGCCGAGACCGCCTTGCTGACCGCGCTGATCGGCCAGACCATCAAGCTGCGCTGGAAGCTCAGCCTGCAGGTGCGCGGCGACGGTCCCGCGCGGCTGATCGCGACGGATTACTACGCGCCCACCGAAGACGGTGCCCCGGCGCGGATCCGCGCCTATGCCAGTTTCGACGAGGATCGGCTGGATGCTGGGGCCGACCCGTTTTCGCAGATCGGTCAGGGTTATTTCGCCGTGCTGCTCGACCAGGGCGCGGGGACGGTGCCTTATCAGGGCATCACGCCGATTTCCGGGGGCTCGCTTTCGGCCTGTGCAGAGACCTATTTCGCGCAGTCCGAACAGCTTCCCACCCGTTTCGCGCTCAGTTTCGGCCGCGCGATCCTGCCCGGGGCGGACAAGGACGAACACTGGCGCGCGGGCGGGGTGATGCTGCAGATGATGCCCAAGGCCTCGATCCCGCAGACCCCCGAGGGCGGCAGCGGCGACGAGGGTCTGCTGCAGGCCGAGGACATGCTGGAAGGCGATCAGGCCGAGAACTGGAGCCGCGCCAATATCCTGCTCGACACGGTCGAGGAGATCGAGCTGGTCGGCCCGCGCGTGCATCCGACCGATCTGCTGGTGCGGCTGTTTCACGAGGAACGGCCCCGCGTCTTCGACCCGCAGCGGGTGCAGTTCGGCTGTACCTGCTCCGAGGACCGGGTGCGGCAGAGCCTGTCGATCTATTCGGCCAAGGATATCGGTCACATGACGACGCCCGAGGGTATCGTCACCGCCGATTGCCAGTTCTGCGGCGCGCATTACGAGCTTGACCCCGCGACGCTCGGCTTCGAGGCGGAGAAGGACCCCGATGCCGAGTGATCCGTTCGACGGGCTCGCCGCGGCGCTGGCCCGGCCGGGATGCGAGACCTCGGATCATGACCTGAACCCCGGTTTCGTCCTGCCCGAGGGCCGGGTGCTGCGCCCGGCGGCGGTGCTGGTGGCGTTCTGGCCCGCGCCGGGCGGGACCCGGCTGGTGCTGACGAAACGCTCGTCCCGGCTCAAGCATCATCCCGGCCAGATCGCCTTTCCCGGCGGCAAGCTCGAGCCGGGCGAGGATGCGCCCCGGGCGGCGCTCCGCGAGGCCCGCGAAGAGATCGGCCTGCCCGAGGCCGGCGTCGAGATCCTCGGCACGATGCCGCCGCATGAGACCGTGACCGGCTTTACCGTCACCCCCGTTCTGGGCCGGATCGCCGAGGATTTCCCGCGTATCCCCGAGGCGGGCGAGGTCGACGAGGTGTTCGACGTGCCTTTCGCGCATGTCAGCGACCCGGCCCGCTTTTCGATCCAGTCCCGGATGTGGCGCGGCCAGCGGCGCTATTATTACACGGTGCCCTACGGCCCCTATTACATCTGGGGCGCGACCGCGCGCATCCTGCGCGCGCTGGCCGAGCGGGTCTCTGCGTGACCCGGGTCTCGGGCGACCCATTCTTCGCCGATCACACCCAGGCGGTCTGTGCGCTGCTGACGGATGCCGGATACCGGGCGCTGTTCGTCGGTGGCTGCGTGCGCAACGCGCTGCTCGGCGTCGCCGTGAGCGATATCGACATCGCCACCGATGCCCGTCCCGGCAAGGTGATGGAGCTGGCCCAGGCGGCCGGTCTGAAGGCGGTGCCGACCGGGTTCGACCATGGCACGGTGACGGTGGTGGCAGCGCATGTCCCGCATGAGGTGACGACCTTCCGCCGCGATGTCGAAACCTTCGGGCGTCGGGCGGTGGTGGCCTTTGCCGACAGCCCCGAGGAAGACGCCCGGCGCCGCGACTTCACCATGAACGCGCTTTACGCCACCCCCGCGGGCGAGGTGCTGGACCCGCTGGGCGGCATGCCCGACCTGCGGGCGCGGCGGCTGCGCTTCATCGACGATGCCGATGCCCGCATCCGCGAGGATTATCTGCGGATCCTGCGTTTCTTCCGGTTCCATGCCTGGTATGGCGATCCGTCGAACGGGCTCGACCCCGAGGGGCTGGCCGCCTGCGCCACGAATTCGGCCGGAATAGAGACGCTTTCCTGCGAAAGGATTGGCGCCGAACTGAAGAAGCTGCTGGCCGCGGCCGATCCGGGGCCGAGCATCGCGGCGATGGCCGCGACGGGCGTTCTGGCGCGGACCCTTCCCGGAGCCGATCCGCGGGTGTTGCCGGTCCTGATCCATTTCGAAGCGGCGCTGGCGCTCGCCCCCGATCCGATCCGGCGGCTGGCGGCGCTGGGCGGCGAGGACGTGGCCGGGCGGCTGCGGCTGAGCAAGGCCGAGGCCAGGCGGCTCGGCCGTATTGTCGAGGGCGCGGCGGCGGGCGAGGGACCGGCGGTGCTGGCCTATCGTGTCGGGCCCGAGGTGGCACGGGACGCGGCCCTGCTGCGTGCGGCTTCGCTGGGTTTGGACTTGCCCGAAGGTCTCGGGGCCGAGATCGCGCGTGGCGCCCAAGCGCGCTTTCCGGTCGCGGCCGCCGATCTGATGCCGCGGTTTTCCGGACCCGCGCTGGGACAGATGCTGAAGCGTCTTGAGGCGGACTGGATCGCGTCGGACTTCCGGCTCGACCGCGCGGCGCTGATCGCCCTGGCGGGGCGCGGCGACTAGGACCGGGAACCTGGTTTCCCGGGGGCGGGGGCGGCGCTAGAGTGCGGCGAGTTTCCGCGAGGCGTGATCCCATGTTCCGGTATTTCGAAAACCTGATCGACCCCTATGCGCCGCATGCGCAGACGGACACCCCGCCCAACCGGTTATGGCCGTTCCTGGCGGCCTATATGCGGCCCTTCCGCAAGGTCTTCGCGATCGCCGCGGTGCTGTCGCTGCTGAGCGCCTTCGTCGAGATATGGCTGATCGACGTGATGGGGCGGCTGGTCGACATTCTGTCCTCGGGCGCGCCCGAGCAGGTCTGGCACGAGCACGGGGCGGCCCTGATCGGTCTGGCGCTGTTCATCCTGATCCTCCGGCCCTTGATACAGGCCCTGGACGCGGCGGTGCTGAACAACGCGATCATGCCGAATTTCGGCGCGCTGATCCGCTGGCGGGCGCATTCCCATGTGTTGCGTCAGTCGGTCGGCTGGTTCGAGAACGACTTTGCCGGTCGCATCGCCAACCGGCAGATGCAGACCCCGCCCGCGGCGGGCGAGGCGGTGTTTCAGGTCTTCGACGCGATTGCCTATGCGCTGGCCTATTTCGGCGGCGCGCTGGTTCTGCTGGGCCAGGCCGATCCGCGGCTGATGCTGCCCTTGCTGATCTGGCTGGGGCTTTACGCGGCGCTGGTGCGCTGGACGATGAAAAATGTCGGCGTGGCCTCGAAGGCTTCGTCGGATGCCCGAAGCACCCTGACCGGGCGGGTGGTCGATGCCTATACCAACATCCATTCGGTCAAGATGTTCGCCCATCACGACCGCGAACTGACCTATGCCCGCGAGGCGATCGAAGGGTTGCGCAAGGCCTTCGGCACCGAGATGCGGATCATCACCACCATGGATGTGGCGCTGGTGGTGCTGAACGGGCTCTTGATCGTGGGGGTCGTGGGCTGGGCCATCGCGCTGTGGATGCAGGGGCAGGCCAGCGTCGGCGTGGTGGCGGCGGCGACGGCTCTGACGCTCCGGCTGAATTCGATGACCGGCTGGATCATGTGGGCGATGTCGAGCTTCTTCCGCTCGCTCGGTGTCGTCGCCGAGGGGATGGAGACCATCGCCCAGCCGATCGCTCTGGTCGACGCCCCCGACGCGACCGACCTGGAATTCCGCGAGGGGCGGGTCGAGTTCCGGTCCCTGACCCATCATTACGGGCGCGGCTCGGGCGGGCTCGAGGGGGTCGAGCTGGCGCTGAAACCGGGCGAGAAGGTGGGGCTGGTGGGCCGCTCGGGCGCCGGTAAATCGACCCTCGTCAAGCTGCTTTTGCGGTTCTACGATCCCGAGGCCGGGCAGATCCTGATCGACGGTCAGGACATCTCCCGCGTCACCCAGGAAAGCCTGCGCCGACAGATCGGCATGGTCGGTCAGGATGCCAGCCTGATGCATCGCTCGGTGCGCGAGAACATCCTCTATGGCCGCCCCGAGGCCGGCGAGGAGGAGATGATCGCGGCGGCGAAACGGGCCGAGGCGCATGACTTCATCCTCGATCTGAAGGATCCCGAGGGGCGCCGCGGCTATGACGCCCATGTCGGCGAGCGGGGCGTCAAGCTTTCGGGCGGCCAGCGGCAGCGGGTGGCGCTGGCCCGGGCGATCCTGAAGGACGCGCCGATCCTGGTGCTGGACGAGGCGACCTCGGCGCTCGATTCCGAGGTCGAGGCGGTGATTCAGCAGACGCTGTACCGGGTGATGGAGGGCAAGACCGTGATCGCCATCGCGCACCGGCTGTCGACCATCGCCCATATGGACCGGATCGTGGTGCTGGAGGACGGTCGCATCGCCGAGGATGGCAGCCATTCCGAGTTGCTGGCGAAAGACGGGCTTTACGCACGGTTCTGGGCACGGCAATCGGGGGGCTTCATCGGCACGGAGGCGGCGGAATGAGTCATCTGGTGGAGCGGTTGTCGCTGCGGGGAGAGGGGCTGACCGGCGACGGTCTGACCGTGGCGCTGGCCTTGCCCGGCGAAGAGATCGAGGGCGTGCCCGAGGAGGGCCGCATCGCCCGGCCGCGGATCGTGACGCCGGTCGTCGAGCGGGTGCGGCCGCCCTGTCGCCATTTCGCCTCCTGCGGTGGTTGTGCGCTGCAGCATGGCTCGGACGCCTTCGTTGCGGGCTGGAAGACGCAGGTGGTGGAACGGGCGCTGACCGGGCAGGGGCTCGGGGCATCCGTGCGGCCGATCCTGACCTCGCCCCCCGCCAGTCGGCGGCGCGCGGTGCTGTCCGGGCGGCGGACCAAGAAGGGTACGCTGGTGGGGTTTCATGCCCGCGCCTCGGAGGTGCTGGTCGAGATCCCCGATTGCCGCCTGCTGCATCCCGACCTGATGGCCGCTCTGCCTGCCTGCGAGGCCGCGACCCTGCTGGGCGCCTCGCGCAAGGGCGCGCTGAGCATCGCACTGACCCGGTCGGAGGACGGGGTCGACATGGCGGTCGAGGAGGCCAGGCCGCTCGATACCGGGCTGCGGATGGATCTGGCGGCGCTGGCCGAGACCCACGATCTGGCACGGCTGAGCTGGAATGGCGAGCAGCTGGCCGAGCGGCGCCCGCCGCGGCAGGCAATGGGGCGCGCCCATGTGGTGCCGCCCGCGGGCGCCTTCCTGCAGGCGACCGAGGCCGGGCAGGCGGCGCTGACCGACGCGGTCGGCACGGCGCTGGGCGGGGTGCGGTCGGTGGCCGATCTGTTCGCGGGCTGCGGAACCTTCACCCTGCCGCTGGCCGCGACCGCCGAGGTTCATGCGGTCGAGGGATCGGCGCCGATGCTGGCCGCGCTCGACCGTGGCTGGCGCGGCACGCCGGGGCTGAAACGGGTGACGACCGAGGCCCGCGACCTCTTCCGCCGCCCGCTGCTGGCCTCGGAACTGGCCCGGTTCGAGGCGGTGGCGATCGATCCGCCGCGCGCCGGGGCCGAGGCGCAATGCGCCGAGATCGCCCGGTCGGACCTGGCCCGGGTGGCGATGGTTTCGTGCAATCCGGTGACCTTCGCCCGCGACGCGAAACGGCTCTGTTCCGGCGGGTTCCGGATCGACTGGGTGCAGCCGGTCGACCAGTTCCGCTGGTCGGGCCATGTCGAGCTGGTGGCGCAGTTCTCGCGCTGAACCCGCTTTCTGCCGAGGGCCGTATCGGCTAGACTATGGCAAAACACCAAGGGCGCGAGCAGAGCCACATGATCGACCGACGCGCGTTTCTGACGCTGACCGCCATGGCGGCCCTTGCGGGCTGCGGTTCGAAATTCAAGACCTATCGCGGCCCCGAGGTCACCCGTGTCGTGGTGATGAAGGGCCAGCGGATGATGTACCTGCTGCATCACGATCAGGTGCTCAAGGCCTATCCGATTTCGCTGGGATATGCGCCCGCGGGACCGAAACAGGTCGAGGGAGACGGCAAGACGCCGGAGGGGCGCTATCATATCGACCGCCGTAATCCCGACAGCCAGTATCACCTCTCGGTCGGGATCTCCTACCCGAACGAGGCCGATATCGAGACCGCCAAGGCGCTTGGCATGAAGCCGGGCGGCGACATCTTCATCCATGGCCGGGCGAAGGAAAACCGCCGCCGCACGGATGACTGGACGGCGGGCTGCATCGCGGTCAGCGACAGCGAGATGGAAGACATCTATGCGATGGTGCGCGACGGCACGGTGATCGACATCTTCCCGTGAAAGACGCCCGGGGACGGAACAGGCCTGTCCCCGCCGCGATCAGGCGTCGGGGGCGGCCGCGTCGCGCTGGCCGGTGACCAGCGTCCACCAGATCTTGCCGTTCATTTCCTGATAGAAGGCGAAGCCCAGATCGGTCGCCTGCGGATCGAGGATGATGTTCCGGGTGTCGGATTCCTCCATCCAGGCGGCCAGCGTCTCGAGTTCGGTCTCGTAGGTCTCCGAGATGTTCTCGCCGCGCAGATGGCCCTGATAACCGGCCCGGGCCACACGCTCGAGCGGCGAGGAGCCGTCCGATCCGAAATGCCAGGGCCTGTTCTGCACCGACATGTCGCGCGAATGGGTGGCAGCGGCCGCGTTCAGCCGCGAGTCGAGTTCGAGCGGCGCGATCCCGCGAGCCTGGCGAAGCGCGTTGACCGAGTCGAGCATCCGGTACTGGATCTTGCCCTGGTCGGCGCGCGAGATCCGGTAGACCTGCGGCAGGGGTTTTCCATCCGGTCCGATCCGGACCTCGTTTCCGGTCGAGCAGGCGGAGAGCGCGAAGAGAACGGCCAAGAGGCCCAGAGCCGATCGTATCATAAGAAAAACCCCAACAGACGTTCCTTCGGTCTTTAGCGGCTTAGGGGTGTGTGTTCAAACGCTTCGCGCGGCGATCCGCCGGAAGTGATGCCGGATTGAATTGCTCTGCCCGGTGCGTGATCCTATGGTCTGACCGGACTGCCAGAAATGATGCGACATGCGGAGCGCAAGATGACGACCCGTTCGACCCGCGGCCTCAGCCGCCGCAATTTCCTTGCCGGGACGGCCCTGGCCGTAACCGCCGGACCTGCCCTGGCCAATACCACCGAGATCGAGCCCGAGCTCACCGACATGGTGCGCCGCAACATCTCGAGCTTCAGGGCGCTTGACTGGCGGCCCTATTTCGCGAGCCTGAAGAACGGCGCGATCCTCGTCGACGTCAAGTCGCGGGCGCTGCATTTCTGGTCGGAGGACGGCACGATCTACAAGCTGTACCCGACCTCGGTGCCGCTGTCCGAGGACCTGACCCGGCTCGGGCGCACCAGCGTCGTGCGCAAGGTCGAGGGCCCCAGCTGGCGGCCGACCCCGGCGATGAAGAAGCGCAATCCCGAATGGCCCGACTTCGTGCCGCCGGGCCCGGAAAACCCGCTGGGAACGCATGCGCTCTATCTCGGCTGGACCTATTACCGGATCCATGGAACCCACGACACCCGCAAGATCGGGCGGCGCTCGTCGAACGGCTGCATCGGCCTTTTCAACGAGGACATCGCCGAGCTCTTCGGCCTGGCCAAGGTGGGCACGCAGGTGTTGCTAATTTGACGACATCGGCCGGTGTCTTGCGGGCAAGCCGTTCGGGCCGATTGCTAAAATCCGGGCCCATCCCTTACAGAGAAATTACATGTGTAGGATGCCGCGCAGGGAAGAGCCTTTGCGCTGCTGTTACAGGAGAGACAGATGAAGAAACTCGCCCTCGCCGCTGCTTTTGCCGCGACCGCCGCGACCGCCTCGACCGCCTTCGCCGGCAGCTATGCCGAGCCCGTGATCGAACCGGAAGTGATCGTCCAGGACACCTCGTCCTCGGCCCAAGGCGTGATCGTGCCGCTTCTGGCCCTGATCCTCGTCGCCGCCGTCGCGTCGAACTGAGATCTGTCCGAAAGGACGGGAAAAGGCGGTGGCCGCGTGCCACCGCCTTTTTCTTTGCCCATTAACTTGTTTTGCCGTTCCTATGCCCGGCCGTCGGGCCGGGCGCGCCTCAGTCGGCCCAGCCGCGCAGGTTGACCTTCACGATCTCGCTCAGCGCCCGGATATGGGCGTCGTCATCGTTGAGGCAGGGAATATAGGTGAACTTCTCGCCACCGGCCTCCTCGAAGCTCTCGCAGATCTCCTCGTTGATCTCTTCGAGCGTCTCGATGCAGTCGGCCGAGAAGGCAGGCGCGATCACCGCGATCCGCTTCTTGCCGGACTTTGCCAGCCGCGCCACTTCCTCGACGGTATAGGGCTGAAGCCATTCCTCGGGACCGAAGCGTGACTGGAAGGTCGTGGTGATGCGGCTGTCATCCCAGCCGAGCCGTTCCTTCAGCAGCCGCGTCGTCTTCAGGCAGTGACAGTGATAGGGGTCGCCCTCGGTCAGATAGCGCTGCGGCACGCCGTGATAGGAACAGACCAGGATGTCGGGTTCCTGCTCGGCCGCGGCATAGGCCCGCTCGACCGAGGCGGCCAGCGCCGAGATGTAATGCGGGTTGTCGAAATAGGTGCTGACGGTACGCGCGTCGGGTTGCCATTTCTCGTCCATCAGCGCCTCGAAGAAGCTGTCGCAGGCGGTGGCCGAGGTGGTGCCGGAATATTGCGGGTAGAGCGGGAAGAACAGGATCTTCTGGCAGCCCTTCTTCAGCATCGAGCGGACCTTGGCCCGGGTCGAGGGATTGCCGTAGCGCATGCAGAAATCGACCACGATCTTCTCGCCATAGGCTGCCTTCAGCTCGGCCTCGAGCTTGGCGGTCTGGGCCTTGGTGATCGTCATCAGCGGGCTTTCGTCGGCCTCGTGATTCCAGATCGAGCGGTAGTTCTCGCCCGAGGCGAAGGGCCGTTTGGTCAGCACCACCAGCTGCAGGAGCGGCTGCCAGATCCAGCGCGAATAGTCGATCACCCGCTTGTCCGAGAGGAATTCGTTCAGGTAACGGCGCATCGACCAGTAATCATAGCCGTCGGGCGTGCCGAGATTGGCCAGCAGAACGCCGATCCGCTCGGGGGGAACCGGCGGATGGTCTTCGGGCCCGTGCTCGGGCCGGGCCCCTGTCAGGCCGGAGGTCGCGGAGCTGGCTCCGCCCTCTTTGGAATCGAACATCTTTTCGGTCCCGGTATCGCTTCTGTCGAGCCTCAAACTCTGAATCCTCCCGGAAATATACAGATTCCAACGCGGGTCAATCGGAACCACCGTCGTTGCGCTCGCCGGGCTGCGGCGCGGCCCTGTTCAGCGCATCGGCCAGACGCATGCGCGCCGAACCGGGTTTCAAAGCCTGCGGTTGGGTTTCGGCGGGCGCCCACCCGGTAAGGTAGATCATTTCGACCGTTGCGGGGATGCGGCCATCCGGCATGGTATGGAATTCCGCATAGCGCCTGGCGGCCTCGGAAAACAGCCGGCGCGGCGCGGTGCGGCGGTGGCGCGCGGCCAGGGCATTGGTCTCTCCCATCGCGCGGAGATCGCGCATCAGGTGATAGGCGCTTTGATAAGTCACGGAAAATTCGGCGCAATCCGCAACCGGAAGGGCAAGGCCCGCGCGTTGCAGCAGGGCACCGAGATCGCGGATCTCGGCCATGGGCAGCACCCGGGGCGAGAGCCCGCCCAGCGTGGCGGCCTCGGCCTCGGCAAGCACCGCGCGCAGTTCCTGCAGGCTGCGGCCGCCGAACATGACCCCGAGGAAAAGCCCGTCGGGCTTCAAGGCGCGGCGGCACTGGATCAGCTGACCGACCGGGTCATTGGCCCAGTGCAGGGTCAGGGCATGGATCACGAGATCGTGCGCGCCGGGGGCCAGGTCGAGCGTCTCTTCGGCCGGAACCATGCGTGCTTCGGGCAGGAGCCCCTGCCAGGCTTCGGCGAAAGGGGTGACCACGGCGGGTGCCGTAAAGGTTCTGTTAACCTCGATCAGCCTCTCCTTGATCTCGTCGGCCGCCGCCTCGTGCAGGAACAGCGCGGGCCCTGCCTTCAGGGCCCGGGCGCGGTGAAGCGCAAGGGCCTGGCGGTCGGTAAGGTCGGGCGGTCGGGTCATCTTGGCTCCGGCAGGTTGCCCGGCGCTATGTAGGGGACCGGGACGATGTTGCAAAGCGCGATGCGACTCATCTACCCGCCGCGCTGTGTGGCCTGTGGCGAGCCGGTCGAGCGTGACCACGCGCTTTGCGCCCGCTGCTGGGGCGAGCTGGACTTCGTGACCGGGCTGGTCTGCGACGCCTGCGGGCTGCCGCTGCCCGGCGAGGAGGCGGATGATCCGGTCTGGTGCGACGACTGTCTGTCGGCGCCCCGGCCCTGGGCGCGGGGGCGGGCGGCGTTGCTGTATCGCGGCCGGGCGCGGGGGCTGGTGCTGGCCTTCAAGCATGGCGACCGCACCGATCTGGCCCGGGCCGCCTCGGGCTGGATGCTGCGCGCCGGGCGGCCGATCCTCGGGCCCGGCATGCTGGTCGCGCCGGTGCCGCTGCATCGCTGGCGGCTTTTGCGGCGGCGCTACAACCAGTCGGCGCTGTTGTCGCGGGGCGTGGCCGAGGGCGCCGGCGCCGAGCATTGCCCCGACCTGCTGGTCCGGCTGCGCGCCACCCGCCCCCAGGAAGGCATGAATGCCGAGGCCCGCGCCGCCAACCAGGCCGGGGCGATCGCGGTCGGGCTGCGCCACCGCGGGCGGGTTGCCGGGCGCACGGTCCTGCTGATCGACGACGTGATGACCTCGGGGGCGACGCTCGGCGCCGCGGCCGGGGCCTGTCTGGCCGCCGGCGCCGCCGAGGTGCGGGTGCTGGTTCTGGCCCGCGTTGCGAAAGCCGACTGAAAACCTATAGTCTCGGCAAAACTTCAGGAGCCTTCATGCAAACGGTTGAAATCTACACGACGTCCAGCTGCGGCTATTGCCATGCCGCCAAGCGGCTGCTCGACGGCAAGGGCGTATCCTATGCCGAATTCGACGTGACCGCCGATCCGGGCCTGCGCCAGCAGATGATGGAACGGGCCGATGGCGGCTATACCGTGCCGCAGATCTTCATCGGCGAGACCCATGTCGGTGGCTGCGACGACCTCTACGACCTTGAGCGGGCGGGTAAACTCGACCCGCTCCTGGCGGGATAGGCCGATGCGCGCGGCGCTGATCCAGATGACGTCCTCGGACCTGCCGGAAGAGAATATCGGCCAGGTGCGCGAGCTGGTGCGCGAGGCGGCGGCGGGCGGCGCCGGGATGGTCCTGACCCCCGAGGTGACCAACTGCCTTTCGACGAGCCGGGACTGGCAGCGGAATGTGCTGACGGAAGAGGCCGAGGATCCGACCCTGGCGGCGCTGCGGCAAGAGGCCGCGTCGCTGGGGATCTGGCTGCTGATCGGTTCGCTCGGGCTGAAGACGACGGATCCGGACGGTCGCTTTGCCAACCGCTCGATCCTGATCGAGCCCGGCGGCGGCATCGTCGCCCGCTATGACAAGATCCACATGTTCGATGTCGAGATCAGCGCGACCGAGACCTTCCGCGAATCCGACGGCTACCGCCCCGGCGCGCGCGCGGTCCTGGCGCCGACGCCGTTCGGGGCGGTCGGCATGGCGATCTGCTACGACCTGCGCTTCGCGCATCTGTTCCGGGCGCTGGCCAAGGCGGGGGCCGAGATCCTGACCGTGCCCGCCGCCTTTTCGCCGGTGACGGGCGCCGCCCATTGGGAGCCGCTGCTGCGCGCCCGCGCGATCGAGACCGGCTGCTATGTGCTGGCGCCTGCGCAATGCGGGCTGCATCCGGCCTCGCAGGGGCAGTCGCGGCGGACCCATGGCCACAGCCTGGCGGTCTCGCCTTGGGGCGAGGTGCTGGCCGATGGCGGCGAGGCGCCGGGGATCTCCTATGTCGAGCTCGACCGCGAGGAGGTGGCGCGGGCCCGGGCGCGGGTGCCCTCGATCACCCATGACCGGGGTTTCGAGGGGCCGTGAACGAGATCAGCGAGAGCCTGCTCGTGACGCTGTTCAGCGAGATCTTCATGGCCGATCAGCTGGCGCGGAACCGGATTTCGAAGGCCCTGCCCAAGGGGATGGAGATCAGTCACTTTTCCGTGCTGAACCATCTGGCGCGGCTGAACGAAGAGCGCAGCCCGGCGCAGCTGGCGGCGGCCTTCCACGTCACCCGGGGCGCGATGACCAACACGCTGACCCGGCTGGAATGGGCGGGGCATGTGCATATCCGGCCCGACTGGGACGATGCGCGGCGCAAGATGGTCTCGATCAGCCCGTCCGGGCGCTCGGCGCGGGAGGTCGCGATCCAGGCGGTGGCGCCGGTCCTGGCCGAGGCGGTGGCCGATATCGGCGAGGACCGGCTGAAGGCGGCGCTGACGGTGTTGCGGATGCTTCGGCAGAAGCTGGAAGGCTAGGGGCGGCGGCCAGGCAGGTCGGGCCGCCCCTGCACAAGGCGTCAGGCGGGCTTGCGGGCGGCGGTGACGTAGTTCACCGACAGGTCGCGGCTCGAGATCGACCAGTCCCAGGTCAGCGGGTTGAACACGAAGCCGCTGCGGTCCAGCAGTTTCAGCCCGGCCTGTTCCAGAAGGCTGCAAAGCTCGTCGGGGGTGATGAACTTCTGGTATTCATGGGTGCCCTTCGGCAGCCAGCGCATCACGTATTCGGCGCCCAGAATGGTCATCATGAAGGCCTTCGGGTTGCGGTTGATGGTCGAGCACAGATGCAGCCCGCCCGGTTTCAGAAGCGCGCGGCAGGCGGTCAGATAGGCCAGCGGATCGGCCACATGTTCGACCACCTCCATGTTCAGCACCACGTCGAACTGCTCGCCGGCCTCGGCCAGCGCCTCGGCGGTGGTGTGGCGATAGTCGATCTCCAGCCCCGACTGCTCGGCATGGATCCGCGCGACCGGGATGTTGCGCTCGGCCGCATCCGCGCCCACGACCTCGGCGCCGAGGCGCGCCATCGGTTCGGACAGAAGCCCGCCGCCGCAGCCGATATCGAGCAGGCGAAGCCCCTTGAACGGCGCCTCGGCGGCCAGGTCGCGGTCGAATTCCGCGGCAATCTGGCGCGTGATATAGTCCAGCCGGCAGGGGTTCAGCATGTGCAGCGGCTTGAATTTCCCGGCCGGGTCCCACCATTCGGCGGCCATGGCCTCGAATTTCGCAACTTCGGAAGGGTCGACGGTTGTCTCTGCAGCTTGCATCGCGGGCTCCGTTCCTGTCTTCTGTCTGCACCCCCTTGGGGGGCCGCTTTCGGGGGTTATATAGACGGGTCATGGACAAATCCGCAGGCCAAAAGCGCGCATCGCAGCATCTTTACCCGCCGATCGATCCTTTCGACCAGCGCATGCTGGACGTGGGCGACGGTCACCGGATCTATGTCGAGCAATGCGGGCATCCGCAGGGCATTCCGGTGATCGTGCTGCATGGCGGTCCGGGCGGCGGCTGCAGCCCGGCGATGCGGCGCTATTTCGACCCGACGGAATACCGGATCGTGCTGTTCGACCAGCGCGGCTGCGGCCGGTCGCGGCCCCATGCCAGCGTCGAGAACAACACCACCTGGCATCTGATCGCCGATATCGAGAAGATCCGCGAGATGCTGGGCATCGACCGCTGGGTGCTGTTCGGCGGCAGCTGGGGGGCGACGCTGGCGCTGGCCTATGCCGAGACCCATCCCGACCGCGTCGCCTATATGGCGCTGCGCGGCGTCTTTTTGATGACCGGGGCCGAGCTCGACTGGTTCTATGGCGGTGGCGCCGGGCAGTTCTGGCCCGATCTCTGGGCGCGGTTCTCGGCCCCGATCCCGGCTGACGAGCGGTCCGACATGATCGCGGCCTATCACCGGCGGCTGTTTTCCGGAGACCTGCTGACCGAGACCCGCCATGCCCGGGCCTGGGCCGCCTGGGAAAACGCGCTGGCCTCGATCCAGCATGAGGGCCCGGCCGGAGAGGCGCCCGCCGATTACGCCCGCGCCTTTGCCCGGCTCGAGAACCACTATTTCATGAATCGCGGTTTTCTCGAACGCGACGGCCAGCTCATCGAGGATGTGCCGCGGATCTCGCATGTGCCCGCGACCATCGTGCAGGGCCGCTATGACATGGTCTGCCCGCCCGGCTCGGCCTACCGGCTGGCCGAGCGCTGGGGCCGGGCCGAGCTGAAGATGGTGCCGATGGCCGGGCATGCCCTGTCTGAACCGGGAATCAGTGCCGAGCTGGTGCGCACCATGCGCGGCGTCCAGCGTCTGGCCGTGGCGCTGGGGCTTTAGCCATGCATGTCAATGCCCGCTTCTGGGACCGGCTGGCGCCGCGCTATGCCCGGATGCAGCTGCGCGATCCCGAGGCCTATGAGAAGAAGCTGGCGATGACGCGGGCCTGGCTGGGGCCCGGGGCGCAGGTCTTCGAATTCGGCTGCGGCACCGGCACGACGGCCCTGAAGCACGCGCCCCATGCCGGCCATGTCACCGCCATCGACTGCGCCCCCGCGATGATCGGGATCGCGCGGCAGAAGGCGGCCGAGGCGGGCATCGGCAATGTCGCGTTCCGGGTCGGCGATCTGGCCGACATGCCGGACAGCCCCGCGGCCTTTGACATGGTGATGGCGCATAACGTCCTGCATCTGCTGCCGGATCGGGCCGAGGCGCTGGCCCGCGTTCACCGCATGCTGAAGCCCGGCGGTGTCTTCGTGTCCTCCACCGCCTGCGCGGCCGGGGCGCCGCGGCTGTTTCGCTGGGTGCTCGCGGCCGGGCATGCGCTGCGGCTTCTGCCGCTTTTCAACCCGCTGACGGCCGACGCGCTCCGGGCCGAGATCGCGGCGACGGGGTTCGGGATCGTCGAGGACTGGCGCCCCGAGGGCGGCCGGGTGCCGGTGCTGTTCCTGATCGCGCAGAAACCGGGATAAGCGGGCGCCTGCGCGACTACCCTTGCCTTTCGCCCGGTCGGGGCGTATATGACCGATCAACAACGGTGGTTCGGCGTCCAAACCCGAACCTCCACCGGATAGCTATGTGCGGGCCGTTGGCCCGCTTTTTTGTTTTTGGAACGCTGCCCATGTCCGAACTCATCGCCAAGACCGCCATCGACCGGCGCCTGGCCGAGATCCTCACCCCCGCCATCGAGGGGATGGGCTTCGAGCTGGTGCGCGTCCGTCTGATGGGCGGCAAGACCAAGACCCTGCAGGTGATGGCCGAGCGGCCCGATGGCGGGATCGAGGTCGATGACTGCGCGAAGATCTCGACCGCGATCTCGGCGCTGCTCGATGTCGAGGACCCGGTCGAAGAGGCCTATACGCTGGAGGTCTCGTCGCCCGGCATCGACCGCCCGCTGACCCGGCTGAAGGATTTCGGCACCTGGGAGGGCTACGAGGCCAAGCTGGAAACCGTCGAGCTGATCGACGGCCGCCGCCGCTTCAAGGGAATGCTGCAGGGGGTAGAGGATGAAGAGGTGCTGATCGAGATCGACGGCCCCGAAGGCGATCCGGTGATCATCGGGCTCAAATATGACTGGCTTTCGGATGCCAAGCTGGTGCTGACCGAAGAGCTGATTCGCGAGATGCTGAAGG
This sequence comes from Rhodovulum sulfidophilum DSM 1374, assembly GCF_001633165.1. Classification (NCBI taxonomy): domain Bacteria; kingdom Pseudomonadati; phylum Pseudomonadota; class Alphaproteobacteria; order Rhodobacterales; family Paracoccaceae; genus Rhodovulum; species Rhodovulum sulfidophilum. The sequence goes on along the minus strand of NZ_CP015418.1, from coordinate 647,239 downwards.
CGCGCAAGGATGCGGGCCTCATCGACGAGAGCGACTTTGACGAGATCGAGGCGGACGACGGGTCCGCCCCGCAGGAGGACTGAGACATGGCGATTACCTCTGCCAACCAGCTCGAACTGTTGCAGACCGCCGAGGCGGTGGCGCGCGAGAAGATGATCGACCCCGATCTGGTCGTGCAGGCGATGGAGGAATCCCTCGCCCGGGCCGCCAAGTCCCGCTACGGCGCGGAAATGGACATCCGCGTGGCGATCGACCGCAAGACCGGCCGCGCCACCTTCACCCGGGTCCGGACCGTGGTCGAGGACGAGCTGCTGGAAAACTATCAGGCCGAGCTGACCGTCAAGCAGGCCAAACAGTATCTGGCCGATCCGCAGATCGGCGACACGGTGGTCGACGAGGTGCCGCCGGTCGAGCTGGGGCGGATCGCCGCGCAGTCGGCCAAGCAGGTGATCCTGCAGAAGGTCCGCGAGGCCGAGCGCGACCGCCAGTACGAGGAATTCAAGGACCGCGCGGGCACGATCATCAACGGTCAGGTCAAGCGCGAGGAATACGGCAACGTCATCGTCGATATCGGCCGGGGCGAGGGCATCCTTCGCCGGAACGAGAAGATCGGCCGCGAAAGCTACCGCCCGAACGACCGCATCCGCTGCTACATCAAGGATGTGCGCCGCGAGACCCGCGGCCCGCAGATCTTCCTCAGCCGCACCGCGCCGGAATTCATGGCCGAGCTGTTCAAGATGGAAGTGCCGGAAATCTACGACGGCATCATCGAGATCAAGGCGGTCGCGCGCGACCCCGGCTCGCGCGCGAAGATCGCGGTCATTTCCTATGACAACTCGATCGACCCCGTCGGCGCCTGCGTCGGCATGCGCGGTTCGCGCGTGCAGGCGGTGGTGAACGAGCTGCAGGGCGAGAAGATCGACATCATCCCGTGGAACGAGGATCAGGCGACCTTCCTCGTGAACGCGCTGCAGCCGGCCGAGGTCTCGAAGGTCGTGATCGACGAGGAGGCCGGCAAGATCGAGGTGGTGGTGCCGGACGAGCAGCTTTCGCTCGCGATCGGGCGCCGCGGCCAGAACGTGCGGCTGGCCTCGCAACTGACGGCGCTCGACATCGACATCATGACCGAGGCCGAGGAAAGCCAGCGTCGTCAGGCCGAGTTCGAGCAACGCACCAAGCTGTTCATGGATACGCTCGATCTCGACGAGTTCTTCGCCCAGCTTCTGGTCTCGGAGGGTTTCACCAATCTCGAGGAGGTGGCCTATGTCGATCTCGACGAGCTTCTGGTGATCGACGGGGTCGACGAGGACACCGCCGGCGAGCTGCAGGCCCGGGCCCGCGACCATATCGAGGCGATGAACCGCAAGGCGCTGGAACATGCGCGCGAGCTTGGCGTCGAGGACAGCCTGGTTGACTTTGGGGGTCTGACCCCCCAAATGATCGAGGCACTGGCCGAAGATGGCGTGAAGACGCTGGAAGATTTTGCGACCTGCGCCGACTGGGAGCTTGCCGGTGGCTGGACCACCGTCAATGGCGAGCGTCAGAAAGACGAAGGCCTCCTCGAGAAATTCGATGTTTCGCTCGAAGAGGCCCAGACGCTGGTGATGACGGCGCGCGTCCAGCTTGGCTGGGTCGACCCGTCCGAGCTGGAGCCGGAAGCCGAGCCCGAGGAAGACGAAGGCGGCGAGGAGGAGGCCGGGGCCTGAGGCCCGGCCCCGGAGAGCGGCCATGGCCCGAGGAGGCGCAGGCAGACCGGCGGACGAGCCGGAGAGGCGGTGCATCGCCACGGGCGAGGTGACGCCGAAAGCGGGGCTGATCCGGTTCGTGGTCGGCCCTGACGACGCGGCGGTGCCCGACCTGTTGGGCAAGTTGCCGGGCCGCGGCATGTGGGTCGCGGCCGACCGCGACGCATTGGAGAAGGCGGTGAAGAAGCGCCTGTTCTCGCGTGCGGCAAAACGGCCGGTGACGGTGCCCGAGGACCTGCTGGAGCAGGTCGAGGCGGGGCTCCTGCGCCGGGTGGTCGACAGCCTGTCGCTGGCCCGCAAGGCGGGTCGCGCGGTGGTCGGCTACGAGAAGGCAAAAGGCTGGCTGGACAGCGGGCAGGCGGCAGTCCTGATCCAGGCCAGCGACGGGTCGGAGCGGGGCAAGGCCAAGCTCCGCCCGCCCCGCGAAGACGATGGATTCATCGGCTGTCTGACGGCCCGGGAATTGGGTTTGGCTTTCGGCCGGGAACATGTGATACATGGCGCGCTTGCGGCTGGCGGACTCACTGAACGTGTAGTAGAGGATGCCGCCAAGCTTTCGGGCGTGCGCAAGAAGGACGGGGGAGGGACCCCCGGAAAGGGTTGAAGACCTTATGGACGATACTGACGGCAAAAAGACTTTGGGTTTGCGCGGGGGTTCGCGGTCCGGCCAGGTGAAGCAGAGCTTCTCGCATGGACGGACCAAGAATGTGGTCGTCGAGACCAAGCGCAAGCGCGTTGTCGTGCCCAAGCCAGGAGCCGCGAAATCTGGCGGGGCTGGGGGCGGGCGTGCCGGAGGCGATCCGTCCAGGCGCCCGGCCGGGATTTCCGATTCCGAGATGGAGCGTCGGCTGAAGGCGCTGCAGGCCGCGAAGCTGCGTGAGGCCGACGAGGCCCGGCAACGCGAGGAACACGAGCGTCAGCGCGAGGCAGAGCGCCAGCGCCGCCGCGATGAAGCCGAGGCGAAGGAGCGCGAGCAGCGCGAGATCGAAGAGGCCGCCCGCCGCAAGGCCGAAGAGGAAGAGCGCAAGAAGCGCGAGGAAGAGGACGCCGCCAAGAAGAAGGCGGCCGCCGCCGAACGCGCTGCCTCGGCCCCTGCCAAGCCCGCGCCCTCGGCCGGGCCCGAAGAGACCCGTGGCCCTGCCAAGACCTCTTCGCCGCGCAAGGTTGATCGCGAACGCGAGGGCGGCGCCGACCGTCCGAACCGCGGCAAGACCTCGCCCGGCAAGGGCGACCGTCGCTCGGGCAAGCTGACCGTCAGCCAGGCGCTGACCGGTGGCGAGGGCGGACGCCAGCGCTCGCTCGCGGCGATGAAGCGCAAGCAGGAGCGGATGCGCCAGAAGGCGATGGGCGGTGCCGACAAGCACGAGAAGGTCGTGCGCGACGTGCAGGTGCCCGAAACCATCCTGGTGCAGGAACTGGCCAACCGGATGGCGGAACGTTCTGCCGATGTGGTCAAGTCGCTGATGCAGATGGGCTTGATGGTCACGCAGAACCAGCCGATCGATGCCGATACCGCCGAGCTGATCGTCGAGGAATTCGGCCACAAGGTCGTGCGCGTGTCCGATGCCGATGTCGAACAGGTGATCGACTCGGTCGAGGACAAGGCCGAAGATCTCAAGCCGCGCCCGCCGGTCATCACCATCATGGGCCATGTCGACCACGGCAAGACCTCGCTGCTGGACGCGATTCGCAACGCCAAGGTCGTGGCGGGCGAGGCCGGTGGCATCACCCAGCATATCGGCGCCTATCAGGTGAAAACCGATAGCGGAGCCGTGCTGAGCTTCCTCGACACGCCCGGTCACGCGGCCTTCACCTCGATGCGGGCGCGTGGCGCCCAGGTGACGGATATCGTGGTTCTGGTGGTGGCGGCCGACGACTCGGTCATGCCGCAGACGATCGAAGCCATCAACCATGCCAAGGCCGCGGGCGTTCCGATGATCGTGGCGATCAACAAATGCGACAAGCCCGCCGCCGACGCACAGCGTGTCCGGACGGAACTGCTTCAGCATGAGGTGGTCGTCGAGGCGATGTCGGGTGAAGTGCAGGATGTCGAGGTCTCGGCCAAGACTGGTCAGGGGCTCGACACGCTGCTCGAGGCGATCGCGCTGCAGGCCGAGATCCTGGAACTCAAGGCGAACCCCGAACGCGCCGCCATGGGCGCCGTGATCGAGGCGCAGCTGGATGTGGGCCGCGGCCCGGTCGCGACGGTTCTGGTGCAGAACGGCACGCTGAAGCAGGGCGACATCTTCGTCGTCGGCGAACAGTGGGGCAAGGTCCGCGCGCTGGTCAACGACAAGGGCGAGCGGGTGCAATCCGCCGGTCCGTCGGTGCCGGTCGAGGTGCTTGGCCTGAACGGCACGCCCGAGGCGGGCGACGTCCTGAACGTGGTCGATACCGAGGCCCAGGCCCGCGAGATCGCCGAATATCGCGAGCATGCCGCCAAGGACAAGCGCGCCGCCGCCGGTGCCGCGACCACGCTTGACCAGCTTCTGGCCAAGGCCAAGGAAGACGCCAATGTGGCCGAGCTTCCGATCCTGATGAAGGCCGACGTGCAGGGTTCTGCCGAGGCCATCGTCCAGGCGATGGAGAAGATCGGCAACGACGAGGTGCGCGTGCGCGTGCTGCATGCCGGGGTCGGTGCCATCACCGAAACCGATGTGGGCCTCGCCGAAGCCTCCGGCGCGCCGATCATCGGCTTCAACGTCCGGGCCAATGCCCCGGCGCGGAATGCGGCGAACCAGAAAGGTGTCGAGATCCGCTATTACAGCGTGATCTACGACCTCGTGGACGATGTGAAGGCGGCGGCCTCGGGCCTCCTGTCGAACGAGATCCGCGAGAACTTCATCGGCTATGCCCAGATCAAGGAGGTCTTCAAGGTCTCCGGCGTCGGCAAGGTCGCGGGTTGTCTGGTTACCGAGGGCGTTGCCCGTCGCTCGGCCGGGGTGCGTCTGCTGCGCGACGACGTGGTGGTCCACGAAGGCACGCTGAAGACGCTCAAGCGCTTCAAGGACGAAGTGGCCGAGGTCCAGTCGGGCCAGGAATGCGGCATGGCCTTCGAGAATTACGACGACATCCGTGCCGGCGATGTCATCGAGATCTTCGAGCGTCAGGAAGTCGTCCGGACCCTCACCTGATCGGGCCGGGACCGACCGAAACGCAAAAGAGGCGCCTGCGGTAGCAGGCGCCTCTTTTCATTCCGGCGCGCAAGATCGGCGCCTGGGCGCCCCGCTAAAACCGTCGTTACGGACCCGGGCCCCCGTTTCCCCGGAAGCCGGATGGACCGGTTCCGGGGTCAGGAGGGCGCCGGGATCAAAGCAGGTCCTGCAGGACCGGGATCAGCGGAATATCGGCCGGCGGCATCGGGAAATCGCGCAGATCCCTTGCATGGGCCCATTTCAGCACCTGGCCCTCGCGGGGCTGCGGCTGGCCCTGCCATTTGCGGCAGGCATAAAGCGGCATCAGCAGGTGGAAATCGTCATAGGAGTGACTGGCGAAGGTCAGCGGCGCCATGCAGCTTTCCCAGGTGTCGATGCCCAGCTCTTCCTTCAGCTCGCGCTTCAGCGCGGCTTCCGGGGTCTCGCCCGGCTCGATCTTGCCGCCGGGAAATTCCCAGAGGCCCGCCATCGACTTGCCCGCCGGGCGTTGGGCGAGAAGAACCCGCCCATCCGCGTCGATCAGGGCAACGGCTGCCACGAGAACGATCTTCACGACCGGTAATCCGCGTTGATCTCGATGTAGCGCTTGGTGAAATCGCAGGTCCAGACCGTCGAGCTGCCCTTGCCAAGGCCCAGATCGACGCGGATCGCCAGTTCTTCGCGCTTCATGTAGGCCGCGCCCACCTCTTCGGCATAGCTTTCGGCGACCCAGCCCTTCTCGGCGACGAGGATGTCGCCGAAGCGGATCGAGATCAGGTCGCGGTCGGCCTTCGCGCCCGACTTGCCGATCGCCATCACGATCCGGCCCCAGTTCGGGTCCTCGCCCGCGACCGCGGTCTTGACCAGCGGCGAATTGGCGATGGCCATGGCGACCTTGCGGGCATCGGCCGGGCTGGCCGCGCCGGTCACCGCGACCTCGACGAACTTGGTCGCGCCCTCGCCATCCTTCACCACCTGCTGCGCCAGATCCAGCATCACGCCCCTCAGCGCCTCCTGGAAGGCGCGTCCGGCGGCGCTGCGCAGATCGGTGATCTCGGGCGCTTCGGACTTGCCGGTCGCGGCCAGGATCAGCGTGTCCGAGGTCGATGTGTCGCCGTCGACGGTGATGCTGTTGAAGGTTTCGTCGGACAGCTTGCCCAGCATCCGCTGCAGAAGCGGCTGCGCGATCTTCGCATCGGTGAAGACATAGGCCAGCATCGTCGCCATGTCGGGCGCGATCATGCCCGAGCCCTTGGCAATGCCCGCGATCCGGATCGGCTGGCCCTCGACCTCGATCACCGCCGCCGCGCCCTTGGGGAAGGTGTCGGTGGTCATGATCGCGCGCGCGGCCATCGGCAGCGCCTCGGGCGAGAGCCGCTCGGTCAGATCGCCAAGCACGGCCGTGATCCTCTCATGGGGCAGCGGCTCGCCGATGACGCCGGTCGAGGCGGTGAAGATCCGCGCCTCGGGCACGCCCGCGGCCTCGGCCAGGCCGGCCGAAATCGCCTTGACCGCCTCGGCGCCCGACGCCCCGGTGAAGGCGTTGGAATTGCCGGAATTCACCACGATCGCCGCCCCGGCCTCGGGGTCGGGCGTGGCCGCAAGCTTGGCCTCGCAGTCGAGCACCGGCGCCGAGCGCGTGGCCGAGCGGGTGAAGACGCCCGCAATCGCCGTGCCGGGCGCAAGCCGGGCCAGCATCACGTCGGGGCGCCCCCGATAGCGCACGCCCGCCTCGGCGGCGGCGAATTCGGCGCCCTCGATCACCGGCAGCGCCGGGAAGCCGGCCGCCGGGGCGAGGGGCGAGATGACCGGCGTCTTGGCCGGCACCTTCTCGGAAAGCGCCACGATCTGCGACCGCATGCGCTTGACCTCGCGCTTGAGCGACTTGATCCTGGCCTTCTTCTTTTTCTTCTTGCCGGGCTCTTCCACCTCGACCTTTTTCTTCTTCTTGTCCTTGGCCATCTGTCCCTCTTCGCTTGGCTCTTACCGGTCGAGCACCGACTGGTCCTTCAGGATCGCGGGGTCGACCTCGATCTCGGGGCGGGAGACATCGGCCTCCTCGGTATATTTCTCGAGCGCCTCTTCCATCGCGTCGCGCTGGATCTGCTGCACCAGTTCGCCGCGCACATCCGCAAGCCGCGGTGCATCCTTCAGCCGGGTCTCGTAAAGCTTGATCACATGCCAGCCGAACTGGGTCTGGACCGGGGCCGAGACCTCGCCGGGTTCAAGCACGGTCACGGCCTCCTCGAAGGGCTTGACCATCATGCCTTCCGAGAACCAGCCCAGATCGCCGCCATTGGGGCCGGAGGGGCCGGTGGATTTCTCCTTCGCGAGCTGGGCGAAATCGGCGCCGTCCCTGAGCTGGGCCTCGATCGCCTGGGCCTCGTCCTCGGTTTCGACGAGGATATGGGCGGCGTGATATTCGTTTGTCGGATCGGCTTCGCCATAGGTGGCGTTATAGGCGGCCTCGACCGCCTCGTCGGTCACCGCGGCCTCGGCCAGCCGCGACAGCGCCTCGCCCGCCACGAAGGAGCGGCGCTCGTTCTCCAGCGCCAGCCGGGCGCCGGTCGAAAGCTCCTTGCCGATGGCCTCGCCGACGGCGGTCTGGCGGATCAGCTGGTCGAGCACGGCCTGATACAGCACGTCATCGGGAAGCTGCTGGTATTCGGCCGGCAGCTGGGCGCGCAGGACGATCATGTGACCGATCGTGATCTCCTGGTCTCCCACCCGCGCGACGACCGTGTCGGGTCCGATCTCGTCGGCCAGCGCGGGCAGCGCGAGCGTCGCCCCGAGGGCAAGAACGGCAAGCGGTCTGAGGGCAAATGACATGGGCACTCCTTTCGGCGGGCGCTCGGCGGCGTTGACACCATTCCGGCCTCCCCTTACATCGCAACTGGTTCTCGGGGTCGGCCTTATTTCCTTGGCCACTTCTATTGCCGCATTCTCAGGCGGGCAAGCGGTCCGTCGTACAACATCCTGTCAGATACGCATCCGCGCGGAGAGAACATGCTGGGCATCGGAACACTCACCCGTAAGGTCTTCGGGACCCGGAACGACCGGCTGGTCAAGAAGGTGCGCCCGCTGGTCGCCCGGATCAATGCGCTGGAGCCCGAATTCCAGGCGCTGGACGATGACGGACTGAAGGCCAAGACCGTGGAATTCAGGCGCCGTATCGCCGAGGGCGAGGCGCTGGACGACATCCTGCCCGAGGCCTTTGCCAACTGCCGCGAGGGCGCGCGCCGGGCGCTGGGGCTGAGGGCCTTCGATACCCAGCTGGTGGGCGGCATCTTCCTGCACCGCGGCAATATCGCCGAGATGAAGACCGGCGAGGGCAAGACGCTGGTCGCGACCTTCCCGGCCTATCTGAACGCGCTGACCGGCCTGGGCGTGCATATCGTCACCGTCAACGACTACCTGGCCAAGCGCGACGCCGAATGGATGGGCAAGGTCTATGGCATGCTCGGCATGACCACCGGCGTCGTCTATCCCTGGCAGCCCGAACCCGAAAAACGCGCCGCCTACCGTGCCGACATCACCTACGGCACCAATAACGAGCTGGGCTTCGACTATCTGCGCGACAACATGAAGTCCGAGCTCAAGGACATGGCGCAGCGCGGTCACTATTACGCCATCGTCGACGAGGTCGACTCGATCCTGATCGACGAGGCGCGCACGCCCCTGATCATCTCGGGGCCGAGCCAGGACCGGTCCGAGCTGTACATGACCCTCGACAAGGTCGTGCCCGATCTGACCGACGAGCATTACACGCTCGACGAGAAGATGCGCAACGTGACCTTCACCGAGGAAGGCAACGAGTTCATGGAGAAGCGGCTCCATGAGATGGGCATCCTGCCCGAGGGCCAGTCGCTTTACGATCCCGAAAGCACGACCATCGTCCACCATGCCCAGCAGGCGCTGAAGGCGCATACGATGTTCCTGAAGGACAAGGAATACATCGTGCGCGACGGCGAGGTGATGCTGATCGACGAATTCACCGGCCGGATGATGCGCGGCCGGCGGCTTTCCGACGGGCTGCACCAGGCCATCGAGGCCAAGGAAGGCGTGCAGATCCAGCCCGAGAACGTGACCCTGGCCTCGGTCACCTTCCAGAACTATTTCCGGCTTTACGACAAGCTTGCGGGCATGACCGGGACGGCGGCGACCGAGGCCGAGGAATTCATGCAGATCTACGGGCTCGGCGTGGTCGAGATCCCGACCAACCGTCCCATCGCCCGGATCGACGAGCATGACGCCGTCTACCGGACCGCGGCCGAGAAATACGCCGCCATCGTCGAGTCGATCAAGGAGGCCCATGATCGCGGCCAGCCGGTTCTGGTCGGCACCACCTCGATCGAGAAATCCGAGATGCTGTCGGAGATGCTCAAGAAACAGGGCATCCCGCATAACGTCCTGAACGCGCGTCACCACGAGCAGGAAGCCCAGATCGTGGCGGATGCGGGCCGCTTCGGCGCCGTGACCATCGCCACCAACATGGCCGGGCGCGGCACCGACATCCAGCTGGGCGGCAATGCCGAGATCAAGGTGATGGAGGCGCTCGACGCCGATCCGACCGCCAATCCCGACGAGGTGCGTGCCCGGATCGAGGCCGAGCATGCCGAGGAGAAACAGAAGGTGCTCGAGGCCGGGGGGCTTTACGTCCTGGCCACGGAACGCCACGAATCCCGCCGCATCGACAACCAGCTGCGCGGCCGCTCGGGCCGTCAGGGCGACCCGGGCCGGTCCTATTTCTTCCTGTCGCTGGAAGATGACCTGATGCGGATCTTCGGCTCCGAGCGGCTCGACAAGGTGCTGTCATCGCTGGGGATGAAGGAAGGCGAGGCGATCATCCACCCCTGGGTGAACAAGTCGCTTGAAAAGGCCCAGGCCAAGGTCGAGGGCCGCAACTTCGACATCCGCAAGCAGCTGCTGAAATTCGACGACGTGATGAACGACCAGCGCAAGGTCATCTTCGGCCAGCGCCGCGAGATCATGGAGGCGGACGACCTGTCGGATATCGTGCAGGACATGCGCCATGAGGTGATCGAGGATCTGGTCGAGGCTCATATTCCGCCGCGCTCCTATGCCGATCAGTGGGATGCCGAGGGGCTGCAGCGCGCGGTGGCCGAGACCCTCAGCCTCGACCTGCCGGTCGTGGAATGGGCCGAGGAAGAGGGCGTCGACGACGAGATCATCTCGGAGCGGATCGAAAAGGCCTCGGATGAGGCGATGGCCGCGAAGGCGGCGCAGTTCGGCCCCGAGGCGATGCGCAACATCGAGAAACAGATGCTGTTGCAGACCATCGACACCAAATGGCGCGAACATCTGCTCAAGCTCGAACATCTGCGCTCGGTCATCGGGTTCCGCGGCTATGCGCAGCGCGATCCGCTGAACGAATACAAGACCGAAAGCTTCGCGCTGTTCGAATCGATGCTGAACAGCCTGCGCGAGGACGTGACCCAGAAGCTGGCGCAGATCCGGCCTCTGACCGAGGACGAGCGCAACGACATGATCCGCCAGCTCGCCGAACAGCAGGCCCAGCTGGCCGAGGCGACCGCCAAGGCCCAGCCGTCGCATGCCGAGGCCCCCGCAGACGGGACCGAGGCCGCCCCGGCAGCCGCGCCACTGGCGGCGGCGCAGTCTGGTTTCGACGAATCCCGGCCCGAGACCTGGGGCAATCCAAGCCGCAACGATCCCTGCCCCTGCGGCTCGGGCAAGAAATTCAAGCATTGCCACGGTCAGCTGGTCTAAGCCGGGCGGCCGTTCGCCCGGACGGTTGAAATCGGCGCGGCCAGGTCGGACACTTGCTTCGAACAGAGGCAATCACTCCGGTCCGGTCGCGATGCGCTTTCTCACCGGCGCCGTGCTCTTCTGCGCGGCGCTCTTCCTTTCCGCCGCCCGGCCCGCTTCGGCCGGAGAGGTGACGCTGGTGCCGCGCGAGGATGGCGCGGTCGAGATCGGCGGTCGCCTGCTCGGCTTCGACGGCGAGGTCTACCGGCTCGACACCATCTACGGCCCGCTGGCGGTCAACGCGGCCGGTGTGACCTGCGCGGGCGCGGCCTGTCCGGGAGAGCAGGTCACGCGGATCGCGCTGTCGGGCAGCCCGGCGCTGGGCGACATGCTGATACCGGCGCTGATCGAGGGCTTCGCCGCCGCGCGCGGGCTGGTCGTCGAGCGCGGGGCCGAGGGCCGGGACCGGCTGTTCCGCCTGCGCCTGCCGGATGGCGGCCCGCTGCGCGCCGAGATCGCGCTGGCCTCGGGCAGCACCGGCGAGGGCTTTGCCGACCTGCTGACCGGCGCGGCCCAGATCGTGGTGGCCGACCGCGAGATCCTGCCCGAAGAGATCGACCGCGCCCGCGAGGCGGGTCTCGGCGACCTGTCAGCGCCGTTTCGGCGCCGGATCGTCGCGCTTGACGCCATCGTGCCGGTGGTGGCCCCCGATACCCGGCTGGGCGACCCGGCGGACGGGCTTTCGCAGGCGGCGCTGCTGGGGCTTCTGACCGGCGAGATCGCCGACCGGTCCGTGCCTGGCGGGCCTGAGGCACCGGTCACCGTCCATCTGCCGGAGCAGGCCGGTCAGGGGCTGCGCCAGCTGCCCGAGGCGCGGGTCCTGGGTGGGCGGAGGCCGGTGGCGTCCGCGCGGCGCCATGGCCGCGCTGCGGCTGTCGCGACGGCGGTGGCCGCCGACCCTGCGGGTCTTGGCCTGGCGCGGGTCTCGGCGCTGGGGGACGCGGTGCAGGTGCCGCTGGCGGATGGCTGCGGCACGCGGCTGCTGGCGTCGCACCAAAGCGTGAAGACCGGCGACTACCCGTATGTGGCGCCGCTTTCGCTGTATCTCGGCAGGCCCCGGCTGCCCCGGCTCTCGCGGGATTTTCTCGACTATCTCGCGACGCCCGCCGCCCAGATCGCGATCCGCCGGGCAGGGTTCGTCGATCTCTTGCGCGACGAGATCCCGCTTGGCCGGCAGGGCGACCGGCTGGCTCTGGCCGTCGCCGAGGCCCGGCCCGGGAACGGTCTGCGGGAATTGAAACGGCTGGTTGCGACGCTGGGCGGGGCGGTCCGCCTGTCCGAGACCTTTCGCAGCGGTCCCCGCGGGCCTGATGCGCGCTGGCGGGCCAATGTCGCGGCGCTGGCCGAGGCGCTGGAGGCGGGCCATTTCGACGGCCGCAGGCTGATCCTGGCCGGATTTGCCGAGGGATCGGGCGGTTCGGAGGCCAGTGCGGCGCGGGCCCGGCGCGAGGCCGAGGCGGTGCGCGATGCGATCCGCACCGCCGCGACCGCCGCCGATTACGACCGGGTCCGCCTCGAGGTCGCCGGGTTCGGCGATCTGCTGCCGGTGATGTGCGACGGCGGCAGCGGCAAAGCCGGGCCCGAGCAGAGCCGCGACCGGCTGTCGGGCGACTGGGCGCGGCGGCTCAACAGCCGGGTCGAGGTCTGGCTGCGCTGAGCCGCAGCAGCGTCTAAAGATAGCCTTCGGACCGGAAGCTGAGATCGCGCGCCTTGCCGACGATCAGGTGGTCGTGCAGCACCAGCCCCAGCGCGGCGCAGGCGGCCTCGATCTGGGTCGTCATGACGATGTCGGATTGCGAGGGTGTCGGATCGCCGGAGGGGTGATTGTGGACCAGGATCAGGGCCGAGGCGTTCAGTTCCAGCGCGCGCTTGACCACCTCGCGCGGATAGACCGGCACATGATCGACGGTGCCGCTTGCCTGTTCCTCATCGGCGATCAGCACGTTCTTGCGGTCGAGAAATAGCACCCGGAACTGTTCGGTCTCGCGATGGGCCATGGCGGTGCGGCAATAGTCCAGAAGCGCGTCCCAGCTTGACAGCACGGGCCGGTGCATGACCCGGGTCCGGGCCAGCCGCTGCGCCGCCGCCTCGACCAGCTTCAGCTCGACGATGACCGAGGGGCCCACGCCGCGTACCTCCTGCAACCGCGCGACCGGGGCCGAAAGCACGCCGTTGAAGTCGCGGAAGCGATCAAGCAGCAGCCGGGCCAGCGGCTTGACATCCTGCCGCGGCAGGGCGCGGAACAGCACCATTTCAAGCAACTCGTAATCGGGCATCGCCGCCGCGCCGCCCGCCATGAAGCGGTCGCGAAGCCGCCGGCGGTGGTCGCGCAGATAGGAGGGCAGCCGCTCGCCCGGGGCGAGGGCGCGAACCGGCGCCTCGGCGAACAGCGGCAGGGCCGGTTCTTCGGGGGAGGGCGGAGGCGTCGGGCGCGGCATGGCCCCAGGGTAACGGGGCCAAGGTGAATGAAAGGTTAAGGCGACAGTCGAGCCTGAAGGGGAAACGCGGGCCGGGGGGCCCGCGTCAGCTCTTCATCCCGTCCCAGAAGCTTTTCACCTTCGTGAAGAAGGACGATCCTTCCGGATTGTTCTCTTCGCTCAGTTCCTCGAATTCGCGCAGAAGTTCCTTCTGGCGGGTGGTGAGGTTGACCGGCGTCTCGACCGCGAGTTCGATGAACATGTCGCCCTGGGCATTGCCGCGAAGCGCGGGCATCCCCTTGCTGCGCAGCCGCATCTGCTTGCCGGACTGGCTGCCGCCGGGCACCTTCACCCGCGACCGGCCGCCATCGATGGTCGGGACCTCGATCTCGCCGCCAAGCGCCGCGGCGGTCATCGAAACCGGCACCCGGCAGAACAGGTTCAGCCCGTCACGCTCGAATAGCGGATGACCACCCACCTCGATGAAGATATAGAGATCGCCCGCAGGCCCGCCCCTGAGCCCTGCCTCGCCCTCGCCCGCAAGCCGGATCCGGGTGCCGGTCTCGACACCCGCGGGGATGTTGACCGACAGCGAGCGCTCGCGCTCGACCCGGCCCGCGCCGCCACAGGACTTGCACGGGTTCTTGACGATCTGGCCCATGCCGCCGCAGGTCGGACAGGTCCGTTCCACGGTGAAAAAGCCCTGCTGCGCCCGGACCTTGCCCATGCCCGAACAGGTCGGGCAGGTGGCCGGTTCGGCGCCGCCCGCAGCCCCGGTGCCGTTGCAGACATCGCAGGCCACCGAGCTTGGCACCTTGATCGTCTTCTGCAGGCCCGAATAGGCTTCCTCGAGCGTTATGCGCAGATTGTAGCGCAGATCCGAGCCGCGCGTGGCGCGCTGGCGCCCGCCGCCGGGACCCGCCCCGCCCATGAAGTCGCCGAAAAGGTCGTCGAAGACGTTGGAGAAGGCCGAGGCGAAATCGCCCTGACCGCCGAAGCCACCGCCCATGCCGCCCATGCCGCCCGGGCCGCGACCGCCGCCCTGTTCGAAGGCGGCATGGCCGAAGCGGTCATAGGCGGCCTTCTTGTCGGGGTCCTTCAGCGTCTCGTAGGCCTCGTTGACTTCCTTGAACTGCCCTTCCGCCTTGGGATTGTCCGCATTGCGGTCGGGATGCAGTTCCTTGGCCTTCTTGCGATAGGCCTTCTTGATCTCTTCGGCCGAGGCGCCGCGGGCTATCCCGAGAACCTCGTAGAAATCGCGCTTTGCCATCAGCTAACCCTCTTCCCGAAACACGCTGGCCGGCCCGGTTTCCCGGACCGGCCGCCTTGGGTCTGGTCGCGCGTCACGAGCGCTTGCGATCGTCGTCCAGGTCCTCGAACTCGGCATCGACGATCTCGTCGTCCACACCGCTCGGTTCGTCGCGCTGGTCCTCGGGCTCGCTGCCGCTGTCCGGGGCGTCCTCCTGCTGGGCCTTGTAGATCGCCTCGCCCAGCTTCATCGCGGCCTCGGACACGTTCTGGATGCCGCCCTTGATCTTGCCGGCATCTTCGGTTTCGAGCACGTCCTTCAGCGCGGCGACGGCCAGTTCGATCGCCTCGACGGTCGAGGGGTCGACCTTGTCGCCATGCTCCTCGATCGATTTCTCGGTCGAGTGGATCAGGCTTTCGGCCTGGTTCTTGGTCTCGACCAGTTCGCGGCGCTGCTTGTCGGCCTCGGCATTGGTCTCGGCCTCGCGCACCATCTTGTCGATCTCGTCATCCGAGAGGCCACCCGAGGCCTGGATGGTGATCTTCTGTTCGCGACCGGTGCCCTTGTCCTTGGCCGAGACCGAGACGATGCCGTTGGCGTCGATGTCGAAGGTCACCTCGATCTGGGGCATGCCGCGCGGCGCGGGCGGGATTTCCTCGAGGTTGAACTGGCCGAGCATCTTGTTGTCGGCCGCCATCTCGCGTTCGCCCTGGAAGACCCGGATCGTCACGGCGCTCTGGTTGTCCTCGGCGGTCGAGAAGATCTGGCTCTTCTTGGTCGGGATCGTGGTGTTGCGGTCGATCAGCCGGGTGAAGACGCCGCCCAGGGTCTCGATGCCCAGGGACAGCGGGGTGACGTCAAGCAGCACCACGTCCTTGACGTCGCCCTGCAGAACGCCGGCCTGGATCGCCGCGCCCATGGCCACGACCTCGTCGGGGTTCACGCCCTTGTGCGGCTCCTTGCCGAAGAACTTGGTCACTTCCTGGATCACTCGCGGCATCCGGGTCATGCCGCCGACCAGCACCACCTCGTCGATATCCGAGGTCGAGAGCCCGGCATCCTTCAGCGCGTCCTGACAGGGCTTGATCGATTTCTTGATCAGCTCGCCGACGAGGCTTTCCAGCTTGGCGCGGGTCAGCTTCATCACCAGGTGCAGCGGCGTGCCGGCCTGCGGGTCCATCGAGATGAACGGCTGGTTGATTTCGGTCTGGCTGGAGGAGGACAGCTCGATCTTGGCCTTCTCGGCGGCTTCCTTCAGCCGTTGCAGGGCCATCTTGTCCTTGGACAGATCGACGCCGTGTTCCTTTTTGAACTCGTCGGCCAGGTAGGCGACGATGCGCATGTCGAAATCCTCGCCGCCGAGGAAGGTGTCCCCGTTGGTCGATTTCACCTCGAACAGGCCGTCGTCGATTTCCAGGATGGTGATGTCGAAGGTACCGCCGCCGAGGTCATAGACCGCGATGGTGCGGGTTTCCTTCTTGTCGAGCCCGTAGGCCAGCGCGGCGGCCGTCGGCTCGTTGATGATCCGCAGCACCTCGAGGCCGGCGATCTTGCCCGCATCCTTGGTGGCCTGACGCTGGGCGTCGTTGAAATAGGCCGGAACGGTGATGACCGCCTGCGTCACGTCCTCGCCGAGATAGCTTTCGGCGGTTTCCTTCATCTTCTGCAGGATGAAGGCCGAGATCTGGCTGGGCGAGTATTTCTCGCCGCGGACACTGACCCAGGCATCGCCATTGCCGCCATCGACAATGGAATAGGGGACGTGCTTCTTGTCCTTCTCGACTTCGGCATCGTCGACGCGGCGGCCGATCAGCCGCTTGACCGCAAAGACGGTGTTCTCGGGATTGGTGACAGCCTGACGCTTGGCAGGCTGACCGGCCAGACGCTCGTTGTCGGTGAAGGCCACGATCGACGGGGTCGTCCTTGCGCCTTCGGCATTCTCGATGACCCGGGGCTGCGCCCCGTCCATGATGGCGACGCAGGAGTTGGTGGTCCCGAGGTCGATCCCGATGACTTTACCCATGATATCTTACCTCTTCATTCGGCGATGTTGTGGGGAGCAGACCCTCAGGAGGCCTCTGCGCCCCGATCCCAGGGGCCACGGTAGCCCGGGCCCGTTTCTCGGGCGTATATAAGGAGGGGTGTGGGACCCTGCAAGCGCAGCCTATTGCAGAAATGTGAGTGTGGTGAACGATGTCTGAGACGGAAAGACCGGGCCGGCCGGTGCCGGGGCTGGTGGTGCGGGGGGTCGAGATCTTTCCCGGCCTGCTCGATTCCGCGGCCCAGGCCGGGATCATGGCCGAGATCGAGGCGGTGATGTCGGCGGCGCCGCCGGTACAGCCCGAAACCCGGTTCGGGCGCAAGATGAGCGTTCGGATGACCTCGGCCGGAAAATACGGCTGGGTGTCGGACCGCCGCGGCTACCGCTACGAGACCCGGCACCCTTCGGGGGTGGCCTGGCCGCCGATCCCGGCGCCGGTGCTGGCGCTGTGGCATCGGGTGACCGGGCTTGCGCGCGCGCCCGATTGCTGCCTGGTCAACCTTTACCGCGACGGTGCAAAGATGGGCCTGCATCAGGATCGCGACGAAGCCGATTTCTCCTGGCCCATCCTTTCGGTCTCGCTGGGCGACGAGGCGCGGTTCCGGATCGGCGACGTGACCCGGGGCGGGCCGACCGAAAGCCTCTGGCTGAAATCCGGCGACGTTCTGGCGATGCTGGGCGCGGCCCGGCTGATCCATCACGGCATCGACCGGGTCCGGGGCGGCAGCTCGACCCTGATCGAGGGCGGCGGCCGGATCAACCTGACGCTCAGGGTGGTGGACTGACGGCGGGTGGCGCCGCGGTCCCGCCCGGCGTCCGGCCGGGAAGGGAGCGGTTGTTCGCCAGTTGGAGCATCACCTTTTCCGTGTGTTCTTGCTGTCGCGTGGCAAGCCGAGCATAACAAGCCTGCGAATTTGCTTTGTCCCGCGAGACGATGTCAGGAGGAAAATTTGGATTACGCTCAGCTTGAAACCGTGATGCGCAAGACAGCGCTTCTGGCCGGGGCACGTATCATGGAAATCTACGGCGCGCCCGATTTCGAGGTGCGTGCCAAGGCCGATTCCAGCCCCGTCACCGAGGCCGACGAGGCCGCCGATGCGCTGATCACGGCCGAGCTGAAACAGGCCTTTCCGGACCTGCTGATCGTGACCGAGGAGCAGGCCGACACCCATGCCGAGCGCGCCGCCGATTTCCTGATCGTCGATCCGCTCGACGGCACCAAGGAATTCGTCAAGCGCCGCGGCGATTTCACCGTCAACATCGCCTGGGTCGAGGCCGGGGTTCCGGTGCGTGGCGTGGTCTACGCTCCGGCGCGCGGACGGATGTTCTATACCCGTGCCGACGGCTCCACCGTCGAGGAAACCGGCGATCTGGCGCTGGACACGGTCGGGCCGGTCACGCCGCTGTCGGTCTCGACCCCCGATAACGGCGCGCTGATGGTCGTGGCCTCGAAATCGCATCGCGATCAGGCGACCGATGATTACATCGCGAAATATGCCGTCCGCGACATGACCTCGGCCGGGTCGTCGCTGAAATTCTGCCTCGTCGCCACCGGCGAGGCCGACCTTTACCCGCGGCTCGGACGCACCATGGAATGGGATACCGCGGCCGGGCATGCGGTGCTGGCGGGCGCGGGCGGCACGGTCGTGCGTTTCGACGATCACAGCCCGCTGAGCTATGGCAAGCCGGGCTACGAGAACCCGTTCTTCATCGCCCTCGCGCCGGGCGTCGACCTGAAAGGCGCCTGATGTCCGTCGTCATCGTGATTCCCGCGCGCCACGCTTCGTCGCGCTATCCGGGCAAGCCGCTGGCGCTGCTGAAGGGCGCTTCCGGGCAGGAAAAGAGCCTGATCCAGCGGTCATGGGAGGCGGCGCAGGCGGTCTCGGGCGTCGATCGGGTAGTCGTCGCGACCGATGACGACCGTATCCGCGCCGCGGCCGAGGCCTTTGGCGCCGAGGTGGTCATGACCTCCGAAACCTGTGCCAACGGGACCGAGCGTGTTGCCGAGGCGCTCGACCTGCTGGGCGGCGAGGTCGAGATCGCGGTCAATCTGCAGGGCGATGCGCCGCTGACGCCCGCCTGGTTCGTCGAGGATCTGGTGGCGGGGCTGCGCGCCGATCCCGGCGCCGATCTGGCGACCCCGGTGCTGCGCTGCGACGGGCAGGCGCTGACGGCGCTTCTCGAGGATCGCCGCGCGGGCCGGGTGGGCGGTACCACCGCCGTTTTCGGCGCGGGCAACCGGGCGCTCTATTTCTCGAAAGAGGTCATTCCCTATACCGGGCAAAGCTATGCCGACAGGGCGCCGACGCCGGTCTTTCACCATGTCGGCGTCTATGCCTATCGCCCGGCCGCGCTCGAGACCTATCTTCGGCTTGCGCCGGGGCCGCTGGAAGGGCTCGAAGGGCTCGAACAGCTGCGCTTCCTCGAACACGGGCGGCCGGTGCTCTGCGTCGAGGTGGAGGCGCGCGGCCGCCAGTTCTGGGAGTTGAACAACCCCACGGACGTTCCGCGGATCGAGGCGATGATGGCCGCGATGGGGCTCGCCTGACATGCGCCCCGCCTGCCCGGCTCCTGCAGGCAACCGGGGCGGCGGGGCTCTCCGCTGTCTTTGGGGGATGCTGTCTTTTTCGGGTGGCGTGGAAATCGGCATGCGTCATGGAACTGTTCCGGAGATTGGAATAAACTCGCCGAATTACCCGAGTTTTTAATAAATTATGTCGAAGTTACAAGTTGGCCCGGGCAATATGGGCCGGAATGAAATGAAAGAGACAAGCGAGTGAGATCATGAACCGGGAAGTTACGAAGGCGATTTTTCCTGTAGCGGGTCTTGGGACTCGTTTCCTTCCTGCGACGAAATCGATCCCGAAGGAGATCATGACGCTGGTCGACCGCCCGCTGATCCAATACGCGATCGACGAGGCGCGCGCGGCCGGCATCACGGATTTCATCTTCGTGACGTCGCGGGGCAAGAGCGCGCTCGAGGATTATTTCGACCATGCGCCGCATCTGGAGGATTCGCTGCGCTCGAAGGGCAAGGACGACCTGCTGGAGATCCTGCGCAGCACCGACATGGAAAGCGGGGCGATCGCCTATATCCGCCAGAAGAAGGCGATGGGGCTTGGCCATGCGGTGTGGTGCGCGCGGCGGCTGATCGGCAACGAACCCTTCGCGGTGATCCTGCCCGATGACGTGATCGCGGCCGAGACGCCCTGCCTGCAGCAGATGACCGAGGCCTATCGCGAGACCGGGGCGAACATGGTCGCGGCGATGGAAGTGCCGCCCGAGAAGGCCTCTGCCTACGGCATTCTCGACATCGCCCGGGACATGGGCGACCGGGTGCTGGTGAAGGGGATGGTCGAGAAGCCCGCGCTGGAGGAGGCGCCCTCGAACCTGGCGGTGATCGGGCGCTATATCCTGACGCCGAAGGTGCTGCACAATCTCGACCAGAACCTGCGCCACGAGCGGTTCGGAGCCGGGGGCGAGCTGCAGCTGACCGATGCCATCGCCCAGGAGATCGACGGCCAGGGGGTCTACGGCTACCGCTTCGGCGGCCAGCGCTTCGATTGCGGCTCGAAGGCGGGTTTCCTGCAGGCGACGGTGTCCTTCGCGCTGGCGCGGCCCGAGCTGAAGGGCGAGTTCGAGGACTATCTGCGCGACATGTTCGCGCGGCCGGAGGCGGCGGAATAGGACGATGGCGCATGTCCTGGTGACGGGCGGTGCGGGCTATATCGGTTCGCATGCCTGCAAGGCCCTGGCCCGGGCGGGCCATGTGCCGGTCTGTTACGACAATCTTTCGACCGGCTGGGCCGAGGCGGTGAAATTCGGCCCGTTCGAACGGGGCGATCTGGCCGACCGGGCGCGGCTCGACGCGGTCTTCGCGGCCTACCGCCCGGTGGGGGTGATGCATTTCGCGGCCTTCAGCCAGGTCGGCGAGGCGATGCGGGATCCGGGCAAGTACTGGCGCAACAATGTGGGCGGGTCGCTCGCGCTGATCGAGGCGGCGGTGGCGGCGGGCTGCCTGAACATGGTCTTTTCCTCGACCTGCGCGGTCTATGGCGACCAGGACGGGGTCAAGCTGGACGAGGACAGCGCACAGGCGCCGCTGAATGCCTATGGCGCGTCCAAGCGCGCGATCGAGGACATGCTGCGCGATTTCGAGGCCAGTCACGGGCTGAAATCGGTGATCTTCCGCTATTTCAACGTGGCGGGCGCCGATCCCGAGGCCGAGATCGGCGAGGCGCATGACCCCGAGACGCATCTGATCCCGGTGATGCTGGAGGCGATCGAGGGCCGGCGCCCGGCGCTGACGATCCACGGCACCGATTATCCGACGCCCGACGGCACCTGCATCCGCGACTATATCCATGTCAGCGATCTGGTTGCGGCGCATGTTCTGGGGCTCGACCGGCTGCTGGCGGGCAAGGGCAGCCGGGTCTTCAACCTCGGCAGCGGGACCGGCTATTCGGTGCGAGAGGTGATCGAGGCGGCGCAGGGGGTCACCGGCCGCGCGGTGCCCCATTCCGAGGGCCCCCGCCGCGGCGGCGATGCGGTCCGGCTGGTCTCGGGCAGCGCCCGCGCCGAAACCGAGCTCGGCTGGGTCCCGACCCGCTCGGACCTCCCGACCATGATCGAGGATGCCTGGAAATGGTTCCGCAGCGGAGGCTACACAAGCTGAGGCGGCGCCAGAGGCAAGCGGCGCCTGTTTAGGGCCCTGCGCGCGCATTCCGGCACGGGTGATCCCGATGCCCAGGTCCGGGCCTGAGGTTCGGGCAGAAGGGCCGGTTCCGCAGATCCGGCGCCTGCAGGCGTCGTGACGCTTCTGGCCGGACGGTTTGATCTGCGAAACCCGGTTCGTCCTGTCGGGGGTCAGGTCACTGGCGCCAAACGGTGGGTGTTCCGGGTGCTTCTCGATATGTCGGGGCTGTTGTCAGCGGCCTGTCGCCGCCAATTTCCGGGTCTTCTGTCTGGGGCTTTCGGAGGTGGCAGTCGGCGCCGTTCGGGCCGATCAGGCTGCCTGCGACGCCGCTGCTTCGGTCAGGACCGCATGCAGCGTGGCCGGGTCGGTATTGGCACGCAGCTTGGCGCAGATCGTGTTGTCGCGCAGGGTGCGCGAGACCAGCGCCAGCGCCTTGAGGTGATCGACGCCGGAATCCTGCGGCGCGAACAATGCGAAGATCAGATCGACCGGCTGGCGGTCGACAGCACCGAAATCGATCGCCTTCTCCAGCCGGATGAAGGCGCCCCGGACTCGGTCGATCCCGGAGAGCCGGGCATGCGGCAGGGCGACGCCCTGGCCGACACCCGTCGGGCCGAGGCTCTCGCGTTCCTGCAAGGCGTCGACCGCGTCGCCCGGGGGAAGGGTATAGGCCGCATGCGCGACCTCTCCGAGTTCCTGAAACAGGCGCTTCTTGCTGGACATGGTGCCAAAGACGCGGACGGCTTCGGGGGTGATGAGCGTGGATAGCTGCATGTCACTCTCGCTTCGGACGCGCCGCGCCCGGGATACGGACGCGGCCGGGTCAGCTGCGGATCAGGGCTCGATCCAGCCCACATTCCCGTCTTCGCGGGCGTGCACGACGTTGATCTTGCCCGTCTTCTCGTTGCGGAACACCAGAAGCGGGGCGCCTCTCAGTTCCATCTGCATGACCGCCTCGCCCACGGAAATCGACGGAATCTGCGTTTCCATCTCGGCGATGATCATCGGCTGAAGACTGTCGGACTCGTCTCCTTCCTCGGTCGAGGCAAGGATATAGGCCGAACCGCCGGAAAGTTCCACCGGTTCCGAGCGCTCGCGATGATGGTCTTTCAGGCGGCGCTTGTAGCGGCGCAGCTGTTTTTCCATCTTGTCGCAGCAGC
Source organism: Rhodovulum sulfidophilum DSM 1374 (assembly GCF_001633165.1). Classification (NCBI taxonomy): domain Bacteria; kingdom Pseudomonadati; phylum Pseudomonadota; class Alphaproteobacteria; order Rhodobacterales; family Paracoccaceae; genus Rhodovulum; species Rhodovulum sulfidophilum. The sequence continues at coordinate 625,010 of NZ_CP015418.1, read as the reverse complement.
TGTCGAAGGCGGCATAGATCTCTGTCGCCTGGGCGCTCGCCTGGGCGGTCAGGCCGGTCGACAGATGCACCGTCGCTTCGCAGACGAATTGATGCGCGTTGCGCGAGAAGACGACATTGGCGTCGGTGGCCCGGTCGGCATATTTCGACACGGCGACGGTCAGCTCGTCCTTGACGTGGGTCTGCAGAGCCTCGCCGATATCAATCTGTTTGCCGCTGATCTGGTACAGCATTGTTCCTCCTGAGATTGCCTGCAGACGCAGGGTTGCCCTCCGTTAAGGCCGAGGCGCGGCGGGGTCAACGGGAACAAGGACTTCGGTCACCGTGTTCAGCCGTTCCGGCGCCTGCGGTCGGCACATGGCGGAAGGATCTGGCGCCAGCCGCATTTGGCGCCAGATCGCCCGGCGATGTCAACGGTCCCGCCATGGCGCCGGCCGGCGATGTCGCTGCCGGACAACACAGGTCGCTGCCGGTCGTCGGCGATGGAAAGGGGGCGGGTGCGCGACACCCGGCCGGGTCCGGTCGCGGCGGGCAGGAGGGGGCGATTCGATCCGGTCGCGGCGGGGTCAGGTGATGCGGAAACTCTGGCCGAGATAGACCCGGCGCACATTCTCGTCGCGGATCACCTCCTGGGTGGTTCCGCTCATCAGCACCTTGCCGTCATGCAGGATATAGGCGCGGTCGACGATCTCGAGCGTTTCGCGGACATTGTGATCGGTGATCAGCACGCCGATGCCCCGGGTCTTGAGATCGGCGACCAGCGCGCGGATCTCGCCGACCGCGATCGGGTCGACCCCGGCGAAGGGCTCGTCGAGCAGCAGATAGCTCGGATCGGCGGCAAGGCAGCGCGCGATCTCGACCCGGCGCCGCTCGCCGCCCGACAGCGACAGCGCGGGCGCGCGGCGCAGATGCTCGATGGAGAATTCCGACAGCAGCTCTTCGAGGCGTTCGCGGCGCTTGTGGCGGTCGGGCTCGACGATCTCGAGCACCGCCTTGATGTTGTCCTCGACATCGAGCCCGCGAAAGATCGAGACCTCCTGCGGCAGGTAGCCGATGCCCAGCCGGGCGCGGCGATACATCGGCAGCGTGGTCACGTCGCGGCCGTCGAGCATGACCTTGCCGCCGTCGGGCGTCAGCAGCCCGGCCACCGCATAGAAGCAGGTGGTCTTGCCCGAACCGTTCGGGCCGAGCAGCGCGACCACCTCGCCGCGGTCGAGCCTGAGGCTGACATCGCGTATCACCGGGCGGCGGCGATAGCTCTTGCGCAGGTCGACGATCCGCAATCCGTCGGCGGGTCCGGGCAGGTCGAAGGCTGCTGTGCCGTCGGCCATCACGGCTTGTCCGAAGGGGTCAGAACGGTGCGCACGCGGCCCTCCATGGAGCCGGTGCCGCGGGTGAGATCGACCACCAGCCTCTGGCCCTCGATCGCGTTGCCATCCTGGGTCAGGAGCACATTTCCGGTCATCACGATGGTTGCCGCGCCGATATCGTAGACGGCCTTGTCTGCTTCGGCCGCTTCGGCGTCGAGCGTCAGCACGACAGAGCCCGAGGCTTCGAGCCGCGAAATCCTGCCGCCGCCCGCACCGCCCGCGCCATAGACCACCAGCATCCGTCCGGCCGCGAGCCGCATCTGGCCCTGGCCCACCACCACATCGCCGGTGAAGACCGCGGTGCCGTCGCCCTGATCGACGCTGAGGCTCTCGGCGGTGACCTCGACCGGCAGCGAGGAATCGTGGTTGAGCGACCCAAAGGCGATTTCGGCTCCCTGCGCCCCGGCCCCTGCCGGGATCGTCAGGACCAGAGCCAGCGCCGCCAGACCTGCGCGTACCGACAAAACCAGATCCTTTCCGCTAGTTTCGAGGCTCATATACCAGCCTCACGCCATCCTTGAAAACCAGAAGATACCGGCCCTCGTGTTCGGGGTCGGGGCCGAGCGTCATGCTCCCTGCCTCGATCCGGCCGGGCGGCCCCTCCGCATCGACCGGCCCGTCGGCCTCGACACGGGTATCCGCGAAGGCCGAGCGCAGGCGGTCGGTCTCGATTCTGTAACCTGTCGAGGTCGAGATCCGGGTGTCGCCCTCCAGCACGGCCACCTGATCGTCGGTTTCGATCGCGCCGGTCCTGGCTTCGATTTCGGCCGAGCTGCCATCGGGCAGATCCAGCCGCGCCTGGATGTTCGAGGCCTCGCTCCGGCCGGGAGTGTCGGGATCGGTCCGGGCCGTGTCGGCGCGCATCGAGATCGCGGTGCCGTCGCGGGTGACGCCGGCATAGTTCGGCGCGCCGAGCCTTTGTTCGCGCAGGAGGCCCTCGATCTCGACCCGCGTCCGGGGCGGCAGGCCGTCATCGCCGCCGCCATGGTCGCGCGAGATCATGAAAAGTGTCGACAACAGCCCCAGCGCGGCCAGCGGCAGCACGATCTTGGCCGCCGCGATGAACCGGGAATAGGCGTTGTCATGGGCCTGCATGCGTCATGCGACCCCGGCGCGCAGGCAGTCATGGATATGGAGGATGCCGCCCGGCCGCCCGTCCGCCCCGACGGCGAAGAGGCAGGTGATCTTGCGCTCGTTCATCAACGCCACCGCCTTCTCGGCCAGCACGTCGGGCGAGATGGTCAGCGGGTTGGCGGTCATCACCTCGTCGACGCTGCGTTCGAGCAGGCCCGCCATGTGGCGGCGAAGGTCGCCATCGGTCACGACCCCGGCCAGTCGGCCGTCGGGGGTGGTCACGCCGACCACGCCGAAGCTCTTGCGGCTCATCACGATCAGCGCCTCGGCCATGCCGGTGCCCGTCGCGACCAGCGGAATGTCCTCGCCCTTGTGCATCAGGTCGGCGACCTTCGACAGCCGCGCGCCCAGCTTGCCGCCGGGGTGGAATTCGCGGAAATGCTCGGGCGTGAACTGGCGGTGCTCCATCAGCGCCACGGCCAGCGCGTCGCCAAGCGCCAGCGTCATCGTCGTCGAGGTGGTGGGGGCCAGGCCCATCGGGCAGGCCTCGTCGGCGGATGGCAGCAGCAGTGCCACATCGGCCTGCCGCAACAGCGTGCTGCGGGGCCGGCCCGCGACCCCGATCAGCGGAATGCCGAAGCGGCGGGTATAGGCCACGATATCGGCCAGCTCGGGCGTCTCGCCCGAATTCGACAGGACGAGGCAGACATCGCCCCGCGCCACCATGCCCAGATCGCCATGGCTGGCTTCGGCAGGGTGGACGAAATGGGCGGGCGTTCCGGTCGAGGCGAAGGTCGCCGCGATCTTGCGCGCCACATGGCCCGACTTGCCCATGCCCGAGACGATGACCCGGCCGGTGGCGCCGAGGATGGTCTCGACGGCGCGGATGAACTCCTGGTCGAGGCCCTCGGCCAGGCGATGGACGGCGTCGGCCTCGATCCGCAGGACGCGGCGGCCGATGGACAGGCAGGTTTCGGGTGTCATGGTCTCAATGTGCGAAGATGTCGGTCTCGGGCCAACCGGAAAGGTCGAGCCGGGCCCGGGTGGGCAGGAAATCGAAACAGGCCCGGGCGATCTCGCTGCGGCCCTCGCGGGCCAGCATGCCGTCCAGCACCTCTTTCAGACGGTGCAGGTAAAGCACGTCCGAGGCGGCATAGTCGAGCTGCGCCGGGCTCAGCGCGGCCGCGCCCCAGTCCGAGCTTTGCTGCTGTTTCGAGATGTCGATCGCCAGCAGCTCCTGCAGCAGGTATTTCAGCCCGTGCCGGTCGGTATAGGTGCGCACCAGCTTCGAGGCGATCTTGGTGCAATAGACCGGCGCGGTGGTCACGCCGAAGGTATGTTCGAGAATCGCGATGTCGAATCGGCCGAAATGGAACAGCTTCAGCGTGTCCGGGTCGGCCAGCATCCGCGTCAGATTCGGCGCCTCGGTCTGGCCCTGGGCGATCTGCACCATATGGGCGTCGCCGTCGCCCGCCGACATCTGCACGAGGCAGAGCCGGTCGCGATGCGGGTTGAGGCCCATCGTCTCGCAGTCGATGGCCACCATCGGCCCGAGATCGAGATCGTCGGGCAGGTCGTTCTTATGAAGGAAATTCGCCACGTCTTCCCCTGACTTTAGGGGAAATCCCCTGGCTATTGGGGTTGGTGCCCAGGAGAGGACTCGAACCTCCACGTCCTTGCGAACACTAGCACCTGAAGCTAGCGCGTCTACCAATTCCGCCACCTGGGCAGGTGTCGTGAGGCGGTGATCTATAGGTGCCCGCAGACGGTGTCAACGACGATTTTCGCCTCGCGATACGATCTCTTGCTTGGGGCGCCCGGCCCCTATATTCGGTTGCATACCATCATATGCCAGGGAGGCGTCTCTCCATGTCCAAGCTTGTCACCATCTTCGGCGGGTCGGGCTTTGTCGGCCGCTATGTCGCGCGGCGCATGGCCCGCGCCGGCTGGCGGGTGCGCGTGGCGGTGCGGCGCCCCAACGAGGCGCTGTTCGTCCGCACCTATGGCGCCGTCGGCCAGGTCGAGCCGGTATTGTGCAATGTCCGCGACCGCGAGTCGGTCCGGCGGGCGCTGCAGGGGGCCGAGGCCGCGGTGAACTGCGTCGGCATTCTCGCCGAAACCGGGCGCAACACCTTCGGGCTGGTGCAGCATTACGGCGCGCTTCATATCGCCGAGGAGGCGCGGGCCGCCGGTGTGGAACGGCTGGTACAGATCTCGGCGATCGGCGCCGACATCGAATCGGACAGCGGCTATGCCGAGACCAAGGGTCGCGGCGAGGCGGCGGTGCGCGAAAGCTTCCCCGACGCGGTGATCCTGCGGCCCTCGCTGGTCTTCGGCCCCGAGGACCAGTTCTTCAACCGATTCGCGCAGATGGCCCGGTTCTCGCCGGTCCTGCCGGTGGTGGGCTGCTACACCCGGTTCCAGCCGGTCTATGTCGACGATGTGGCGGCCGCCGCGGCGAAGGCCGCGATGGGCGAGGCCGCGCCCGGCATCTACGAGCTCGGCGGCCCCGAGATCCGCACCTTCGGCGAGCTGATGGAAGAGATGTTCACCGTGATCGGCCGTCCGAACCGGATCGTGCTGCCGCTGCCGCTGGCGCTGGGCGCCGCGATGGGGACGGTCTTCGACCTGGTGCAGTCGCTGTCGCTGGGGCTGATCGAGAACAAGGTCGTGACCCGCGACCAGGTCCGCAATCTCGGGCGCGACAATGTCGTCGGCGAGGGGCTGCCGGGGCTGGCAGAGCTTGGCATCCAGCCCACCGCGATGGAGGCGGTGCTGCCGGAATATCTGTGGCGCTACCGCCCCGCGGGTCAGTTCTACGACGTCCGCGAGGCGGCCAAGCGGCTCAAGTCCTGATCAGGTATATGCGATCCAGAGCAGGACGAGGCCGAGGATCACCCGGTAGATCACATAGGGCGTGAAGCTGACCGACCGGGCGAGCCGCATCATCACGGCCAGCGCGGCCAGCGCCGCGACGAAGGTGAAGCCGGCGGCGATGGCGCCGTCGCGCAGCACCGCCATGTCGGCCTCGGTCGCGGCCTTTCCGCCGACCAGCACCGCCGAGGCCAGGATCGTCGGGATCGACATCAGCATCGACAGCCGCGCGGCGCCGACCCGGTCATAGCCCAGCATCCGCGCCCCGGTGATGGTGATGCCCGAGCGCGAGGTGCCCGGGATCAGCGCCAGAACCTGCCATAGCCCCATGATCAGGGCGTGTTTCAGCGTCCAGCTATTGGCCTTTCGGGTCGCGGGGAAACGGGTGTCGGCGACCCAGAGCACGAGGCCGAAGATCAGCATCGTCCAGCCGATCACCGCGATGCTGCGCATCATGTCCTCGAGCCCGGTCAGCTCCAGCACCAGCCCGACCGCCATCACCGGGATGGTGGCGATGATCAGGCACAACGCCAGAAAGGCGCCGGGCGTGTCGATCTGGCCCCGGGCGACCCGGGTCAGCCCGCCAAGAGCCAGCATCGCGTCCTTGCGGAAATAGAGGATGACGGCGGCAAGCGTGCCCACATGCACCGCCACGTCGATGATATGGCCCTGATCGGCCATGCCGGTCAGGCCGGGCAGAAGAATCAGGTGGCCCGATGAGGAAATCGGAAGAAACTCGGTGATGCCCTGGATCACCGCGATCAGAAACAGGTGGAAAAGCGTCATGGGATGGCCCGGAGGTTCAGGTTCGCGCTCAGCATAGGGGCGTGATTCGGAAAGGGAAGACTCCAGCATATGGAAACTGTGCTGACCTAAAAGCGCAGATTTTTTTGCCTCCGGGGGCGCTGAGGTCGAAATTTCTTGCAAATAAGACAGCAATACTGACTTTTCATGATGGGGCGTCCTTCGTATAGAAGCGTCCCGAAGGTCCCGACCCATCCTGGAAGGAAAGGCAATGGCGCAGCAAAAGATGCTTCAGTTCGTCCGTGTGGCGAAAGAGACGCCGGAAAAACGCGAGGCCGATGACCGTGCACAGGATTTCGGCGAGATCTACGCCGAATTCGCGGCCGAGAAGGCCGCCGAACAGGCCTCGCGCTGCAGCCAGTGCGGCGTGCCGTTCTGCCAGTCGCACTGTCCGTTGCACAACAACATCCCCGACTGGCTGCGGCTGACCGCCGAGGGTCGTCTGGAAGAGGCCTATGCGATGAGCCAGGCCACCAATACCTTCCCCGAGATCTGCGGACGGATCTGCCCGCAGGACCGGCTTTGCGAAGGCAATTGCGTGATCGAGCAGTCGGGCCATGGCACCGTGACCATCGGCGCGGTCGAGAAATACATCACCGACACCGCCTGGGAAGAAGGCTGGGTGCCGCCGATCGCACCCGTCGAGGAGCGCAGCGAAAGCGTGGCCATCATCGGCGCCGGCCCGGGCGGGCTGGCGGCGGCCGACCGGCTGCGGCGCGCGGGCCTGCAGGTGACCGTCTATGACCGGCATGACCGGGCGGGCGGGCTGCTGACCTATGGCATTCCCGGCTTCAAGCTGGAAAAGGACGTGGTCATGCGCCGGGTCGAGCAGCTTGAGAAGGGCGGCGTCGAATTCGTGCTGAACTGCAATGTGGGCACCGATATCAGCTTCGACGCGATCCGCGGCAAGCATGACGCGGTCCTGATCGCGACCGGCGTCTACAAGGGCCGCGACCTGACCGGCCCGGGCGCGGGCGCGCAGGGCATCGTTGCCGCGCTGGATTACCTGACCGCCTCGAACCGGGTCAGCTTCGGCGACGAGGTGCCGGAATACCTGTCGGGCGCGCTCAATGCCGAGGGCAAGCGGGTGATCGTGGTCGGCGGCGGCGATACCGCCATGGACTGCGTGCGCACCGCGATCCGTCAGGGCGCGGTCAGCGTCAAATGCCTTTACCGCCGCGACCGCGCCAACATGCCGGGCTCGCAGCGCGAGGTGCAGAATGCCGAGGAAGAGGGCGTCGATTTCGTCTGGCTCTCGGCGCCGAACGGTTTTGCCGGCGATCCGGTGAGCTCGGTCATGGTGCAGAAGATGCGGCTTGGCCCGCCGGATGCCTCGGGGCGGCAATCGCCCGAGGTGATCGAGGGCGCCGATTATGCCGAGCCCGCCGATCTGGTGATCAAGGCGCTGGGCTTCGAGCCCGAGGATCTGCCCGCGCTATGGGGCGAGGAGGCGCTGGAAGTGACCCGCTGGGGTACCGTGAAGGCCGATTTCCGCAGCCACGAGACCTCGCTGCCGGGCGTTTTCGCGGTCGGCGACATCGTGCGCGGCGCAAGCCTCGTGGTCTGGGCGATCCGCGACGGGCGCGAGGCGGCCGACAGCATTCTCGACTTTCTGGCGCAGCCCGCCCAGGTCGCCGCGGAATAGGAGGCAAGCCGATGTCCGACACCACTCTGAAGGGGCACTGTCTCTGCGGCGCCGTCACGGTCGAGATCGACCTGGCGCATCGGGTGCTTGGCGCCTGTCATTGCGGAATGTGCCGCAAATGGACCTCGGGGCCGCTGATGGCGGTCCATACCACGCAGCCGATCCGGGCCGAGGGTCCGGTCAAGACCTATGCCTCGTCGCAATGGGCCGAGCGCGCCTTCTGTTCGGAATGCGGCTCGTCGCTCTGGTACGCCTTCACCGCCGAAGGCGCGCATAAGGGGCATGGCTTCGTGTCGGCCGGGCTGTTCGAGGGCACCCTCGACCTGCCGCTGAACTCGGAGGTCTATATCGAGAGCAAACCCGCCGGCTATGCCTTCGCCGGCGATCACGTGCGGTTGACCGAGGTCCAGATGATGGCCTCTGCCGCAGACGGAATGAGCATGGGCTCGACGGGCTCCGAAGGAGAACAGCAATGACCAAATACGATGCCGCCTGGGTTGCCCGGGAAGAAGCCAAGCGGGCTTTCGTGGCCGAGAACGGTCTTTACAGCCCCGAAGATGAACATTCGTCCTGCGGCGTGGGCCTGGTCGTCTCGATCGACGGCAAGCCCTCGCGCAAGGTCGTCGAGAACGGGATCGACGCGCTGAAGGCGGTCTGGCACCGCGGTGCGGTCGATGCCGACGGCAAGACCGGCGACGGCGCGGGCATCCATGTGCAGATCCCGGTGCCGTTCTTCTACGACCAGATCCGCCGCACCGGCCACGAGCCCCATGCCGACCGGCTGATCGCCGTCGGTCAGGTCTTCCTGCCGCGCACCGATTTCGGCGCGCAGGAGGTCTGCCGGACCATCGTCGAGACCGAAGTCCTGCGCATGGGCTACTATATCTATGGCTGGCGCCACGTTCCGGTGAATACCGACGTGCTGGGCGAGAAGGCCAATGCGACCCGGCCCGAGATCGAGCAGATCCTGATCTCGAATTCCAAGGATGTCGACGAGGAGACCTTCGAGCGCGAGCTTTACGTCATCCGTCGCCGGATCGAGAAGGCCGCCGCCGCTGCCCATGTGCCCTCGCTCTATATCTGCTCGCTCAGCTGCCGCAGCGTGATCTACAAGGGCATGATGCTGGCCGAGCAGGTCGCCGAATTCTATCCCGATCTCAAGGACGACCGCTTCGAATCGGCCTTCGCGATCTATCACCAGCGCTATTCGACCAACACCTTCCCGCAATGGTGGCTGGCCCAGCCGTTCCGGATGCTGGCCCATAACGGCGAGATCAATACCCTCAAGGGCAACCTCAACTGGCTGAAAAGCCACGAGATCCGCATGGCCTCCTCGGCCTTCGGCGAGCTGGCCGAAGACATCAAGCCGATCGTGGCGCAGGGCTCGTCGGACTCGGCCGCGCTCGATTCCGTCTTCGAGGTTCTGGTCCGCGCCGGGCGCAATGCGCCGATGGCCAAGACCATGCTGGTGCCCGAGGCCTATTCGAAACAGACCACCGACGAGATGAAGCCCGCCTGGCGCGACATGTACGCCTATGTGAACTCGGTGATGGAGCCCTGGGACGGTCCGGCCGCGCTGGCCATGACCGATGGCCGCTGGGTCTGCGCCGGGCTCGACCGGAACGGCCTGAGGCCGCTGCGCTATGTCGTCACCGGCGACGGGCTGCTGATCGCGGGCTCGGAAAGCGGCATGGTGCCGACCGAGGAATCCGCCGTGCTCGAGAAGGGCGCGCTGGGTCCGGGGCAGATGCTGGGCGTCGACATGGCGACCGGCAAGCTGTTCCGCGACAGCGAGATCAAGGACATGATGGCGGCCAGCCAGCCCTTCGGCGAATGGCTCGACACCGTGTCCGAGATCGACGAGGTGCTGGGCGACCTGCCCGAGAATGTGCTTTTCGACGGGGCGGATCTGCGGCGGCGTCAGATCGCGGCCGGCTATACCATCGAGGAAATCGAATCGATCCTGATGCCGATGGCCGAGGACGGCAAGGAGGCGCTGGCCTCGATGGGCGACGACACGCCCTCGGCGGTCCTGTCCGAGAAATACCGCCCGCTCAGCCATTTCTTCCGGCAGAACTTCAGCCAGGTGACGAATCCGCCGATCGACTCGCTGCGCGAATACCGGGTGATGAGCCTCAAGACCCGGTTCGGCAACCTGCGCAACGTGCTTGACGAGGATGGCAGCCAGACCCGGATCGTGATCCTGGAAAGCCCCTTCCTCGGCAATGCCCAGTTCAATGAGCTGGTAAAGCATTTCTCGGTGCCGATGGCCGAGATCGACTGCACCTTCCCGCCGGGCGCGGGCCCCGAGGCGCTGCGCCTCGGTCTGCAGCGGATCCGCAACGAGGCCGAGGACGCGGTGCGTTCGGGCGCGGGCCATATCGTGCTGACCGACCATCACCAGGGCGAGGACAAGGTCGCGATGCCGATGATCCTCGCGACCTCGGCGGTGCATAGCTGGCTGACCCGCAAGGGGCTCCGGACCTTCTGCTCGCTGAACGTGCGCTCGGCCGAATGCGTCGATCCGCATTACTTCGCGGTGCTGATCGGCTGCGGCGCGACCACGGTGAACGCCTATCTGGCCGAGGACACGCTGGCCGACCGCATCAAGCGCGGCCTGCTGGATTGCAGCCTGACCGAGGCCGTCAGCCGTTACCGCAAGGCCATCGATCTGGGCCTTCTGAAGATCATGTCCAAGATGGGCATCTCGGTGATCTCGTCCTATCGCGGCGGGCTCAATTTCGAGGCCGTGGGGCTGTCGCGCGCGATGTGCGCCGAATATTTCCCGGGCATGCACAGCCGCATTTCCGGCATCGGCGTCACCGGCATCCAGCGCAAGCTGGAAGAGGTGCACCGGCTGGGCTGGAAGGGCGGTCAGGACGTGCTGCCGATCGGCGGGTTCTACAAGGCCCGTCGCACCGGCGAACGTCACGCCTGGGAAGCCAGCAACATGCACATGCTGCAGCAGGCCTGCAACACGGCGTCTTTCGAGGTGTGGAAGCAGTATTCGGCCGCGATGCGCTCGACCCCGCCGATCCATCTGCGCGACCTGCTCGACATCAAGTCGCTGGGCAAGCCGGTGCCGCTGGAGGAGGTCGAATCGATCACCTCGATCCGCAAGCGCTTCGTGACGCCGGGCATGTCGCTGGGGGCGCTGTCCCCCGAGGCGCACAAGACGCTGAATGTCGCGATGAACCGGATCGGCGCCAAGTCCGACTCGGGCGAGGGCGGCGAGGACCCGGCGCATTTCTATCCGGAACCCAACGGCGACAACCCCTCGGCCAAGATCAAGCAGGTGGCCTCGGGCCGGTTCGGCGTCACCGCCGAATACCTGAACCATTGCGAAGAGCTTGAAATCAAGGTGGCCCAGGGCGCCAAGCCCGGCGAGGGCGGCCAGCTTCCGGGGATGAAGGTCACCGACCTGATCGCGCGTCTGCGGCACTCGACCAAGGGCGTGACCCTGATCTCGCCGCCGCCGCATCACGACATCTACTCGATCGAGGATCTGGCGCAGCTGATCTACGACCTCAAGCAGATCAACCCGCGCTGCAAGGTGACGGTCAAGCTGGTGGCCTCTTCGGGCGTCGGCACCATCGCCGCGGGCGTCGCCAAGGCCAAGGCCGACGTGATCCTGATCTCGGGCCATAATGGCGGCACCGGCGCCTCGCCCGCGACCTCGATCAAATATGCCGGTCTGCCCTGGGAGATGGGCCTGACCGAGGCGCATCAGGTCCTGTCGATGAACAACCTGCGCGAGCGGGTGACGCTTCGGACCGATGGCGGTCTTCGGACCGGGCGCGACATCGTCATGGCGGCGATGATGGGGGCCGAGGAATATGGCATCGGCACCGCCGCGCTGATCGCCATGGGCTGCATCATGGTCCGTCAGTGCCAGTCGAACACCTGCCCGGTGGGCGTCTGCACCCAGGATGAAAAGCTGCGCGGCAAGTTCACCGGCAATGCCGACAAGGTGGTGAACCTGATCACCTTCTATGCCCAGGAAGTGCGCGAGCTGCTCAGCCAGATCGGGGCGCGCTCGATGGACGAGATCATCGGCCGCTCGGACCTTCTGAACCAGATCAGCCGGGGCTCGGCGCATCTCGACGATCTCGACCTCAATCCGCTGCTGATCCAGGTCGATGCCAATGACCGCCCGACGCTCGACCGCACCCGGTCGCGGACCGAGGTGCCGGATACGCTGGATGCCGAGATCCTGCGCGATGCGGCGCCCTTCTTCGAGGATGGCGAGAAGATGCAGGTGTCCTACGCGGTGCGGAACACCGACCGTACCATCGGCACCCGGGTTTCCAGCCTCATCGTCCAGCGCTTCGGCATGCGCAACAAGCTTCAGCCCGACCATCTGACCGTGAAGCTCGCGGGCAGCGCCGGGCAGTCGCTGGGGGCGTTCGGCGCGCCGGGGCTCAAGATCATCGTCGCGGGCGATGCCAACGACTATGTCGGCAAGGGCCTGTCGGGGGCGACCATCGTCGTGCGCCCGCCGCTCAGCTCGCCGCTGGTGGCCTCCGAGAACACCATCATCGGCAATACCGTTCTTTACGGTGCGACCGAAGGGTATCTCTTCGCGAAGGGCCGGGCGGGCGAACGTTTCGCGGTGCGGAACTCGGGCGCCAGGGTGGTGGTCGAGGGCTGCGGCTCGAACGGCTGCGAATACATGACCGGCGGGATCGCGGTGATCCTCGGCACCATCGGCGCCAATTTCGGCGCCGGCATGACCGGCGGCATGGCCTATCTCTACGATCCCGAAGGCGCGGCGGCCGAGAAGATCAATCCCGAGACGCTGGTCACCTGCAGGATCGCGGTGCAACATTGGGAGGCCGAGCTGAAGGGGTTGATCTCCCGTCATTTCGATGAGACCGGCAGCCCCAAGGCGCGCGACCTTCTCACCCATTGGGAGCTTGAGAAGGGCAACTTCCTGCAGGTCTGCCCGAAGGAGATGCTGCCGCATCTGTCCCATCCTCTGGGGATCGAGGAACGCGCGGTTCCGGCGGAATAGAGCCTGTTCCGGCCTGAAAGCTTCGACCCCTGCCGCCGAGAGGTGCGCGGGGGTCACTCGTTTTTGACCCCGCGGGGGGTTATTCGGGGGCCCGCGGAACCCCACCTTTCCTGGTAACCGAAACCAAGCAAGGAGGGCGATATGGCCGATCTGATTGCCGTGGCCTTCGACGATGAAAGCAAGGCCTTCGACATGCGGGGCGAGATGGTCCGGATGCAGAAGGACTATCTTCTCGACATGGAGGATGTGGTCGTCGTGACCCGCGACGCCGAGGGCAAGGTCAAGCTGCACCAGGCGGTGAACCTGACCGCGGCGGGCGCCGTGGGCGGGTCGTTCTGGGGCCTCTTGATCGGGCTTCTGTTCCTCAATCCGCTGCTTGGCCTTGCGGTCGGGGCGGGGGCGGGCGCCATCAGCGGTGCGCTCAGCGATATCGGTATCGACGACGGCTTCATGAAGGAGCTGGGCGAGACCCTGACCCCCGGCAGTTCGGCGCTGTTCGTGCTGGTGCGCAAGGCCACCGGCGACCGCGTGATCGAGCGGCTGCGCGAGGTCAATGTCGAGGGGCGCATCCTGCGGACCTCGCTGTCGAAGGAAGACGAGGCGACGCTGCGCGAGGTGCTGGAAAAAAGCCGCGCGACGGCGGAGTGATCCGGCCCGCCTGCTGCGACGGCCGGGCGCGGACCGGCTGAGCTTTCCGGGGCTGCGGAGCGGTGGTCAAGCGCCGCGGCCTCGGCTATCACCCGGGCATGGCGAAACCGACGAAAAGCACCGGGACGAGACGTTCCGGAACCAAGACTACCGGAACCAGGAATGCCGGGGCGAAAGCTGCCGGAAAGAAGCCCGCGCGGCGCGACAGCGTCCCCCTGCCGCTGGCCCAGAGGCTGCGTCGGGCGGCCCGGCGCGGGGCGCTGGCGGTCCTCGCGCTCGTGGCCCTGGTGCTGATCGCACCAAGTCTCGTCAACCCGCCAACCACGCCCACCATGATGGCGGAGCGGATGCGGCTTGGCGATATCGACCAGCAATGGGCCCCGATGCGCGAGATCGCACCGGCCATGCAGCGCGCGGCCGTGGCCGCTGAAGACGCGAATTTCTGCCGCCACTGGGGCTTCGACATGGGCGCGATCCGCGGCGCGCTTGAAGCCGGCGGGCGCTACGGCGCCTCGACCATCAGCCAGCAGACGGTCAAGAATGTCTATCTCTGGCAGGGGCGCAGCTGGCCGCGCAAGGCGCTCGAGGCGGTGCTGACGCCGATGGTCGAACTGACCTGGTCCAAGCGGCGCATCCTCGAGGTCTATCTCAACGTGGCCGAATTCGGCGAGGGTGTGTTCGGCGTCGACGCCGCCGCCTGGCATTATTACGGCATCCCGCCCTCGAAGCTGTCGCGCTCGCAGGCCGCGCGGCTGGCTGTGCTGCTGCCGAACCCGAAGGACCGCGATCCGAATCATCTGTCGCCGACGCTGTTGCGCCGGGCCGATCAGGTCGAGGAGGGCGCTGCGACGATTCTTGCCGACGGCCGATCGGATTGTTTCGACCATTGAAAATCCGGATCCGAGGGGCCATGAAGACCGACAGGTCAACCGTCAGGGAGTCCGCATGAACCGCCTCTACCACATGCCGCTGTCGCCCTTCTGCCGCAAGGTTCGCCTGGTGCTTGCCGAGAAGCGCATCGAGGTCGAGCTGGTCGAAGAGCGCTACTGGGAGCGCGACGCCGATTTCATGCGCCGCAATCCGGCCGGAAAGGTGCCGGTGCTGCGGATGGACGGGCGCATCATGGCCGAAAGCCAGGCGATCTGCGAATATCTCGACGAGAGTTTCCCCGACCCCTGTCTGTTGCCCGGCAGCCCGGCCGAACGCTGCGAGGCGCGGCGGCTGGTGTTCTGGTTCGACGACAAGTTCCACCACGAGGTGACCTCGAAGCTCTTGTATGAGCGGGTGAACAAGAAGGTCACCAAGTCGGGCTATCCCGACAGCCGCAACGTCAAGGCCGGGGCGACGGCGATCAAGTACCATCTCGATTACATGGGCTGGCTCCTGGATCAGCGCCGCTGGCTGGCGGGCGATGTGATGACACTGGCCGATTTCGCGGCGGCTGCGCATCTGTCCTGTCTCGACTACATCTCGGATGTCGACTGGAACCGCAACGCGGCGGTCAAGGACTGGTATGCCAAGATCAAGTCGCGGCCGGCCTTCCGCAATATCCTCGCCGATCAGGTGCCGGGCTTCCCGCCGCCCAGGCATTACGCGAATCTCGACTTTTGACCGCGGCGCTGAAAGACCGCCTCGCCGCCCGGGCCCGCGAAGAGGGGCTGGCGGCGATGGGGGTCTGTCGGCCCGACGCGATCCCCGAGGCGGCCGGGCGGCTGGCCGAGTTCGTGGCCAAGGAGCGCCATGGCCAGATGGGCTGGATGGCCGAGCGAATGTCCTGGCGCGGCAATCCGGCGGCGCTCTGGCCCGAGGCGCGGTCGGTCGTGATGTTCGCCGAGCCCTATACCCAGGCCCATGACCCGCTGGCGGCGCTGGACCGGCCCGACCGCGCCGCGATCTCGGTCTATGCCCAGAACCGCGACTATCACGACGTGCTGAAGAAGCGGCTGAAACGGCTCGGGCGCTGGTTCCTCGAACAGGCGCCGGGCCATGAGATCAAGGTCTTCGTCGATACCGCCCCGGTGATGGAAAAGCCGCTGGCCCAGGCCGCTGGGCTGGGCTGGCAGGGCAAGCATACCAACCTGCTGGGCCGGCGCCTCGGCAACTGGTTCTTCCTCGGCGTGATCTTTACCACCGTCGAGCTGCCCGCCGATGCCCCCGAGACCGGGCATTGCGGCAATTGCACCGCCTGTCTCGACGCCTGCCCGACCGGTGCCTTCCCCGCGCCCTTCCAGCTCGATGCGCGGCGCTGCGTTTCCTACCTGACGATCGAGCACAAGGGCCCGGTCGATCCGGAGCTCAGGCCGCTTCTGGGCAACCGGATCTATGGCTGCGACGACTGCCTCGGCATCTGTCCCTGGAACAAGTTCGCCGTCGCCGCGACCGAGACGAAATATGCCGCCCGCCCCGATCTGATCGAGCCGCCCCTGGCCGAGCTGGCCGGGCTGGACGATGCCGCCTTCCGCGCGCGCTTCTCGGGCTCGCCGATCAAGCGCATCGGGCGCGGCCGTTTCGTGCGCAATGTCTGCTATGCGATCGGCAATTCGGGCGACAGCCGGCTGCGGGGCGCGGTGGCGCGACTTTCGGAGGATGCCGACCCGGTCGTGGCCGAGGCCGCGCGCTGGGCCGTGGCGCGGCTGTCTCGGGGCTGAGCCGCCGAACCGCCCTTGCAAAACGTGCGGGCGGGCTTATGGACGACGCGGTCCCCCCTCAAGATCCGAGCCTTTCATGAACCCGTCCCGCGCCATCGGCCTGAAACTTACCTCCGTCACGCTTTTCGTGGTGATGTCGGCCCTGATCAAGGCCGCCTCCGAACAGGGGGTCCCGCCCGGTGAGACGGTGTTCTTCCGGTCGTTCTTCGCGCTGCCGGTGATCCTGGTCTGGCTGGTCTGGACCGGGCAGCTGGGCGCTGGGCTGAGAACGAAGGACCCGCTGGGCCAGTTCTGGCGCGGGCTGGTGGGCGGCACGGCGATGGTGCTGAACTTCGCGGCGCTGGGCATCCTTCCGCTGCCCGAGGCGACGGCGATCAGCTATTCCTCGCCGCTGCTGGTGGTGATCTTCGCGGCGATGTTCCTGGGCGAGAAGGTGCGGCTGTTCCGGCTGTCGGCGGTGGCGCTGGGGCTGCTGGGGGTTCTGGTCGTGATCAGCCCCCGGCTGTCCTCCTTCGGCACCGATGCCGTGGACGCGCGGGCGACGCTTGGCGCGGTGGTGGCGCTGGGCGGGGCCAGTTGCGCGGCGCTGGCCCAGGTCTTCGTGCGCAAGCTGGTCCAGACCGAACGGACCTCGGCCATCGTGTTCTGGTTCTCGGTGGTCGCGACGGTCCTGTCGCTGTTCACCATCCCCTTCGGCTGGGTCATGCCCTCGCCCGGGGCGGCCGCGATGCTGATCCTGGCCGGGCTTGTCGGCGGGCTGGCCCAGATCTGCCTGACCTCTGCCTATCGCCATGCCGAGGCCGGGCTGGTGGCGCCCTTCGACTATGCCTCGATATTGCTGGCGCTGGTGATCGGCTATTTCGTCTTTGCCGAGGTGCCGACCCCGATGGTGCTGATCGGTGCCGGTCTGATCATCTCGGCTGGCGTCTTCATCATCTGGCGCGAACGCCAGCTTGGGCTGGAGAGGGGCCGCGCGCGCAAGGGGATCACGCCCCAGGGCTGACGCGCGGCCGCCGGTCCGGCCGGTTCGTCCGGATCAGGCCCGGACGAAGGTCTCGTAGGTTTCGGCGATGTCATGGGTCAGTGCGCCGACCTCGAAATTGTAATCGCCGATCTCGGCCACCGGGGTCACCTCGGCCGCGGTGCCGGTCAGCCAGCATTGCTGGAAGCCTTCCAGTTCCGCGGGCTCGATATGGCGCTCATGCACCTTGATCTGCTTGTCCTTCAGCAGGCCGATCACGGTCTGCCGGGTGATCCCGTTCAGGAAGCAGTCGGCCTTGGGCGTATGCACCTCGCCATCCTTGACGAAGAAGATGTTCGCCCCGGTCGCCTCGGCCACATAGCCGCGATAGTCGAACATCATCGCGTCGGAACAGCCCTTGGCCTGCGCCGCATGCTTGGACATGGTGCAGATCATGTAAAGCCCGGACGCCTTGGCCTGGCTCGGCGCGGTCGCCGGATCGGGCCGCTTCCATTTGGCAATGTCGAGCTTGGCGCCCTTCATCTTGGCCGCGCCGTAATAGGCACCCCATTCCCAGACGGCGATCGCCATCCTGACCGGGTTCTGTGCCGCGGCCACGCCCATGTCCGGACCCGATCCGCGCCAGGCCAGCGGACGCACATAGCAGTCGGTCAGCCCGTTCGCCTTCATCACCTCGGCCTTGGCGGCGTCGATCTCCTCGACCGAATAGGGGATCTCGAAGTCGATCATGTTCGCCGAACGTTTCAGGCGCTCGGAATGCTCGTGCGACTTGAAGATCTTTCCGCCATAGGCCCGCTCGCCTTCGAATACCGCCGAGGCGTAGTGCATGGCGTGGGTCAGGATGTGCACATTGGCGTCGCGCCAGGGCACCAGTTTCCCGTCCATCCAGATAACGCCGTCGCGGTCGTCGTAGCCAGTCATGGCCTTCGTCCTTTTCTTTTCCCCTCCGGGGTTTCGATTTGCGAAAATTGCCAATCTTAAGTCCGCTTCGGACATAATGTTGCGCAAATTTCAGCGCTGGCTAGCAGTTGAGTCTTGGAAAGTCAACAAGGCTGACATAAGATTGCTGAAAATTCGGTCACGATGCGAAGGACGGGAGGTCGCGATGGCCCAGATCGCCCCGGCGGTTACCCAGAAGAGCGGTGAAAGCCTGCTGTTTCTGACAGATGAACAGTTGCGAAAGGGAATCGAGGCGATGTTCTTCGCCTATCGCGGCTTCACCGCGGATCCCGACAGGATTCTCGAGGAACGGGGGTATGGCCGGGCGCATCATCGGGCGGTCCATTTCATCCACCAGGCGCCCGGGACCACCGTGAACAACCTGCTCTCGATCCTCGGCGTGACCAAGCAGTCGCTCAACCGGGTGCTGCGCGCGCTGATCGAGGACGGGCTGGTCGAAAGCCGGGTCGGGCATCGCGACAAGCGCGAACGCCACCTGTATCTGACCGAGGCCGGGCTCGATCTCGAACATCATCTCTCCGACGCGCAGCGCGCGCGGATGCGCGATGCCTATCGCGCCGCGGGTCCCGCCGCGGTGGCCGGCTTCCGCCAGGTGCTCGAGGCGATGATGGATCCCGAGATGCGCCGTCATTTCCACAGGATCACCGAGCGCGGGGCATGACGGGCGAGGCCGAGCTTCATCTGCTGATCGTCGACGACGATGAGCGGATCCGCGAGTTGTTGCGCAAGTTCCTGATGCGGCAGGGCTTCTGGATCAGCACCGCGCGCGATGCCGATCATGCCCGCAAGCTGTTGCAGGGGCTCGAATTCGACCTGATCGTGCTGGACGTGATGATGCCGGGCGAGGATGGCATCGCGCTGACCCGCGCGCTTCGGCAGGAGATCGCGACGCCGATCCTGTTGCTGACCGCGCGCGGCGAGACCTCGGACCGGATCCGGGGGCTCGAGGCCGGGGCCGACGACTATCTGCCCAAGCCCTTCGAGCCGAAGGAACTCCTGCTCAGGATCAACGCCATCCTGCGCCGGGTGCCGCAGGTGCGCTCCGAGATCGAGCTGCCGCAGGTGCTGCAACTGGGCCCGGTGCGCTACGATGTCGGCCGGGGCGAGCTCTGGCAGGGCGAGGAGCGGGTCCGGCTGACCGCGACCGAGGCCCAGCTGATGAAGATCTTCTCGGCCAATCCGGGCGAGGCGGTCAGCCGGACCCGGCTGGTCGAGGAACTGGGCCGCGATGGCGGGCAGGCGCAGGAGCGTGCGGTCGATGTGCAGATCACCCGGCTTCGGCGCAAGATCGAGAACGACCCGAAACAGCCCCGCTACCTGCAGACCGTGCGGGGCGAGGGCTACATGCTGGCGCCCGACTGATCCCGCACCCGGTGCCCGGTCCGTCCGCGTCCACCCTGGCCCGACAGAGGCCGCCTGCGCGCGGGGCTTGCCCGAAGGCGGCGCGCCCGCGTAGCCTTCGGACATGACCACGGCGTTCCTGACCCATCCCGACGGCCTCGACCATGCGACACCGCCCGGCCATGCCGAATGCGCCGACCGGCTGCGCGCCGTGACCGGGGCGCTGACGACCGAAGGCTTCGCCGGTCTGCTGCGCGAGGAGGCGCCGCTGGCCGACGAGGCCGAGCTGCTGCGCGCCCATCCGCAAGACTATATCGACGCGGTGAAGGCGGCGATCCCGGCCGAGGGCACGGTGCCGCTCGACCCCGATACCCATGTCTCGCCGGGCTCGTTCCGGGCCGCGCTCCGGGCGCTGGGCGGCACGCTGCGCGCGGTCGACATGGTGATGGCGGGCGCGGCCGCCAATGCCTTCGTCGCGATGCGCCCGCCCGGACATCACGCCGAGGCCGCCCGCGCCATGGGCTTCTGCCTGTTTTCCAACATCGCCATCGCCGCGAAATACGCGCTTGACCGGTACGGGCTGGCGCGGGTCGCGGTGGTCGATTTCGATGTGCATCACGGCAACGGCACCCAGGATCTGCTTTGGTCCGAGCCGCGCACGCTGTTCGTCTCGAGCCATCAGATGCCGCTTTATCCCGGCACCGGCGAGGCGGCCGAGACCGGGGCCGCGAACAACGTGCTGAACCTGCCGCTGGCGCCCCGCAGCGACGGGCGGGCCTTCCGCGCCGCCTTCGAGGCCCATGCGCTGCCCCGGCTCGAGGCCTTCGCGCCCGAGCTGGTGCTGGTCTCGGCCGGGTTCGACGCCCATGCCGCCGATCCGCTGGCCGAACTGGCCTGGCGGACCGAGGATTTCGCCTGGATCACCCACCGGCTCTGCGACATCGCGGAGACCCATTCGGGGGGGCGGCTGGTCTCGACACTGGAGGGCGGATATGATCTTGAAGCCCTTGGGGCCTCTGCGGCGGCCCATGTGGCGGTGCTGATGGAGCGGGGGGCATGACGGAAAAACCGATCGGGGAAATGACCTTCGAGGATGCGATGCGGGCTCTGGAAGAGGCCGTGGCCGCGCTCGAACGCGGCGAGGTGCCGCTGGAAGAGTCGATTGCGCTCTCGGAACGCGCGATGAAGCTGCGGCAGCATTGCGAAGCCAAGCTGCGGGATGCCGAGGCCAAGATCGAGGCGATGACGCTTGACGGCGCGGGCAACCCCACCGGGACGAAACCGGCCGAAGGTCTTTGACAGCGATGTTCCAGTCCAGCCTGAAATCCGCCGCCGAGCGGATCGAGACGCGTTTGACCGAGGCTTTGGCCGGCGCCGCCGACCAGCCCGTCACGCAGGCGATGCGCTATGCCGTCTCGGGCGGCAAGCGGCTGCGCGGGTTCCTGGTGCTCGAGTCGGCCGCGCTTTACGA
Source organism: Rhodovulum sulfidophilum DSM 1374 (assembly GCF_001633165.1). NCBI lineage: Bacteria > Pseudomonadati > Pseudomonadota > Alphaproteobacteria > Rhodobacterales > Paracoccaceae > Rhodovulum > Rhodovulum sulfidophilum. The sequence continues at coordinate 604,180 of NZ_CP015418.1, read as the reverse complement.
CATCGCGCCCGAGGCGGCGGTCGATGCCGCGGCCGCGGTCGAGGCGCTGCATGCCTACAGCCTTGTTCATGACGACATGCCCTGCATGGATGATGACGACCTGCGCCGCGGGCAGCCGACCGTGCATGTGAAATGGGATGACGGCACCGCGCTGTTGACCGGCGACGCGCTGCAGACGCTGGCCTTCGAGCTGCTGTCCGCGCCCGCCTGCCATCCCGACCCGGCGGTGCGGATCGATCTGGTGGCCTCTCTGGCCCGGGCCTCGGGCATCGACGGCATGGTGCTGGGCCAGGCCCAGGACATCGCCGCCGAGACCGCCGGCCGGTCGCTGACGCTCGATGAGATCACCGAGCTGCAGGCCAACAAGACCGGTGCGCTGATCCGCTGGTCGGCCGAGGCGGGCGCGCGTCTGGCCCGCGCCGATATCGCGCCGCTCACCGCCTATTCCACCGCGCTGGGCCTTGCCTTCCAGATCGCCGACGACATTCTCGACGTCGAGGGCGATGCCGCCAAGACCGGCAAGCGGGTCCACAAGGATGCCGAGGCCGGCAAGGCGACCTTCGTGTCGCTTCTGGGGCTCGACGGCGCCCGCGCCCGGGCCCTGGCCCTGGTCGAAGAGGCCGAGGCCGCGCTGGATCCCTTTGGCGGGCGGGCCGATCCGTTGAAGGCCGCCGCCCGTTTCGTCATTTCCCGAGAGTCGTAATCAGGTAACGCCCAAGGAGGGCTGCCCCAGTGAATAAACGCCCGAATACCCCGCTTCTCGACGGGATCGTCAGCCCTTCGGATCTCAAGGCGCTCTCGGATGCCCAGCTTGGGCAGGTCGCGCAGGAACTCCGGCAGGAGGTGATCTCGGCGGTCTCGGAAACCGGCGGGCATCTGGGCGCGGGGCTGGGCGTGGTCGAGCTGACGGTGGCGCTGCATGCGGTCTTCGACACGCCGCGCGACAAGCTGATCTGGGATGTCAGCCATCAGTGCTATCCGCACAAGATCCTGACCGGGCGCCGCGACCGCATCCGGACCCTGCGCCAGCAGGGCGGGCTGTCGGGCTTCTGCAAGCGCTCGGAAAGCGAATACGACCCGTTCGGCGCGGGCCACAGCTCGACCTCGATCTCGGCGGCGCTGGGCTTTGCCGTCGCCCGCGACCTGGGCACCGCGCCCGAGGCGGGGGTGGGCGATGCCATCGCGGTGATCGGCGACGGCTCGCTCTCGGCCGGCATGGCCTATGAGGCGCTGAACCATGCGGGCCATCTGGGCAAGCGGCTGATCGTGATCCTGAACGACAACGAGATGTCGATCGCACCGCCCGTCGGCGCCATGTCGCGCTATCTGAACCGGCTTTACGCGGGCGCCCCGTTCCAGGAATTCAAGTCCATCGCCAAGGGTGCGATCCGCCACCTGCCCGAGCCGTTCCAGGAGGGCGCCAAGCGCGCCAAGGATCTGGTCAAGCAGGTCACCGTCGGCGGCACGCTGTTCGAGGAGCTGGGCTTTTCCTATGTCGGCCCGGTCGACGGTCACGATCTCGACCAGCTGCTGGCGATCTTGCGCACGGTCAAGACCCGCGCCACCGGGCCGATGCTGATCCACGCCATCACCAAGAAGGGCAAGGGCTATGCGCCCGCCGAGAACGCGCCCGATTGCGGCCATGGCGTCTCGAAATTCGACATCGAGACCGGGGTCCAGAAGAAGACCCCCGCCAATGCCCCGAGCTATACCAAGGTCTTCGCCGAGGCGCTGATCCGCGAGGCCCGCACCGAGCGCAAGATCGTGGCGGTCACCGCGGCAATGCCCGACGGCACCGGTCTGAACCTCTTTGCCGAGCGCTTCCCCGAACGGATCTTCGATGTCGGCATCGCCGAGCAGCACGCCGTCACCTTCTCGGCCGGGCTGGCGGCGGGCGGGCAGAAGCCCTTCTGCGCGATCTATTCGACCTTCCTGCAGCGCGGCTATGACCAGATCGTCCATGACGTCGCGATCCAGCGCCTGCCGGTGCGCTTTGCCATCGACCGCGCCGGGCTTGTGGGCGCCGACGGGGCGACCCATGCGGGCGCCTTCGATACCGCTTTCCTCGCGAACCTGCCGGGGATGGTGGTGATGGCCGCCGCCGACGAGGCCGAGCTTGTGCATATGGTTGCCACCGCCGTCGCCCATGACGAGGGTCCCATCGCCTTCCGCTATCCGCGCGGCGAGGGCGTCGGCGTCGAGCTGCCCGAGAAGGGCGTGCCGCTTGAAATCGGCAAGGGCCGCATCATCCAGGAGGGCAAGCGCGTCGCGCTTCTGAGCTTCGGCACCCGGCTGAAGGAGGTCCGCGAGGCCGCCCAGGCGCTGGCCGCCGAAGGGATCGAGCCCACCATCGCCGATGCCCGTTTCGCCAAGCCGCTGGACGAGGATCTGATCCTGCGGCTTGCCCGCGAGCATGAGGCGCTGATCACCATCGAGGAGGGCGCCATCGGCGGCTTCGGCAGCCATGTGGCGCAGCTTCTGGCCGAGCGGGGCGTCTTCGACAACGGGCTCAAGTTCCGCTCGATGGTGCTTCCGGATACCTTCATCGACCATGCCAGCGCCGAGGCGATGTATGCCGATGCCCGGCTGAATGCGGCCGATATCGAGGCCAAGCTGCGCGAGGTTCTGGCCGGCGGTGCGGCGCAGGCCGCGCTTCGGGCCTGATAAACCGGGTTTGAAAACACGGGCCTGAGAACCAGGGCCGGAGAACCGGCCCGCAAGGCGGGTGCCCGCGGGGCACCCGTGCCGATCCCGGCGCTGACGTCAGCGGATCATTGCGGCGCGTTCCGTCTCCAGCAGAGCGGCCAGACCGGCGCGATAGTCGGGATGGCGCAGATGGACCCCGAGCTCGGTCTTGATCCGGTCGTTCCGGACCCGCTTCGATTCCGCGTAGAAGCTTCGGGCCATCGGGCTCAGCTCGGCCTTTTCGAAGGGAATGGCGGGCGGCACCGGCAGGCCCAGCATCTCGGCGGCGAAGGCGATTACCTCGTCGGGCGGGGCGGGCTCGTCATCGGCGAGGTTGTAGATCGCGCCGGGATCGGGCGCGGCCATCGAGGCGGCCAGCACCTGGGCGATATCCGCGACATGGATGCGCGAGAACACCTGGCCCTCCTTGACGATGCGCTGGGCGCGGCCCTCGCGCACCCGATCGAGCGGCGAGCGGCCCGGCCCGTAGATCCCCGCCAGCCGGAAGATATGCAGCGGCAGACCCAGCGCGGCCCAGCCCGCCTCGGCCGCGACCCGGGCCTCGCCGCGCGAGGTCGCGGGGGTCAGCGGCGCCGTCTCGTCGACCCAGTCGCCGCCATGATCGCCATAGACCCCGGTGGTCGAGAGATAGCCGACCCAGCGCAGGTGCCGCGCCGCGCGCAACGTCTCGCCGAGGGCGGCCAGCACCGGATCGCCCGAGGCGCCGGGCGGCACCGAGGTCATGAGATGCGTGGCCGCGGCCAGATCGGGGCCGAGATCGTCTCCGGGCCAGATCCGGGCCTCGATGCCGGTCCGGCGGAGCGCCTCGGCGCCCTCGGCGCTGCGGCTGGTGCCGATCACGCGCCAGCCCGGTTCGAGGCTCTGCGCAAGCTCGCGGGCGGAATATCCATGCCCGATGGAAAGAAGTGTCCCTGTCATGTCCCATAGATTGTTCCGCGCGGCGCCGCTGGCAAGGGGGCGGGGTCTGTCGAGGTCCCGGGCCTTGGGTGGGCGGCCCCGCGTTTGCCAGGGGCGAGGCTTCGCCCCGTGTCTGGTAACGGCGAGGCTTGCGCCCCGTGTTTGCGACGGGCGAGGCTTGCGCCTCGCGGGCAAAGCGTGACACTTGGCCCAACCCCGCCCCAGCCGACCGGAGACCTGCCCATGCCGGACCAGAGCGACCTTCCGCTTTCCAGCCCCAGCCTGCCCGACGCCGAAGCCTTCACGGATGCGGCCGCAGCCGTCGGACGGCTGGTCGAGCTTTATGAGACCGCAACCGGTTTTCTTCGGGCCCGCTTCGCCGAGGTGCTGTCCGGATCGGCCCCCCATGCCCGGTTCCGCGCGGTCTATCCCGAGATCCGCTTCACCACGGTCAGCCATGCCCTGGTCGACAGCCGCCTGTCTTTCGGTCATGTCGCCGAGCCCGGCACCTATGTCACCACCGTCACCCGGCCCGATCTTTTCGCCAATTACCTGCGCCAGCAGATCGGGCTGCTTC